>DAOKYT010000004.1:0-3761 GCA_035326025.1 Tepidiformaceae bacterium
CCCCCCCCTTCCACCTCCCCGCCTCACCTCCCCAACCTCCCCCCATGCCCCGCCGCGCAACCCCCACCCCGCACCGCGACCCCGAAAATCGAACGCACGCGAACGCACGTGCGTTCCCAAGCGTTCCCCATGCGTTCGAAAGCGTCTCCAAGCAGGAAAAAGTTTCCCCCGGAACGCACGCTCGCCGGTACTGTCGAGGCATCACCCGTGCCGGTATTCCCTGCCGCTTCCCACCCCTCAAAGGCGCCTCCTACTGCATCAACCACGACCCCTCCGCCGACCCCCGACAGGCCGCCGCCCGCGCCGGGCTCGCCTCCGGACGCGCCCGCCGCTCCCCCGCCGAACACCTCCTCGATGCCGCTTTCTCCCTCTCCGACCGCGCCGGCGTCCAGGCCCTCCTCGATGCCACCCTCCGCCTCGCCATCGCCCGCCGCATCCCTACCACCACCGTCGACCAGGTCTTCCGCGGCTGCGCCCTCGCCATCCGCAACTTCGATGCCGCCACCGAAACCCTCACCGGCCCTCAACCCCAGTCCCACGACCTCGCCCAGCACTTCGCCCTCGTCCAGGGCTTCCTCGCCTCCGTCCAGCCCATCCTCCACGAAGCCGATGAAGCCGAAGCCGCCCTCCAGGAGGCCTACCGCGAGGCCCTCCAATGACACCCAACCCCTGCAACCAGACCACCCCTTCCGGGAACCCCTGCCACCACCTCGCCGCCCGCTGCCCCTACCACCCCAAATCCCAACCCCAACCCGAACCCGGACCGGGACCCGAACCCGCAACCGAAACTGGCGCGGAAACCCCCGCCCGCCCCGAACGCCCCGACCCCCATCGCTTCGTCTACCAGGCGCTCCAGGACGCCGTCGAGGGCCGCGCCAGCCCCACCGCCGTCACCCGCCTCGTCAAAACCCTCGAAGTCGCCCACCGCCTCGGCCCTCCACCCGTCGACGAAGAACAGATGCACGCCGAGATCGCCCTCCGCGGCATGATCATGCACGGCCTCGCCCCCTACACCACCGAACAGTGGGAACTCGCCCGCGACCTCTTCACCCCCGGCGCCCTCCACATGTTCAGCCGCTGGCTCGCACCCTGGCAGCCACGCCCACCCGAATGGCTCAAGGACATCCCCAACCCCGAAGACGACCTCTTCCACTCCCTCCCCGACATGCCACGGCCCTGGGATGGGCCCGGACCCGATAACCCCATCATCGACCCCACCAACCCCGAAAACGTCGGCCTCCCCATCGGCTACACCATGGACCCCTTCACCAGGACCCCCACCCCCGGCGACGGCTGGCACCCCGACCCCGCCACCGCCTCCTCCTTCGACCCCAACGAACCCCCGCTCCCCTTCATCAACCCCCCCGGCGACGACGACCTCCAACCATGACCCCGCCGGCAATCGCCAATCAACAATCGACAATCGCCAATCCCCGGGGCGGGGCGGGGCAGGGGATAGAGGTGGCTGGACCGCCCCTATCGCGTTGGGCTGAACCGATTCACAATCGCATTCGAAATCGAGGGTCCGTGGCCATGGTTCGGAAGAGAATCGCGGTGCCCATCAATACCGGGGGATGAGCAGGATGACACAAACGGCGGGGGCCCCGGGCAGGCTGGAGCGGCGCAAGGCGCGGACGCGGGCGGCGATCGTGGCGGCGGCCACGCGCCTCTTCCACGAACACGGCTACGAAGAGACCTCGATCCAGCAGATCGCCGAGCTGGCCGATTGCGGCGTCGGGACGCTCTACGGGTACTTCGCCTCGAAGGAGGAGATCCTGCGCGAGGTGCTCCACCAGGCGCGCAACGAGGCGCTCGGCAAGTACTTCGCGACGGTGGACGAGCGGACGCCCGCGATCGACCGGGTCTGCCGCGCGCTGGATTCGCTGGCGGAGTACCTGCGGAGCAACCGGCGGATCGTGGTCGCAATGTTCCAGATCGTGGTACGCAACCGCCCGGTGGAGGAGGAACAGGCGGTGTGGCTGTACAACCAGTTCTGGGAGCTGCTTACCGAGGGGATAGCGCGGGGCGAACTGCGGCGGGTGCCGGTGGACGCGACCGTGCGGATGCTCGTCACGACGTACATGACGGCATCGCTGGGGATTGGGGCGTGGCAGGGCCGCGAAGACGACCCGGCGCTCGCGGGCGACCTGGAAGTCCTGACACGGGGGTTGCTGGAGCCGGGCTAGGGGCAGCGGCGGGGGGCACAACCTCGGAATGGGGGACCGGGGCCGTCTCACCTGCCCACCCGCCGCGGGCGACGGACTGCCGGCACCACAGAAACCGGCGACCGTCGGGCCATCCACAAGGTAGACCCTGGGAAGGCATGTCCCGATGGCAGTATGGCCCCGATCCGGTGGCCGAGTGGGCCCTGCGAGGGCGTGTCCGGGGTTTTTCCGGAGGCTCGGAGTTTATTCGGGCGGCCGTGGAGCGGATTCGGCTTCGCGCAGGGCCGCTTCGAATCGGTCGCGGGGGATGAGGAGGATGAGCAGGGCGACAGCGGCGATGACGATGGCGATATCGTCGGCCTGCCCCAAAACGGGGAGAAAGTCCGGCACGAGGTCGAGGGGGGAGACGAGGTACGCGACCAGCGCGACGAGGACGAGCCTCGGGGCGCGCCCGATTGCGCGGTCTCGCAGGAGGGCGCGGCCGGCGCGGAGCCGGCCTGAGGCCGGGAGCGCGAGGAAGCGGCGGCCGCGTTCGGAACCGCGCAGGGCAAGGTACGACACGGCAGCGGCAAGGAAGACCGTCGCGAGCACGATGGCGACCCAGCCATACCAGGGCATGAGGAGATCGTAAGGGTTACAGGCGGGGTGTGGGCGAGGGCGCTGCGGGCGGCGGCAGGGGGCTGCTAGGATCGATGGACTATCGGAGGGAGCCGGGGCTTGAGCACACGAACAGTGCCTGACCGTGACCGCATCAAGGCGGCGGTGGTCGACATGCTGAGCGCCATTGGCGATGACCCGGCGCGGGAGGGTCTGCTGGAGACTCCGCGACGGATCGCGGACATGTACCTGGAGATTTTCGACGGCCTGTGGAGCGACCCGCGCGAGCACCTGCGAGTGGGCTTCGAGGTGGCGCACGACGAGATGGTGATCCTGCGGAACATCCCGTTCTACAGCATGTGCGAGCACCACTTCCTGCCATTCCATGGCGAGGCTCACGTGGGGTATATCCCTGACGGACGGGTCGTGGGCATCAGCAAGCTGGCGCGGGTGGTCGAGGGGTATGCACGACGGCCGCAGATCCAGGAGCAGCTCACAAGCCAGATCGCGGAGGCGATCATGGAAGTGCTGAAGCCGGATGGGGTGGGCGTGGTGATCGAGGCGGAGCACCTGTGCATGACCATGCGGGGAGTCCGCAAGCCTGGTTCCCGGATGATCACGAGCGCGATGCGTGGCGACTTCAAGCAATCACATGTGACGCGGGCGGAGTTCCTCAGCCTGCTGCAGGGAAAGCATTAAGCCCATGCCGGGCAGGTGTAAGATGGGGGCGGAGGCCGGAAATGGCGCAACCGCGAGTAGCTGAAGCCGAGGCTAAACGGAGCGAGGAGCCTGTGCCGGTGAAGGAAGGCCCGAACGTCGAGGAGTACCTGGCGGTGCCAGCAACGACGACCTCGTACCACCTGGCCGAAGGGCGGCTCGCCACGTCGCCAGCGCCGATTCTCGACCGGAAGCCGGTGGGGGCGATCTCCCGTGCCTGTGACGGCCTCGCGCGCGCAAGCGGTGGCGAAGCCGTTGTCTGGGCGGCGGACTGTCAGCTGC
>DAOKYT010000004.1:3861-40565 GCA_035326025.1 Tepidiformaceae bacterium
CCTGGCGTGAGGAGCAACCGGTGCCGTTCGGGGACCCGGTCTCATCGGTGCCGCTCCTCCAGGCAAGCGCGGGGCTCGAGCGGTTCGCATGACGGAGCGAGAGGGCGAGACGGCCGCGCTGTATCGCCAGGTTGGCGGGTGGGAGACGGTCTCGGCGATCGTCGAAGCGTTCTACCGGCGCGTGGAGGCCGACGAGATCCTGCGGCCCGTCTACCCGGAGGACCTGGAGCCCGGCAAGGAGAAGCTGAAGCTCTTCTTCGGGGAGTGGCTGGGCGGGCCGCCCGCGTACAGTTCGAAGTACGGGCATCCGCGGTTGCGGAGGCGGCATTTCCCATTCGTGATCGATGAGCGGGCCGCGGGGCGGTGGTTGCGGCACATGCGCGAGGCGTGGCGGGAGGCTGGAGTCGACGAGCGCATCCAGGAGACCGTGTTCGAGAGCCTGGGGCCGCTTGCCCGGCACATGGTGAACGCGGACCAAGACGTCCCGCGTGAGCCCCAGAGAGATGCGTTTCTCCAGTAGGCACGGGCCCACGCGGCGTGGGCTCCATCGTGGAATCAGCAGCATGGGAAACGGCCCACTCGATGCCGTGCGGGTGCGGGAGATCGGCGGGGGCCATCCCGGCCGCGTTCGCAAGGCGCTCGACGGCCGGGTTCCGGGCAGACGTGGTTCACACGGACAGCGGCCGCCGGACCCTGACTCCCGATGAGGGAGTCTCCCTGCTCGCCGGGTGGCGTGGCATGTGGGCGGACGCAGCGACCGTGCGTTAGCTCGTTCCCGCCGCGGACACCATCGTCGAAGATCGCGCGGGGAGAGCGAGCCCGGGATGCCATGGAAACGCTGGCCGTGGCCGGTGTGGCCTGGCGGGTGCTGAGCAGGAACGCTTCGCCGCAGCGGGGTGCGATCGCTACACTTGGGGAACGATGTTCGATTCACTGACCGACAAGCTTCAAGGCGCCTTCCGGAAGTTCGGCGCGCGCGGGATTGTGACGGAGGAAGACCTCGACCAGGCGCTGCGCGAAGTGCGCATGGCGATGCTGGAAGCGGACGTGAACTTCAAAGTGGTCCGGGAGTTCACGACGCGGGTGAAGGAGAAGGCACTGGGCGCCCAGGTCTTGCGGAGCCTGACGCCCGCCCAGCAGGTGGTCGACATTGTTCACGGCGAACTGGTGGACATCCTCGGCGGGGAGGCTCCGAAGCTGGCGACAGCCTCGCGGCCACCTACGGTGATCATGCTGGTCGGCCTGCAGGGTTCCGGGAAGACCACGAGCATCGCGAAGCTCGCGAACCTGTTGAAGAAGCAGGGGCAGCGGCCGCTGGTGGTCGCTTGCGACGTCTACCGTCCCGCCGCCGTGGATCAGCTGGTGACACTGGCGAAGTCGCTGGACATCCCGTATCACGAAGAGGGCACGGCGGTGAAGCCCTCGGTGATCGCCGCGAACGGCCTCGAGAAGGCGCGGCGGATGAATGCCACACACGTGCTGGTAGACACGGCGGGGCGATTGCACATCGACGAGGAGATGATGAAGGAGGTGGCGGACCTCCGGGCGCAGCTGCAGCCCGAGGAGGTGCTCTTCGTCGCCGATGCGATGGCGGGCCAGGATGCGGTGACCGCGGCAAAGGAGTTCCACGACCGGGTGGGGACGACGGGGCTGATCCTGACGAAGATGGACGGCGACGCGCGCGGGGGCGCGGCCTTGAGCATCCGCGCGGTGACAGGAGTGCCGGTGAAGTTCATCGGCATGGGGGAGAAGGCGGACGCGCTCGAGCCGTTCCATCCGGACCGTCTGGCCGGCCGCATCCTGGGGATGGGCGACATGCTCTCGCTCATCGAGCGGGCCAAGGAGACGATGGGAGAGGAAGATACCGACCGCTTCAGCGAGAAGATGAAGAAGGGGACGTTCGACCTCCAGGACTTTGTCGAGCAGCTGCGGAAGGTGCGGAAGATGGGCCCGCTTGGCCAGCTCGTCGGCATGCTGCCGGGGTTCAACCGGATCAAGATGCAGCTCGACGTGGACAGCATCGACGATTCGTTCTTCAACCACGCCGAGGCGATTGTGCTTTCGATGACGAAGTGGGAGCGGCGCCACCCGGAGAAGATCGACGGGAAGCGGCGGAAGCGCATCGCGCGGGGAAGCGGGACCGACCCGAGCCAGGTGAACCAGTTGCTCAAGCAGTTCTTCGAGGCGCGGAAGATCGCGAAGACGCTGAGCACGGGCAAGATGCCGATGTTCCGGTAGCGGGGCACTGCATATAACGTGGGGATGTTGTACGGTAACGAGAATTGCGTAGTCCGTCCGCGGAGCGCGGGCGTGTGTTTGGAGAAGACATGATTCGGATTCGGTTGAAGCGCATCGGGAAGAAGCGCCATCCTTTCTACCGCGTGGTGGTCGCGGACAAGCCAGCACGGCGCGATGGGCGCTTCATCGAGACGCTGGGGTCGTACGACCCGCACAGCGATCCGCCGGTGGTGAAGCTGGATGGCGAGAAGGCGAAGGAGTGGATCGGAAAAGGCGCGCAGCCGTCGGAGGCTGCCGAGAAGATCCTGGTGCGGGCCGGCGTGATTGAGAAGAAGGCCGTGCGCGTCGCGGCCCCGGCCGAAGCCGCCCCGGCAAAGGCTGGCAAGGCCCCGGCGACGGCTGGCAAAGCCGAGGCGCCGGTTGCAACGGCGGAGGCGCCAGTGGAAGCTGAAGCGGCGGCCGGCGGGAATGCGGAATCCGCCACGGAGGAGTAGCCGATGGCCAGCATGATGGCCGAAATGGTGGAATACCTGGCGAAGGCGCTGGTGGATAATCCGGACGCGGTGCGCGTCACGGAAAGCGGGGACCGGGATCGGGTGACGGTACGGCTTGACGTGGCGGAGGACGACTGGGGCAAGGTGATCGGCAAGGGCGGGCGAATCGCGAGTTCGATCAGAGCGATGGTAAAGGTGGCCGCGGTCCGCGAGGATGTACGCGTGAATCTGGAGATCGGCGACTGAGCAGCGAAGGGACTCCCGCAGGGGAGCCGCGACGGCGGGCGCAGCGCCCGACGAACCTGGTGACCACACCGAAGGAACCGCGCCCGGGCTTCACGGCCGTCGGGCGCGTGTTGCGCCCGCACGGCTTGCGAGGCGAAGTGCGGGTGGCGGTGTTTTCGGCGACCGCTCGGAACCTCCAACGGGGACGGCCGGTGTACCTGGGTGGACAACGGCGGACGGTGGAGCAGGCGCGGCCGGACCGGGACCAGTGGATTGTGAAGTTGAGTGGGCTCACGACGCGGACGATGGCCGAAGGGTTTCACGGGGAGCTCATCGAGGCGGCGGACGGCGACGTACTACGCGACGACGCGGAGTCGTTCTTTGTCCACGAGCTGATTGGATTGCGGGCCGTGACGGAGGATGGGCGGCAGCTCGGGGCGGTGGCGGAGGTGATCCAGACGGGTGCGAATGACGTGTACGTGGCCGTGGGCGAGGGCGGCGAGGTGCTGATCCCGGCGATCGGGGACGTGGTTCGACAGATAGATCTATCGGCCGGACTTATGGTCATTACACCTTTGCCGGGCATGCTGGACGAATCGAGATAAACGATTGAAACGGTCTATAGCTGGGACTACACTGCGCGAGGCTGGTGGCGGGGTAGTTAGCCTCTAGCCAACAAAACGACGACTGAACGATCGAGGGGGAAGTTGCACCATGTCGAAGGCTGAGGCGCTCCAGATGGTTTCGGACTGCATTCATCACTGGGTCCTGGAACCGCCGCGAGGGGAGCTGACACCAGGCCGGTGCAAGAAGTGCGGGAAGGAGCGGGAGTTCACCGGTGAGACGAGCTACCGGATCGGGCGGGGGTCGTCGCACCGGTCGTAGTGCATGGCAGGCTGTTGACCCTTTCGCGGGCCGCTCCCTACGATGGAGCGGTCCGTTGCATTGTGGGGACGTAGCTCATCCGGGAGAGCGCAGCGTTCGCATCGCTGAGGTAAGGGGTTCGAGTCCCCTCGTCTCCACCACTTACACGACGTTGCCCCCGCCGCCCGGTGGGGGCTTTTTCCCTGGCGGGTGCGGGAGCGGACGTTCGTGGCGCCATGGGGGGGCCGATGCTACATTTCGGACGGCGCAGTTGAAGGTACCCGGGCGCGGGCCCCGGGATGGATGCGCGGTTCCCCCCCCGACTCCCGCCGGTGTTGCCGCGGGTTTTCTGAGAGGCTCCCGAAATGACCGAGCAGCTGACCGCCGAGCAGAAGCTGGCGCAACTTGTCGCACTGAAAGAGAAGGTGGCCCAGGGTGGCGGCCCCAAGCGGATCGAGGCGCAGCATGCGCGCGGGAAGCTCACCGCGCGCGAGCGCATCGACCTGCTGCTGGACCCGGGCACATTCGATGAGCTGGACATGCTGGTGCGGGCGCGCGGAGGCGATAACACGCCGGGCGAGGCGGTAGTGACAGGCTGGGGGAAGGTGGATGGCCGGCCGGTGTACGTGTTCGCCTATGACTTCACGCTGGTGGGCGGATCGCTGAGCGAGGCGGTGGCTGAAAAGATCTTGAAGGTGATGGATCTCTCGATGACGACGGGGGCCCCGATCATCGGGATCATCGACTCGGGCGGGGCGCGCATCCAGGACGGACCGGAGAGCCTGCGGGGGTTTGGCGAAATCTTCGCCATGAACACGCTGGCGAGCGGTGTGGTGCCGCAGTTGAGCGTGATTATGGGGCCCTCCGCGGGGGGCGGGGCCTACAGCCCGGCGCTGACAGACTTCATCTTCATGACGGAAGGCAGCGGCCAGATGTATATCACCGGTCCGGACGTCATCCGGGCGGTGACGGGCGAGGAGGTGACCCACGACGAGCTGGGCGGCGCGCATGCGCACGCATCGCGGTCGGGCGTGGCGCATTTCGCGATCGCGGGGGAAGAGGCGACGATGGCCGAGGTGCGGCGGCTGCTTTCGTTTCTTCCATCGAACAACGCGGAGGACCCGCCGATGGTGCCTTCGGGCGACGACCCGGACAGGGCGGACGAAGACCTCCTTTCGATCGTGCCGGCGGAGCCGAACCGGCCCTACGACGTGCGTGAGGTGATCGACCGGCTGGTCGACGACGGTGACTTCCTGGAAGTGCACGAACTGTTCGCAACCAACATCGTGGTGGGGTTCGGGCGCATGGGCGGGCGGGCGGTGGGGTTCGTGGCGAACCAGCCTGCCCAGCTGGCGGGCTCGCTGGACATCAACGCGAGCCGGAAGGCATCGCGATTCGTGCGCTTCTGCGACGCGTTCAACATCCCGCTGGTGACGCTGGTGGACACTCCCGGCTTCCTGCCGGGGCTGGGGCAGGAATACGGCGGGATCATCACGCATGGCGCGAAGCTGCTCTACGCGTACAGCGAGGCGACCGTGCCGAAGATCGCGGTGATCCTGCGGAAGAGCTATGGCGGAGCCTACCTGGTGATGTCGAGCAAGCACCTGCGCGGCGACATGAACTATGCGTGGCCGACGGCGGAGGTCGCGGTGGCGGGCCCCGACGCGGCGGCGAACGTGGTGTATCGCGAGGAGATAGCGAACGCAGCCGACCCGGAGGCGCGGCGCAAGGAATTGATCGATGAGTATCGAGCGAAGTTCGCAAACCCGTACATCCCGGCGGGACGCGGGTTCATCGATGACGTGATCGACCCGCGGCAGACGCGTTCGAAGATCATCCGGGCGCTGGAGATGCTGCAGAACAAGGCGGATCGGAACCCGCCGAAGAAGCACGGGAACATTCCGCTGTAGCATTCCGGGCCGCCCGGTGCGTTGCGGTTCACCGGCGCGCCCGGCGGGAGCCAGCAGGATGCGCGGCCGGAGGCTGATGTGGAATACGAGATCCGAAGCATTATCGATGCCGAGTTCGAGGAGTTCCGGCGGTGCCAGGCGCTGGCGTTCGGCAACGAGTTCAACCCGGAGCACCTGGAGGCGGGGCGGCAGATCTTCGAGGCCGGCCGGTCGCTGGCGGCGTTCGACCACGGGCAGATCGTGGGGACGGCGGGGATTTTCAGCTACCAGATGACCGTCCCGGGCGGAGTTTCGGTGCCGGCTGCCGGCGTGACGATGGTGTCGGTAAAGCCGACGCACCGGCGGCGGGGCATCCTGAGCGGGATGATGCGGAGGCAGCTCTCGGAGGTGCGTGCTCGCGGGGAGGCGCTGGCCATCCTGTGGGCTTCGGAGGCGGCGATATATGGACGGTTCGGCTACGGAGTGGCGACGCAGATGGAGATCCTGCGGATCCCGCACGAGTACCGGGCGCTGCGTGATGACAGCGTGCTGGCGCCGGGGCGGGTACGGCTCATGCCGGCCGACGAGGCCCGGGTTGCGCTTCCTCCGGCGCACGAGGCGATGCGGCCGCTCACGCCGGGCGCGCTGAGCCGTTCGGAGAAGTGGTGGGAGGTGCGGATCTTCCGGGACCATCCGGACTATCGCGGTGGGTTCGGATCGAACAACTACCTCGTGTACGAGGAAGATGGGAGCGTGCGCGGGTATCTGATCTATCGGCGGAAGGGGGACTTCGCGGACTGGATTCCGAAGGGGGCGGTCCTGGTGAGCGAATGCGTTGTGGAGCATGTGCGGGCCTACGCCGCGCTCTGGCGATACGTGCTGGGGCTGGACCTGGTGAGTACGATCGAGTACGACATCGCGGGGAGCGAGGAGCCGCTGCTCTGGATGCTGGAGGATGCACGGCGGACGGAGCGGAAGCGGCTTGATGCCATCTGGTTGCGGATCGTGGACATCGAGAAGGCGCTGAGCGCGCGCCATTACGGGGCGGAAGGGAGGCTGGTGTTCGAGGTCCGGGACCATTTCCTGGATGGAGTGGGCGGCAGGTTCGAGCTGGAGGCGAGCCCAGGGGGTGGCGTCTGCCGGCGAACCGATGCCGCGCCCGCGTTCGTGCTGGGGCCGGAGGAATTGGCCAACCTGTACCTCGGGGGCGGGAGTGCCGGGGCATTGTGGCGGGCCGGGCGCATCCGCGGGGAAGAGCGGGCGATCGCGCTTGCCGACAGGGTGTTTGGGTGGCACATCCGGCCGCACTGCCAGGAGCACTTCTAGGCCGCGGGGCGCGGAGGTGGCGTAGGGCGAGGTGAAAGGGGGAACGAGGGGAGTCCCCGATGTAAGGGTGTGCGGCGAGTGGGAGACACTGCGGGCAAACCCGGGTTGGGAGACCACCATGGCCGCAAGAGGACAGGGACGATCCGCGCGAGGACGCATCGATGTGATCGAGGCGGTCGAGGCGTTGCCTCCGCTTCCGGCGGTTGCGCTGCGGGTCATGGAGGTGGCGCAGAGTCCGAAGTCCTCGGCGAGCGACCTGGCGCTGGTGGTGTCATCGGACCCGGGCCTGAGCGGGAGGCTGTTGCGGGTGGTGAACTCGGCGGCATACCGGCGGACGCGGGAGATCACCTCGGTGCAGGAAGCGCTGGTCACGATCGGGTTCGTGCAGGCGCGGAACATGGCGATCAGCGGCGCGATCGCCGGTGCGTACGCACCGGACGCGTTGAATGCGCTGTTCCGGATCGAGACGTTCTGGCGGCACTCGATCGCGGTGGCGTTCAAGGCCGCGGAGCTGGCCGGCCAGGCGCGCCGGGTTGATGTACCCAGCGCCTTCACGGCGGGCATCCTCCACAACATGGGCAGGCTGGCACTGTTCTACGCCGATGCCGCGGGGCTGGATCAGGCGGTGGCGGAAGCGATGAAGCGGGAAGTCACGCTGGAGGAAGTCGAACGGGAGTTGCTCGGGTTCGACCATGCGGAGATTGGTGGCCGGCTGGCGAAGAAGTGGAGCCTGCCGGAGCCGATCCAGGAGGCGATTGCGCGGCATCATGACTCGCTCGACAACGAGGCGTCGCTGGCGGGTTGTGTTTCGGCGGCGGACCGTTACGTCTGCGCGAACGGGTTGCTGCCGGGGTACGTGGTGCCCCCGGCGCCCGGGCGCGCGCGCACGGTTGGCCAGGACTGGGCACACCTGGCGAAGCAGGTCGACGCGCTGATGGAACTGGTGACCGGGTCGCCAGTTGGGGTGGCGGCGTAGGGCCAGGCGGGGCGCGCGAGGCCATCGGGGTCTCCTATGGCTGGCCCCGGAGATATTCACAAAAGCAGTGACTCGCGCTAGTCTGTTGGGCCTGGGGCAACTGCCCGGAAGCAGGGGGACATGGGGATTTCCAGCGCGACCGAAAACATCGCCAGCATTGTGATGTCGAATGCGGCAGCGGTTCATCACAACCTCTCGGTGCCGGTGCTCTACGAACATGCGGTGCGGCGGCGTGAGGGGAAGCTGGTCCAGGGCGGGACGTTCGCGGTTTTCAGTGGGGAGCGGACCGGACGGAGCCCCAGGGACAAGTTCGTGGTGCGCACACCGGAGATCTCGGAGCACGTCTGGTGGGGCCAGCACAATCAGCCGATCCCGGTGGACACGTTCGAGCGGCTGCGCGCGAAAGCGGTCGCGTACCTGAAGGGGCGCGAGATCTACGTGCAGGACACGGTGGTTGCGCAGGACCCGCACCACCGGAAGAACGTGCGCGTGATCACCGAGCAGGCGTACCACTCGCTATTCGCGCGCACGATGTTCATCCCTTCGGAGCGGAAACCGCCGGAGCATGAACCGGACATTACGATCGTCCATTGCCCGTTCCTGCAGTTGGAGGGCGAGGAGGACGGGATCCGGAGCGATGCGGTGGTCGCGTTGAACCTGACGGAGGGGACCATCCTCATCGCCGGGACGGCGTACGCGGGCGAGATCAAGAAGTCGGTCTTTACCGCGATGAACTACTACCTGCCGCTGGACGGCGTGCTCTCGCTCCATTCGGCGGCGAACGTGGACCCGCGGACGGGGAGATCGGCGCTGTTCTTCGGGCTTTCGGGGACGGGCAAGACGACGCTGAGCACCGACCCGGAGCGGCTGCTCATCGGGGACGACGAGCACGCGTGGACGCAACACGGGATCTTCAACATCGAAGGCGGGTGCTATGCGAAGACCATCCGGCTCTCGAAGGATGCTGAGCCGGACATCTTCGAACAGACGACCGAGTTCGGGACGATCCTGGAGAACGTGATCTTCGACGAGGACACTCGAGAGGTGGACCTGGACGACGACTCGGTGACAGAGAACACGCGCGGGAGCTACCCGCTGGAGTCGCTGCACAATGTATACACGGACCAGGTGGCGCCGCATCCGTCGCATGTGATCCTGCTGACGGCCGACGCGTTCGGCGTGATGCCGCCGATTGCGCGGCTGACACCGGAGCAGGCGCTGTACCACTTCCTGAGCGGGTACACGTGCAAACTCGCCGGGACGGAGATGGGGCTGACCGAGCCGGAGACGACGTTCAGCCCCTGCTACGGCGCGCCGTTCATGGCGTTGAACCCCACGGTGTACGCGGAATTGCTGGAGCAGCGCCTGAGGATGACTGGCGCGGAGACCTGGCTCATCAATACGGGCTGGACCGGCGGCAAGTACGGGGTGGGCAAGCGCATCGCGATCCAGGAAACGCGGAAGATGGTGCGGGCCGTGCTGAACGACGGGCTGCGCACCGTGGAGTTCCGGCGCGACCCGGTCTTCGGGTTCGATGTGCCGGTGACGGCGCCGGGCGTCGATAGCCGGTTGCTGAATCCGCGGGAGATGTGGAGCGACCCGGAGGAGTATGACCGGGTGTACTCGGGGCTGGCGGAGAAGTTCCACGCGAACTTCGGGCAATTCCGGAACCTGGTACGTCCTGACGTGGCACAGGCAGGTCCGTGAGGTTCGACCCAACGGGGGCCCAAACATAGAATCGGTACCACCGCGCCGTTTCAAGGAGTAGCCGCGTGACTGTGAAGTACCTGAGCCAGCTGCGCCGCGAGGGGGCAGTCGCCGAGATCGCGAAGGTGAAGTTCCCGTTTCCGGGGCCAGAGCACCCGGATTTCGAGACGATCGTGAACGTCCCCACGCCGCGACTGTCGGTCGGCGAGGCAGGCGGCAAGGAGCTCTTCCCGGACATCGTGGTGGTGCGGCGGCCGGGCGTGTGGCTACAGATGATGGCCGAGGTGGAGATGGCGGACACGCTGACGGACGAGACCGCGCTCAACGATTGGAAGCCGCTAGCGAAGGTGGGCGAGCTCTTCCTTTATGTGCCGATGGGGCACGTGCCAGAGACGAAGGCGCTGCTGAAGAAACACAAGATCAAGGTCGCGGGCATCCGGACGTGGCGGTTCCGGCCGGTGTGGGGCCTCGAGGTCGTCGACGTCTAACGGCGGCCGCTCTCATTTGTAACGGGGGCATCGCCCGGGCGAAGCCTTGCTGCCCGCGGGTGCGGGGGAACCAGCACAAGCCAGCCCGGGATGCGCGTGAGCACGAGCGCGATGAGCGGGAACCACGATGGGCAGGTGCGGGGTGCGGGGCACCGCCCCGAAGTGAAACAGCTCGTTGGCGATAACGACGAGCGAGGGACCGGCCAATCATCTCGGCTGGCGTGATGGAGAATGTCAACCCCGCGGAGGGCGGCTGCAGCGTGGAGGCATGGGGTGGTCGCGAGGGCGCCGCCGACCCGGGTGTTCCTGGGAGCTGGACGAACGATGCATGGGTACCAGTCTACCGAGCGGGCAGGGTACGCAAGCCATCCGCATGAATGAGGTTGGCCTCGCACTCGGGAGCGAGGCGCGGTAGGCTGCGCGCGTGATCGCGACCATCGTGACCTTTCGGCATGGCCCCGGGACGTACGACCGGCTGAGGCTGGAGGCGATCTCGCATTCGACGGCGCCGAAGTACCGGGGGATGGCGGGGCTCATCGCCAAGACATACTGGTACGACGATGAGCGGCGGGAACACGGCGGCTTCTACCTGTGGGAGACCAAGGCCGCGGCCGAGGCGGTGCACACAGCGGAACACCAGGCACGGCTGGAGGGATTGTACGGCGTGCGACCGGAGGTACGGTACGTGGATGCGCCCATCTACATCGATAACGAGTAGTATCGGGAACGTGAGCACGTTCTTCGACGTGGACCACACGCTGGTGTTCAGCGACCACCACACGAACGCGCGCATCATCGACGGTGACCGGTACCTGGTGGAGAAGTACGGGGGGGGACCGCATGGCTGGTACAAGGCGGTCGATCCCGACGGCCGGAAGTTCGAGATGCACTGTCCAGGCTGGCGCCAGCCGTGCATGTCCTGGCGGTAGGCGGTAGCGGGTAGGGGGCAGGCGCCGGGGAGAGGGGTCAGGGTGGCACGCGGGCTGTTTGTGGAGCCGTTTTACGGCGGGAGCCACCGGGCGTTCCTCGATGGGCTGGTGGCTCACGGGGGGCACGAGATCGAACTGCTGACGCTGCCGGAGGGGGAGTGGCGGCGGCGGATGCGGCGGGGTGCGCAGGAGCTGGCGGCGCGGGCGGGCGAGGCGCGCGGGGCGTTCGACTTCCTGGTGGTGAGCGACATGCTGGACCTGCCGGCGTTCCTCGCGCTGACGCGGCCGAGATTCGAGCGGGTGCCGGTGATGGCGTACTTCCACGAGAACCAATTCACCTATCCGCGGCTGCGCGGGACGAAGTTCAACTCGTGGTTCGGGCAGGTGAACTACCTGACAGCAGTTGCGGCGGACGTGGTGGCGTTCAACTCGGAGTTCCACCGGGATGACTTCCTGGGGGCGCTGCGGACGCTCGCCGGGCAGCCGAACAACTGGCTGCTGGCAGAGGCCATCGATGGGATCGCGGCCAGGAGCGTGGTGCTCCCGGTGGGTGTGGAGCTGGACTGGCTGTGGAAGCTGCAGCGACAGCGGCGGGCGGTGGGACCACGGACGATCGTTTGGAACCACCGGTGGGAGTTCGATAAGGCGCCGGAGCTGTTCGCCCGGGTAGTGTGCGGGCTGGCCGAGGAGGGGGTGCCGTTCCGGGTGGCCATCGCCGGGGAGGCGGGCGACAACCCGAGCGAGGCGATGGGGCGGGCAAGAGATGCCCTGGGCGAGCGCGTGACTCACTTCGGATTCGCCGGGAGCCGGGAAGCGTATGGGGAGCTCCTGTGGGGGAGCGACATCGTGATCAGCACGACCCGCCACGAGTTTTTCGGGGTGGGGATGGTGGAGGCGATGGCCGCGGGATGCATCCCGATTGCCCCGCGGCGGTACAACTACCCCGCGCTGGTGCCGCCGGAGATGCACGAGCGGCTACTCTTCGATAGCGAGGCGGACCTGCGGACGAAGTTGCGCGAGCTGTTGACGGGGCCACTTCCCGCGAGGGAGCGGCTGCAACTGGCGGCGGCGCGGTTTGGGTGGGAGGTGGTTGGGCCGTACTGGCAGGAGGCGCTGGCGGCACTGGCGAGGGGACGGCACGGCGCTCGTGGTTAGAATGGGTTGATGGCGACGCGAAGCCGTCCGGGCACTTTCGCCTGGCGGGCCCGGCTGGAAGAGGCGCGTGGGCTGGTCCCGGGGTTCATCCGGCGACCGGCCGGCGTGGTGGTGCGGACGTTCCAGTTTTACTCGGCCGACAACTGCAGCATCTATGCGGCGGCGATCGCGTATTACGCGATCTTCTCGCTCGTGCCGCTCGCGCTGGTAACGCTCTCCATCTTCGGGGCATTCGTGGAGCGGGGCGAGATCGTTGATTTCGTGTTCGAGCAGTTCGCGCTGCAGGACACCGCCTCGGTGCGGCAGGATGTCGACCAGATCATCGGGCGGGCGGGGGAGTTCAGCCTGGCGGGGTTATCGTTTGGCGCGATCGGCCTGTTCTGGTCAGGGAGCGGGATCTTCTCGGCGCTGCGACGGGGACTGAACGCGACAACGCACATGCCACGGGGCCGAGCCTTCTGGCGGAGCAAGCTGCTGGACCTGGCCCTGGTGCCAAGCGTGGGGCTGCTGATCGTGGTTTCGATCGGCCTGACGGCGGCGAGCCGGGTGGCGATCGACCGGGCGGGCGACCTGGGGGTGATCGAGATCAATGCGGGCACGGCGACGCGGCTGCTCGGGATTTTCCTGCCGACGCTGGTTTCGTTCCCGACGTTCGTGTTGATGTACCGGTTCGTGCCATCGCACCGGGTGGGGTGGCGGGAAGCGCTGGTGAGCGCGGGATTCGCGACGGTGGTGTTCGAGGCCTTCAAGAACGCGATCGCGCTGATCTTTAGCTTCACGGCCTTCACGCAGGACCAGGCTATCTACACGGGCATCGGGACGGCCCTGGTGATCCTGTTCGTGGTGTTCCTTGCGGGTTCGATCATCCTGCTGGGCGCCGAGTTCGGGCGGGCGGCGATGCGAGGCGAGGAGACGACCGCGGCGGCGCCAGGTGAGCCCCAGGGATAGCGGGGCCTTGCCGAAGCTTTTGCAGCAAGAAAGTAGCTAAAGTCGCCAAAGGGCCGTACACTTGGGGCGTGCAAGGAACACGCGACCGGATCCTGGAGTATGTATGCGAGCACCGCGGGGTGCGTGCAGAGGAGCTGGCGGAGAAGTTCGGCATCACGGTGGCCGCCGTCCGGCGGCACCTGGACAACCTGCGGGCCGACGGGCTGGTTGACGTCCGTGCGGTGAGGCAGGCTACCGGGCGGCCGTATCACGCCTACTTCCCGACCGAAAAGGCGACGCAGTCGGTCCCGCCCGCCTACGCGGATCTGCTGGAGCGGATGCTGCGCAGCCTGGGCGAGCGGGACGACGTGATCGCGACGGTGATGACGAGCGTCGCGGAGTCGCTCGCATCGAAGCACCGGGACGAGATCGCTGACAGTGCCGCGACCGAGGAAATGATCGAGCAGGTGACAGCGAGCCTGCGGAAGGAAGGGATCCTCGAAGCGTGGCGGGCGGAGGCCGACGGCTTCCACCTGGTGAACAGCCTGTGCCCGTACCACCGGGCGGCGGAGATTTCGACGCTGCCGTGCGAATCGGACCGGAAGGCGATCGAGCTCCTGCTGGGGCTGGATGTCGAGCAGCTCAATCGCATCGTCGATGGGGCGCCACTGTGTGAGTACCTGGTCCGCGGCGGGAACAGCCGGCCGCAGATCATCGAACTTGGATAAGGAGAACGCAGCCATGACAGCTCTCCTGGAGATCAAGGACCTCCGGGCCAACATCGGCGAGAAGGAAATCCTGAAGGGCCTCTCGTTGACCATCAACACGGGCGAGGTCCACGCCATCATGGGGCCGAATGGATCGGGCAAGAGCACGCTGGCGAACGTGCTGATGGGCAACCCGAGCTACAAAGTCACGGGCGGCGAGGTGAAGTTCAAGGGGAAATCGATCCTGGAGCTGGCGCCGGACGAGCGGGCGCGGCTGGGGCTGTTCCTGGCGTTCCAGTACCCGGTGGCGATCCCGGGGGTGACGCTGGTGAACTTCATGCGGCAGGCGGTGAACGCGGTGCGCGGGAAGGAAGTGCCGATCCGTGAGTTCCGGGAGCAGCTGTTCGCGAAGATGGAGCTGCTGAAAGTAGACCAGGACTTCGCCCGGCGATATGTGAACGACGGCTTCAGCGGCGGTGAGAAGAAGCGGGCGGAGATGCTGCAGATGGCCATGCTGGAGCCGGCGATGGCGGTGCTGGACGAGACGGACTCGGGCCTGGACATCGATGCGTTGCGGACGGTGGCGGAGGGTGTGAACGCGCTGATGAACCCGGAGATGGGACTGTTGCTGATTACGCACTACCAGCGCCTGTTGAACTACATCAAGCCGCAGTTCGTGCACGTGCTGGTGGAGGGGCGGATTGTCCGATCGGGCGGACCGGAACTGGCGGAGTACCTGGAGGCTTCCGGGTACGACGAGTTCGAAGCCGCGGCGGCGACGGCCTGAAGGAGGTAGCGATGACAACGGCACCAGAGACGATCGTTTCCGAGTACAAGTACGGGTTCTTCGATGAGGAGGAGGCCCTGTTCAAGGCGAACAAGGGGCTGAACGCCGACATCGTGAACATGATTTCGGATATGAAGGGCGAGCCGCAGTGGATGCGGGAGTTCCGGCTGCGTTCGCTGGAGACGTTCCAGCAGAAGCAGGACCCACCCTGGGGCAGCGAGATACTGAAGGAGCTCGACTTCAACGATATCCACTATTTCGTGCGGGCCACGGACCGTGATGAGCGCTCGTGGGAGGACGTCCCGGAGTACATCCGGAAAACGTTCGACCGGCTGGGCATCCCGGAGGCGGAGAAGAAGTACCTGGCGGGCGTGGGCGCGCAGTATGACTCGGAGGTGGTGTACCACAACATCCGGGAGGACCTGGAGAAGCTGGGGGTGGTGTTCCTCGGGACGGACCAGGCGTTGAAGGAGCACGAGGACATCTTCAAGGAGTACTTCGGGACGGTTGTGCCGCCGGGGGACAACCGATACGCGGCGCTGAACAGCGCGGTCTGGAGCGGCGGTTCGTTCATCTACGTGCCAAAGGGCGTGAAGGTGGACATCCCGTTGCAGGCGTACTTCCGGATCAACACCCAGAACATGGGGCAGTTCGAACGGACGCTGATCATCGCGGACGAGGGCAGCCAGATCCATTATGTCGAGGGTTGCACGGCGCCGATCTACAGCTCGGACTCGCTGCACAGCGCGGTGGTGGAGATCATCGTGAAGAAGGACGCGCGGGTGCGGTACACGACCATCCAGAACTGGTCGAACAACGTGTTCAACCTGGTGACGAAGCGGGCGGTCGCGTATGAGAACGCGGTGATGGAGTGGGTCGATGGGAACCTGGGTTCGAAGCTGACGACGAAGTTCCCGAGCGTGTACCTGATGGAGCCAGGGGCGCACGCGGAGATCCTCTCGCTGGCGTTCGCGGGCGCGGGGCAGCACCAGGACGCGGGCGGCAAGGTGATCCACGCGGCATCGAACACGACGTCGACCATCATTTCGAAGTCGTTGAGCAAGGACGGCGGCCGGACCAGCTATCGCGGCCTGCTGAAGGTGTATGACGGGTGCGAGAACGTGAAGGCGAACGTGCGATGCGACGCGCTGCTCCTGGACGAGAACTCGCGTTCGGACACGTACCCGACGATGGAGATTGACTCGCCGGATGTGAGCATCCAGCACGAAGCCTACGTGTCGAAGCTCGGCGAGGACCAGCTCTTCTACCTGATGAGCCGGGGCATGAGCGAGGAGGCGGCGGCGAAGATGATCGTCAACGGGTTCGTCGAGCCGATCGTGAAGGAGCTGCCGATGGAATACGCGGTGGAGCTCAACCGGCTCATCGAACTCCAGATGGAAGGGGCCGTCGGCTAGGCCGGCCGCGGAATCGGAAGGGCTGAATCGTGGGCCGGGCAGGCATCGAGCAGTTGCTGTACGCGTTTGACCGTTCGCTGGAAGGCGACCCGGCGACGCCGCCGGGAAACTGGGACGCCCCAGCGGTGAACGCGCGTGAAGGCCACCGCCTGTTTGGCGCCTGCATCGAGGGGCTGACCGACGACGAGCAGCTGTTCGAGCGGCGGCTGGGCCCGCAAGGGGAGCTACAAGAAACGCGGTGGCTCATCGCCACCATGATCGAGCACAACCTCTCCACCCGGGTGAGATTAATCACATTCGAGCGCTGCGCCAGGGAGATGATCGCTGGTGGCAGCGCACCGAACGGGTGGCAGAGCAAGAGGAAGAGGTAGCGCATGACAGCGGTGGTTGACCAGCGACTCGACTTCACGGCCGCGAGCCAGGCGGCCGGGCGCGAATGGAACGACGCGCCATGGCAGGCCGCGCTTCGGGCCAGGGCGGCGAAACTGGCGACCGAGCTGGACTGGCCGGATTCGCGGGCGGAGCGGCCATGGAAGTACTACGACCCGTCGCGCATCGGGCTGACGCCGGAAACACCGCTGGCGGATGCCAGCGTGATCATTACCCGGGACGGGGGCGGGTTCGCGGCGCGGTTCAGCGAGGCGGAGGGGGCGGCGGCAGAAACGATCGCCCGGCACCTTGGCACGGCAGTGGCCCCCGAAACGGACCGGCTGACGGCACTGCACTATGCACTGCTGGCTGATGGCGTGCTGGTGAACGTACCGGCCAACGCCGAGGTGGCGGAACCGATCCGGCTCGACCGGCGGGTAACGAGGGCTGGCCTGAGCACTCCGCACACGCTCATCGTGACGGGAGCCAACAGCCGGGTGACGGTTGTCCAGGAGTACACGTCGGCGGACGACGCGGTAGTCGCTCTGCCGGTGGCGGAGATCATCCCGGGGCCGGGCTCGCAGGTTTCGTACTACGTGATCCACAACTGGGGAAGCCGGACGAAGGCGCTCCTGCACCAGCGCTTCCTTGGGAGAGCGGACGGGGCGGAGTTTCGCAACCTGCACATGGTGCTCGGCGGCGAGGTGGTGAAGGGCCACCTGGAATCGACCCTCGAGGCGCGTGGCACCGCGAGCGAGTTGCTCGGCGTGGCGTATGGAACGGGCAGCGAGCACTCGGACTTCTACACGTTGCAGGACCACATCGGGCCGGATACGCGAAGCGACCTGCTCTACAAGTCGGCGCTGAGGGATTCGTCGCGGGCGGTGTACTACGGCCAGACGCGCGTGGGGCTGCACGCGAGAAATGCCGACGCGAACCAGGAGAACCGGAATCTGCTGTTGAGCAAGACGGCGAAGGCGGACAGCGACCCCGTGCTGGAGATCCTCACGAGCAACATCGTGCGGGCGTCGCACGGGGCGACGGCGGGGCCGGTGGACCAGGAGCAGCTGTACTACCTGCAGGCCCGCGGGATCCACCAGCGGGACGCCGAGGCGATGCTGGTACGGGCGTTCCTGGAGGCGGTGCTGGGGCGCGTGCCCGACAACGAACTGCGCGACGACCTGGCGGCGAAGCTCGAAGCGAAGCTGGAGCAGGCGTGATGGTGTGGGTCCAGGTGGCGAACGATGGCGAGGTGGCGCCCGGCGCGGCGACGGTGGTGGAGGCCGGGGGAAAGCGCCTGGCGCTCTGCAATACAGGCGCGGGCCTATACGCGATCGACGACATATGCACACACGACGGGGGCCCGCTCGACCAGGGGCGGCTCGAAGGGAAAGAGATCGAGTGTCCGAGACACGGGGCGCGTTTCGATGTGACGACGGGCCGGGCGCTGTGCCTGCCGGCGGTGCGGCCAGTGAAGACGTACCCGGTGCGGGTGCACAACGGGACGGTCGAAGTCGAGGTCCAGGGGAACTAACGATGAGACAGGATGGGAAGGCTCCGGTGATCGATGTGCGCGAGATCCGCAAGGACTTTCCGATCCTGGCGCAAGAGGTGAACGGGCGGCCGCTGGTGTACCTGGACAGCGCCGCGACCACGCAGAAGCCGCGTCAGGTGATCGATGCGCTGGTGCGGTACTACGAGACCTCGAACGCGAACATCCACCGGGGGATCCACACCCTCGCGACTCGCGCGACGGAGCAGTACGAAGCGGTGCGCGCCCGGACCGCCGCGTTCCTCGGGGCGTCGCACCCGGAGGACATCGTGTTCACGCGGAACACGACCGAGGCCATCAACCTGGTGGCGCGGGCATGGGGCGATGCGAATATCGGTGAGGGCGACGAGATCGTGCTCACGCTGATGGAGCATCACTCCAACATCGTGCCATGGCAGCTGCTGGCCCGGCGGAAGGGCGCGGTGCTGCGATACGTGGGTATCACGCCCGGGGGACACCTCGACCTGGACGAGGCGCGGCAGTTGATCGGCCCACGGACGAAGCTGGTCGGCGTGGTCCACATGTCGAACGTCCTGGGGACGATCAACCCGGTGGGTGAACTCGCGGAGATGGCCAGGGCTGTTGGGGCGGTGGTGCTGGTGGATGGCGCGCAAAGCGCTCCGCACCTGCCAGTCGATGTCGAGGCGCTGGGCGGCGATTTTTTCGCGCTCTCGGCGCACAAGATGCTGGGCCCGACGGGCGTTGGCGTGCTGTGGGCGCGGCCGGGGATGCTGGAGAGCATGGAGCCGTTCCTGGGCGGCGGGGACATGATCGCGCTGGTGCGGCAGGACGAATCGACCTGGGCGGATGTGCCGCACAAGTTCGAAGCGGGGACGCCGAATATCGCGGATGTGGTGGCGTTTGGGGCGGCGCTGGAGTACCTCGAACGGATCGGGATGGGTGCCATACGAGCGCACGAGGTGGCACTAACCGCCTACGCGATGGAGCAGCTCGAGGGCGTCGAGGGGTTGACGATCCACGGGCCTGCGAGTGCGGAGGAGCGGGGCGGGGTGGTGAGCTTCGCGATGCACCTGGCGCACCCGCACGACATCGCGACCATCGCGGACGGGCATGGGGTGGCTATCCGGGCCGGTCATCATTGCGCGCAGCTGCTGATGCGGCACCTGGGCGTGCCCGCCACAAGCCGCGCAAGCTTTAGCATCTACAACGACAGGGATGACATCGACGTGCTGGTGGAAGCCCTGGAACACGTGAACCGGGTGTTTGGGGATGGCAGTACCAGAGCCGCAATTTGACGACCTGTACCGGGAGATCATCCTGGATCACTACCGGCGGCCCCGGAACCGTGGCGAGCTGGCAGCGCCGACGCAACGTGTCGAAGGGGTGAACCCCGTGTGCGGCGACGAGATTCACCTCGACCTCGCGATCGACGACCACACCGTCCGGGATGTGCGTTTCTGGGGGCAGGGGTGCTCGATCAGCCAGTCGAGCGCATCGATGCTGACGGACCGGATCAAGGGCCATTCGATCGAAGAGGCCGAGCGGGTCATGGGGAAGGTGCGCGCGATGCTCATCGACGGGGCGGCGCCTGACGCGGAAATCGGTGACCTCGAAGCCCTGGAAGGGGTCGCCAAACTGCCGGTGCGCGTGAAGTGCGCGCTCCTGTGCTGGAACGTGCTCCAGGAAGGGCTCCGGCAGGCCACCACAGCAGCCGAGGAGGCAAAGTCATGACCGACGTAACGACCGCACCAACCTATGAGCAACTCATGGAGAAGCTCCGGGAAGTGAACGACCCGGAGATCAACCTGAGCATTGTGGACCTCGGGCTGGTGTATGACGTGCAGTACGAGGATGGGGATGTGCTGGTAACGATGACGCTGACGAGCCCTGGTTGTCCGCTGGGGCCGGTCATCCGGGGCGAGGCGTATGCGAAGCTGCGCGAATTGCCAGGGGTGAAGGATGTGGACGTGCAGATCGTCTGGAGCCCACCGTGGGACCCGCGGACGATGGCGAGCGACGACGTGAAGATGCAGCTGGGGATCTGGTAGGCAGCCTCTGCCGGTTCCCGTGGAATGGCTAGAGCGGAAGGAAGGGGAGGAGCATGCGGCCCACGATGCCAAGCGCGATCTCCCATGCCGGGAGCTCGTCGCCTGTGGCGTGCTCATCGACGGTGGAGGCGGCGAGACCCTGGTGCGGCCGTAGCTGATAGACCGCGACGATTTCGCCGACATCGAACCAGGTGCCCCGGCACGGCGCGCACTGATCGAGCCAGATGCCCTCCTTCTCAAATCGCTCCATCTGGTTGCCGCAGCCGGGGCAATGGAGCGCGGGGAGTGGCTGGCCGCAGGAACGGCAGCTGTTGTCGGGCTTGAGACGGCCATGGCAGGCACGGCAGCGACGAGGCGCGAGCGCCTGTTCGAGCGCGGGGTGGCCGTACCCTGGGTCGGCGACGCCTCGGGAGAGCGAATCGCCAACAGCCCAGAACCCATAGCACTGACCGCAGAAGCGGAGGGGGTCGATGGTCTGGAGCTCGTGGCGCCGGAAGGTCACCAGTCCGGGATGGTCGGCACAGTATGGGCAGCGGGGCCCGGGCGGTGCTGGGGATCGCTCGGCCGCCAGGCGGCGGAGTTCGCCGAAGATCTCTTCCGGGTCGCGCTCCCAGGACCCGGCGGCGGCGCGGGCGCGGGCGGCGGCAAGCCAGCGTTCATCGGCGGAAGTGGTCACACAGAGAGAATCGGCGCGTGCGGAGCGCTGGCGCAGCGGAGGAGCCCGGGCGGGGGCGCGTGTAGACTGGGGAAGACATGACCTGCGAAGAAGAGACCGCGGACCTGTTGCGGCGGGCAGGCCACAAGATGACGCCACAGCGGCTGATGATCGTGCGGGTGTTGCGGCACGCAGAGCGGCATATGAGCGCGGCGCAGATCGCCGAGCAGGTGCGCGAGGTGTACCCGTTTGTCGACGTGAGCACGGTGTACCGGACGCTCGATGTGCTGAAGCGGATGCGGCTGGCGACTTCAACGGACATGGGGTCGGGCGATGTGCTGTTCGAGTGGGCGCCGGAGGAGCCGCACCATCACCTGGTCTGTTCGAGTTGCGGACACGTGCAGGAGGTGGGGCACGATTACCTCCAGCCACTGGAGAGCTCACTGGTGAAGGACTTCGGCTTCGCGCCGGATATGCACCATTTCGCGATTTTCGGCCTGTGCCGGGAGTGCCAGATGGCCGGGGGCACAGATGCCGACGCGTCGTGAGCTGATTAGGGCGCTTGAGGGGGCGGTGGGGCGCGACTACGTGCTCTGGCGCAAGGAGGACCTCGCGGTCTACGAGTTCGATGGGACGATCGAGCGCTCGACTCCGCATGCGGTGGTGTTGCCCGGGACGACCGGGGAGGTCGCTGAAGTTGTGCACGTGTGCAACGGGCTGGGCGTGCCCATCACGCCCCGGGGTGCGGGGACGGGGCTGAGCGGCGGCTCGGTGCCCGCGAAGCGCGGGGTGGTGATCGGGACGGGGCGGATGCGACGGATCCTGGAGATCGACCCGGTCGACCGGGTGGCGGTCGTGGAGCCCGGAGTAGCGAACCTGGACATTTCGAAGGAGGCGGCCGCGCTCGGGCTGTTCTACGCGCCAGACCCGAGTTCGCAGCAGGCGTGCAGCATCGGCGGCAACGTGGCGGAGAACGCGGGCGGACCACACTGCCTGGCGCTCGGGGTGACGCAGAACCACGTGCTGGGGATGGAGATAGTGACGGCGGACGGGGAAGTGACCTGGCTCGGTGGCCGGGTCGCCGATTCCTTCGGGTATGACCTGCGGGGGGCGTTCATCGGGAGCGAGGGGACGCTGGGGATCGTGACGAAGGTGGTGGTGAAGCTGCTTCCGAAGCCGGCGAGCGTGGTGACCCTGCTGGCGGCGTTCGACACGGTGGAGCAGGCGAGCGAGACGGTATCGAGCATCATCGAAGCGGGCATCATCCCGGCGGCGATGGAGATGATGGACCAGCTCTGCGTGCAGGCGGCGGAGGCAGGCTTCCAGTGCGGCTACCCGCCGGATGCGGGGGCGGTGCTGCTGGTGGAGCTCGATGGGCTGCCGGAAGTCATCGACCCGGAGGCGGCACGGGTGCGTGCGGAGTGCCTGGAGCGGGGGGCGGTTGATGTGCGGATCGCGGACAACGACGGGGAGCGCGCCCTCCTGTGGAAGGGGCGGAAGAACGCCATCCCGGCACTGGGGCGGCTGGCCCCGAACTACTACATCGTGGATGGGGTAGTTCCCCGATCGAAGCTCGTGGACGTGATGCGCGCGGTGGGCGATGTCGCGGAGCGGACGGGCATCCCCATCGCGAACGTGTTCCACGCGGGCGATGGGAACCTGCACCCGCTCGTGCTGTTCGATGAGCGCGAGGCGGGAATGACCGGGCGGGTGCTGGAGGCGGCCGCGGAGGTGATGCGGGCCTGCGTGGACGCGGGCGGGGCGCTGAGCGGCGAACACGGCATTGGCGCGGAGAAGCGGCAGTTCATGCCGTGGCTGTACAGCGAGACCGACCTGGAGAACATGGGGCGCCTGCGGGGCGCGTTTGGAAACACCGGGCAGTTCAACCCGTGCAAGCTGCTACCGGCCGGGACGGGGTGCGGCGAGATGGCACAGCAGGCGGCGGCAATCCGCGCCGCGGGGCCGGACGCGTATGTCTGAGGGAGGACGGGCCCGAGACGAGGGAGGAGCAGGCGAGCATGCCCGGCTGCGTGGCCGGACGGCCGACCGGTTCCTGGCGCCGGCGACGCTGGAGGAGCTGCGAGCGGTGGTGCGGGAGCGGGATGGGCGAACGCTCGTGCCGGTGGGCGGCGGAACGCGGCTGGGGCTGGGCTATTCGCCCGAGGGGCCATTCACGATGGTGGACGTGCGCGCCGCACTGGCGGGAACGCTTGAACACGCGCCGGAGGACCTGACACTGGTTGCCCCGGCAGGTGCGACGATTGACGCCGTGAACCGTGAGCTGCGAGCACACGGACAGTTCTTGCCACTCGATCCGCCGCTGCCTGGGCAGGCGACGATCGGTGGGACGCTGGCCGTGGGCTCGGGCGGCCCGCTGCAGACACGATACGGGCTGCCGAGGGATCTGGTGCTCGGGATGACGGTGCTCCGGGCGGATGGAGAGCTGGTGAAGGCCGGAGGGCGCGTGGTAAAGAACGTGACCGGCTACGACCTGATGCGGCTGTGGTGCGGGTCGCTGGGGACGCTGGGGATCATCACGGAGGTGGCGCTGCGGGTGCTGCCGCTGCAGGAGAGCGTGGACATCGAAGTGGATGTGCCCGATGCAGGGGCCGGGATCGCGCTTGCGCGGACTCTTTCGGCAGCGGATACGCGTCCGGAAGTAGCGGAGGTGGTGGGAGCGCGGGATGGCTGGCGGTTGCTGGTGCGCGTCCCGGTTGCCGCGGCCGGGGCCGTGCGGCGCGCCTGCCAGGGGAGGCCAGCGCGCGAGGCCAGGCCCGAACGCTACGAGCTTGCGCGGGAGGCAGGGTCCCGGGATGACGACATTCTGACGCTGCGCGTGGCATCGACGGCAGGACAGGCAGGGGAAGTGGCTGCGCGGCTGGCGGGGCTGCGGCCCGGGGTGATAACGGTCCGGCCGCTGACGGGTGCGGTGCGGGCGACGTGGGAGAAGGGAGGGGCGCCATCGGCGCGGGAGGCCGGGGCGGTGGTCGAGCCGTTGCGGAAGTGGCTGGCACCGGCCGGGGGCTCAGTCATGGTGGAGCGGATGCCGGACCGCTACGAAACGTTGCTCGACTCGTGGGGAGAGGCGCCGGCATCGGTCATGCTCATGCGAAAGGTAAAGGCGGTGTACGACCCGGAGGGCCGGTTCAACCGGGGAAGGTTCATCGGTGGGATCTGACGCGCGGTGGCCGCTCCCGGCGGAGGCTCCTTCGAGCGAGGACCTGAGCCGCTGCGTGCACTGCGGGCTATGCCTGAGCAGTTGCCCGACATACCTGGTCACCGGGCTGGAAGTGGAGTCGCCAAGGGGACGGATCCACTTCGCGAAGCTCGTCGACGAGGGGAGGAGCGAGCTGACGCCAGCGATCGCGCGGCACTGGGATCTGTGCCTGCAATGCCGGGCCTGCGAGGCGGTGTGTCCGAGCGGGGTGGCGTACGGGCGCATCCAGCAGCGGGCGCGGGCGCAAGTCGGCGCCGGGGTGCCCACGGGACGGGTGCAACGGCGGTTGCGGCGATTCGTGCTTCGGAATGTGGTTGGGCGGCGGCGGGTGCTGGCCGCCGCGATGGCACCGCTTCGCTGGTATGCGGGGTCGCGGCTGCGGGAGGTTGCGCGGCGGAGCGGAGTACCGCGGTTGCCGGGCCGGCTGGGAACGGGCGAGCGGCAGTTGCCCGGGCGGGTGGGGCGGCCGTTTCGGCCGGGCGACGGGCTCGCGCAACCGGGTGACCCACGGGGACACGCCTTGCTCTTCAGCGGGTGCGTGATGGGCGAGCTCTTCGGAGAAGTGCACCGCGCGACAGGGCGGGTACTGGCACGGGAGGGCATCGCGGCCGAGGCACCGGTGGGCCAGGGCTGCTGTGGGGCGCTGCATGCCCACGACGGCGACATGGAGTTCGCGCGGGAGCTGGCCCGGCGAAATATCGCGGCCTTCGAGGGGAGCGACCTGCCGGTGGTGGTGAACTCGGCCGGGTGCGCGGCGGCGATGAAGGAGTATGGCGACCTGCTGGCCGGGGACGGGGCCTGGGCGGCGCGAGCGCGGACGTTCGCGGCCCGCGTGAAGGACCCGAGCGAATACCTGGTGGCGCTGGGGGCGTCCGGTGGCGGGCAGCTGAGGGCGCGTGTGGCCTACCAGGACGCATGCCACCTCGCGCACGCGCAGGGTATCCGCGAGGAGCCGCGAGCGCTGCTGCGCGGGATCGAGGGGTGCGAACTGGTCGAGACGCCGGGAGCGGACGTGTGCTGCGGGGCAGCGGGGATCTACGGCATGGTGCAGCCGGAGATGTCGGCGCAGCTACGGGCACGAAAGGCGGAACAGTTCCGCGAGGCGCGACCGGACATTGTGGTGACGGCGAACCCTGGCTGCCAGCTCCAATACAACGCGGCGGTGGCGGAGGCGGGGATCGCCGCGAGGGTGCTGCACCTGATGGAGGCGCTGGACGAAGCCCAGGCGGCGGGCGAACGCGGGTAGTTCAGCGCTGGACGTGGCGGGCGGCGTCGAGGTGGCGGTCCCAGAAGGGTGATGGCCAGGGGCCCGAGACGCCGCTGCGGCGGAAGAGTTCCGAGCGCTGCTGGACCCAGGGGATAACGCCGCCGAAGCCCGCCTGGATGACCACCTGCTGCAGGTCCTGGATCCGGGTGCGTTCGAGCGGGGCGGAGTCGAGGGTTGCAGCGCCATCGAAGGAGAGCCCGGCGGGCAGCCCGGGGAGGCCGCGGTAGCGCTCGGCGAAGGCCCGGCGGGGGTCGGGCGAGGGGATGGGCGGCCCCCAGCCGAACCACAAGGCGGCCCGGCCGTTGCCGTAGTAGCCATCCTGGACGCGGCGGCTGATGGTGGTGTAGGTCTCGACGGCGGGACGGAACTGGTCGCCGAGGACCTCGTTCAGGATGCCGGTGACGATGGAGCTGGCGCTGTAGAGGGGGTCGAAGACGCTCGGGAAGTCGATGGTGATGGTGCCGAGGGACGGGCCAGCGGCGGCTTCCCAGCGCTGGCGGGCGTCGCGCGCATCGTCCTGGGGGTCCGGGCGGTAGCCGGGGTAGAGCGCGAGCACCCTTTCGGTGAGGGCGAAGCCGGCATGCACCGGCGGGACCGGGCCGGACGGGGCGGCGCGGCCGCCGAAGAGCTCGTTGGCGAGGCGGAAGCGATTGAGGGCCCCGCTGAGGGCGGAGGTGATGGTGGGGATGTTCCAGGGCGGCGCGCCGGCATCAAGCGAGGACATCACGATCTCGCGCTCGAAGCGGGGATATTCGCTCGCGAGGCCGGTGGCGCGGATGGCCTCGGCATCACGCCGGTCGCGGGTAATGACCTCGTCGAGTTCGACATCCTGAAGGCGGGCAACCAGGTCGTATGGCTCGGCGACGTGGAGCTCATCGAAGATCGGGGGAGGTGTGTGACCGCCGGGTGCGGGCTTGAAGGCCAGGGAGCCATCGCGAGTGCCATCGAAGAGGAAGGGACCCGAACCCGCGATGAGCGTTTCATCGACGGGGGAGGCGGAGGCTTCGAGGAAGGCAACCGCCTCGGGGGCCTGGACGAGCGCGAACTCGCCGGCCAGGGTTTCGAGGGCAAAAGGGTCGGGTGCCGAAAACGCGACGCGGACCACGCCGGTGGCGGGCGAGTCGACCTTTTCGAACGACGCGTAGGCGGCGTAGTGCTGGGCGAGCGGAGCCGTGCCGGAGCGGGCGATCTGCAGGGTACGGAGGAGGTGCTCGACGATATCGGCGGCGGTGACGGGACGGGCGGCGAACCCGGGGCGCTCGTGCCAGCGGGCAGCGGGCGCGACATGGAGAAGGAGCGTGAGGGCATCGGGCTGCTCCCAGCGGGCAGCCAGGCCCGCGCCGAGGGTGGGGGCCTGGAAGTCGACCCACTCAACCAGGCGGGAGTGGGTGCGACCGAGGACCTCGACGACCGAGGGCTCCCCAGTGCGCTGGGCATCGAAGGTATCGAAACTGAAACGGTGCGGAGCGGCGAGACGGATGGTGCCGCCACGGGGAAGTGGGGTTGGCGTGGGGGAGGGGGAAGGTGATGGCGGCACGGAGGAAGTGGGCGGCGGCGGCGCAACGGTTGGCGCGGCCGGGGAGGAGGAGCCGGAGCGGCCCGCGAATACCGCGGCCCCTGCGCCGAGCGCGCCGGCGGCGGCCACCCCGCCAGCGATGAACGCCCGGCGGCTGAAACGGCGGGCCTGGTTCACGTGTCCCTCGTGCCGTGGGAGTGCGCGGCGAGCTGAATTCGGCCCGCATCGGGGCTCGTGCAGCACTCCATGGCTTCGTGGAGGGCGGGCGTCTCGGGCTGGAGCGTCAGGTGGCCGATGCCGAAGCGCTCGCGGAAGAGATTTGCGAGGTCGGTGAGGACGTGCTCGGTACACCCGGCATCGTTGAGTTCGACGTGGGCGCTGAGGGCCGGGAAAGAGGGAGCGATGGACCAGACGTGGACGTCGTGCAGGGCCACAACGCCGCGAACTTCGGTGGCGGCGGCGGAGATCGCCTCGGGATCGAGGCCGCGGGGAGCGCTCTCCATGAGGATGGAGCCGGCCTGGCGCAGGAGGGCGAATGCGCGGGGCACGATCAGGACGGCGATGGCGAGCGCGACGAGCGTATCGATGCCCCGCCAGGCGCCGAGAGCGATGGCTGCGCTGGAGACGATGACCGCGACCGAGCCGAGGGCGTCGGCCATGGCTTCGAGGGTGGCGCCACGGATGTTGAGGTTGTCATGCGAATGGCCGTGGAGGAGACGAAGGACCAGGAGGTTGACCGCGAGACCGGCGCCGCCGACGGCGATGACCGGGCCGGTGTCCATCTCCGGAGCACTGCCGGAAAGGCGGCGGACGGACTCGAAGAGGATGTACCCGGCTATGGCCGCGAGGAGAGCGACATGGAGCGGGACTGAAAGCACTTCGGCGCGGGCGTAACCGAAGGTGCGGCGGGAATCCGCGGGGCGGCGAGCGAGGGTTGTCGCTGCGAGGGCGAGGAAGAGACCGGCGGAATCCGCGAGCATGTGGCCGGCATCGGAGACGAGCGCGAGGGAACCGGCGAGGTAGCCGGTGACGCCCTCGATCGCGACGAAGAGGAGGGTGAGGACGAGGCCGGCGAAGAGCGCCCTTCGAGCACTGTCGTGCGGGGTATGCACCGCATCATGGTAGCAGCTGGCGGATGGCAACCGGGCGCGGTGCTACAGTGGAGGCGGCGGCAGCTGCCGCCGAGAGGGCTGCGCCCTGGCTGGTGAGCTCGTCGGCCTGACGGCCGCGATAGCCGACGTGATCCAGCCCCTGATCCGGGCAGGGGCGGCTTCCGCGCGCCTTGGCGTGCCCGAGACCGCGAAAGCGCCCGTGGCGGCGGCGATCGCGGCGCGGCACGGATGTCCCGTGTTGTTGCTGGTGCCGACGCCGGTGCGAGCCCAGGCGTTGTTCGAGGAGTTATCGTTCTTCCTTGAGGATGTGCCACTGGCACGGCTGCCCGAGCGGGAGGCTCTGCCGTACGAATTCGCGAGGGATGACCCCTCGGTGCTGGTGGAGCGGGCGCACGCGCTGGGGTTGCTGCGGTCGGAGGGGCGCGCGCTGGTGGTAGCCTCGTGGGCGGCGGTTTCGGAGCATTGCGCGCCGCCGGGGATAGAGGCGGAGGGCGTCTGTATCACGGTGGGGATGGGGATCCGGCCGGGAGACCTGATGGCGCGGCTGGAGGGCGCTGGCTATGCGGTGGAACACCTGGCGGAGCAGCCGGGCACCGCCGCGCGGCGGGGCGGGATCATCGACGTATTTCCGGCCGGGACCGAGCACCCGTACCGGATCGAGTTTTTCGGCGACCAGGTGGAGAGCATCCGGAGGCTCGACCTCGCCACGCAGCGAAGCACCGGGCGGGTGGATGCGGCTGTCATTCCACCGGCGGCCACAAGCAGCCACGCCGCGCGGGATGCAGCCCGCGAGCTCGCGGCAGGGATCGAGAGCGATTCGGACGAGGGGGACCTCGTGCTGGAACAGCTGCAGATCATCGTTGCGGGCGGCCGAAGCGACTACCAGGGCTTCTTCGAGCCGCTGCTCTACGAGTCGACGGCGCTTGAGCACGTGTCCGAAGGGAGCCTGGTGATATTCGATGATGCGGAAGATGGCGCGGCGGCGCTGGCGACCGTGATCGAGCACGAAGGGCGCACCCGGGCGGAGCTGGAAGCGCGAAAGGCGATCCCGGCGGGCCTGCCGCGCCTGCGGGAGGACGCGCAGGTGGTGCGCGCGGGCAGCGGCCGGTTCACCACGGTGCACCTGCAACGGTTCGGAAGTGAGGAACTGGGCGCGAAACGGTTGCCCCTGGCGGCGACGCCGAGCTTCGCGGGGAAGCTGAAGCCACTGGCGCAGCAGTGTTCGGCATGGGCGAAGCAGGGGCGGGCCGTGGTGATCGTTTCGCAACAGGCGCTCCGGCTGGCGGAGCTGCTGGATGACGAAGGGGTACAGGCGCACCTGCGGAGGCAACTGCCGGAACGGCCGGAGGGCGGACGCATCACGCTCACGCCCATGGCGCTGGGCGGCGGCTTCGCGGTGGCCGACCTGCTCACGGTGGTAACGGACGCCGAGGTGTTTGGGCTGCGGAAGCGGCGGCGGCCCACGCGGACGCGGCACGGCATCCGGAGCGACCTGGTTTCGACGCTGGAGGCAGGCGACTACCTGGTGCATGCGGACCACGGGATTGCGCGGTATGGCGGGCTGGTCCGGCGGACGGTGGAGGGGGTGGAACGGGAATACCTGGAGCTGCGGTACGCGGACAACGACCGGCTCTACGTGCCGGCGGACCAGCTGGAGGCGGTCACCCGGTATGCCGGTCCGACTGATCACCCGCCGGCGCTGACGCGGCTGGGGTCGCAGGAATGGACGCGGGCGAAGCGGCGGGTGAAGCAGGCGGTGGTGGAACTCGCCCGGGACCTGATCGAGCTGTACGCGAAGCGGGAGGTGGCGAGGGGCCACGCGTTCCCGGCGGACGGCGCATGGCAGATGGAGATGGAAGCGGCGTTTCCCTATGTGGAGACGGCCGACCAACTGCTGGCCATTTCGGAAGTGAAGCAGGACATGGAGCGGACCCGGCCGATGGACCGGCTCATCTGCGGTGATGTGGGATACGGGAAGACGGAGGTCGCTATCCGTGCGGCGTTCAAGGCGGTGACGGACGGGAAGCAGGTGGCGGTGCTCGTGCCGACGACGGTGCTGGCGGAGCAGCACGGGAGCACGTTCCGTGAGCGCGTGGCGGGGTTCCCGGTGCGGGTGGAGGTGCTTTCGCGCTTCCGAAGCGACCAGGAGCAGCGGGAGATCGTTGCGGGGATTGCCTCGGGCGAGGTGGATATCGCGATCGGCACGCACCGGCTGCTGCAGAAGGACGTGCAGTTCAAGGACCTTGGGCTGGTGGTCATCGATGAGGAGCAGCGGTTCGGCGTGAGCCACAAGGAGCGTCTGAAGCAGATGCGAGCGGAGGTGGACACGCTGACGCTTTCGGCGACGCCCATCCCGCGGACGCTGCAGATGTCGCTGGTGGGGATCCGGGACATGAGCACGGTAATGACGCCGCCGGAGGAACGGCAGCCCATCCGCACGTACGTGTTGCAGTGGGACGACGAATTGATCCGGGAGGCGATCGACCGGGAGCTGCAGCGCGGGGGGCAGGTGTACTTCGTGCACAACCGGGTGCACAGCATCGAGCGGATCGTGACCCGGCTGCAGAAGATCATCCCCGAGGCGCGGATCGCGGTTGGGCACGGGCAGATGCCAGAAGAGCAGCTCGAGCGGGTGATGGCCGAGTTCGGGGCGGGCGAACACGATGTGCTGGTGTGCACGACGATCATCGAGAGCGGGCTGGACATCCCGAACGCGAACACGATCATCATCAACGATGCGAACACGCTGGGGCTGGCGCAGCTGTACCAGTTGCGGGGCCGGGTGGGGCGCTCGGCGAACCGGGCGTACGCCTATCTGCTGTACGACAAAGACCGGGCCATGAGCGAGACTGCGCAGAAGCGGCTGGAGGCGATCTTCGAGGCGACGGAGCTCGGCGCGGGGTTTCAGATCGCGCTGCGCGACCTGGAGATCCGTGGCGCCGGGAACGTGCTGGGGACAGAGCAGAGCGGTCACATCGCGGCGGTGGGGTTCGATATGTATTCGAAGCTGGTGGCGGAAGCGGTCGCGGCACTGAAGAAGACGGTAGACCTGGACATTCCGCCGGGGCCAGAGCCGCTGCCGCCCGCGCCGGTCATCGACCTGCCCTTGAGCGCGCACATCCCCGAGACATACATCGAGGATATCCATGCGCGGCTGGCGGTGTACCAGCGCGTCGCGGAGATCGAGACGGCGGAGGGCGTGGCCGCGATGCAGGAGGAACTGCGGGACCGATTCGGGGGCATTCCCAGGCCGGTGGAGAACCTGCTCTATGTGTCGCTGGTGCGGTCGCTGGGGCGGCGGGCGAACGTGGAGAGCATCAAGACGGACGAGCACATGTTCCACGTCCGCATCCGTGGCGGAACGACCCGCGCCCTCCGGGAGGCGGTGGATGGGCTCGGGCTGCGGGAGGTGCTGGTCGGGCCGAACCAGGTGCGCATCGACCGTGTTGGCGCGGGGACGAACTGGATGCCGCTGCTGGTGCGGGTATTGCGGGCGATGCGAGGGAGCACCGAGCGGGATCAGTCGGCGGAAGCGGGGCCGGTGGCGAAGTCTTCGCGGGCGGTGTAATCGTCTTCTTCGTTCTCGAGCGGCGCGGGCGCAAGGCGGCGCTCGATGAGCGCGAGGACGATCGATGCCGCGACCAGCGCGAGGCCGGTGGCGAGGACGATGGTGTAGTTTCGCAACGGCACCTCGAACACGGACCGGATGATCTCGCGGAGGTCGGATTCGAAGGGGTCGCCGCCGCCAAACCGGCCGGCGAGCCACCAGAGTGCGCCGAAGAGTAGCAATCCGGGGACCGAGCCAACAGCGGTCGCGAGGCCAAGCCCACGCAGACGTCCCCAGCCTTCGCCCGTCGCCGCGAAGAGGGCGCCGAGGCCGGCCGTGGACAGGGCAAGGATGGCGGCGGCGAGGGTCGCGCGGTCGTGGGTGGACTGGGAAACCTGGGAGACGGCCAGCTCGAGGAGGCCCTGGGAGGAGAAGCGATCGAGGGATTGTTCGCCGGTGCGGTCGAAGGCGGCGAGGCCGTCGGCGTAGACCAGCGCCGCGGAGCGCTGGACCAGGAGCGATGCGAGCCGGGCATCGGTCAGGTCGAGGAGCTCGGAACGGGACAGGGCGACATCGAGGGGGTAGCCCGGGAGGGTGAAGACTTCGCCGTCCGAATTGCGCGCCTGGTCGCGGGCGCGCGGGGCGTCGTCCGCGACAAGCTGGTTCACGTCGGTGACAACCGCGGTGCCGCTCTGGAGGACCGGGAGGGCGTTGGCGGGGGTGGTCACCTGCCGGACGCTGATGGCGGTGATGAGGAGGAAGAGGGAGGCGGCGAAGAGAGCGGCGACCAGCGAGCGGCGTCCCTCGGAGGTGGTCGTCGCCGTGCCGTAGAGGCGGTCGCGGAGGCTGGTTCGATCGAAGTGGTCGGGTGGATGCACGGGCGAAGGTTACAGCAGCCGGACGACGATGGTGCCGGCGATGCGGTCGTGGAGGGTGCGGCGGTGGCGGTCGAAGGCGGCCCAGATGAAGCCGAAGGCGACGAGGACGAAGGCAGCGGTGAGGATGGCGCCGGCGATTGCGGTGGACTCGCGGAGGGCGTAGGCGGCGAGGATGCCCACACCGGCGAAGAGGATATAGACGAGGAGCCCGATGACGCGCGCCATGGCCCCAAGCACGCCGAGCGGACGGCCATCGGAGCGGATGACCATCAGCTGCATGACGGAGGCGCCGACAGTCTGGCCTTTCCAGGCGAACCCGATGAAGAAGTAGAGCAAGAGCGCGGGGGGGATGCAGCCGACGCAAACCCAGAAGGCGTTGAGCGCGGTGCTGGAGGGTTCGACCTTTTCGAAGTCGGAAGAGATGAGGACGATGAGGGCCCCGGCGGTGACGAGGAGGGCGGCGATGATAAACATCACAAGAACATCGAGGACGCCGGCCGCGACACGCGATTCGAAGGAGGCGTAGTGGAGCCGGTATGCGGGGCGGGACCCGCGGTCGGCATCGGACATATTGGCAGCCGCACTCACGGTCATAGACTCACCTGCAGTCTAGCGCTCGAAGGGTAAGAAGATAGCGGCGAGGGTACAGCGGGGTTCACCGGGCCCTACGGTTCGAGGCGGTAGAGTTGCGGGTATGGCGATGTTGCGGCCCGTGAAGGCGGCGGCCCGGGTGGAGTACCGGCCCTGGCGGCCCCCATGGTGGGGGATCGTGGTGGTGGGGGCCGGTGTGGCCGGTGTAGTCCTGGGGCTGCTGGTCAGCGCGTTCTCTCCGCGGGGTGCGCTTTCGGGGTACGAGTACCACCTCTGGAAGTGGCAGGCCGATACCTTCCTGGGGACGGTGTTCTCGGTGGCGGGTATCGGGCCCGACCCTGGCGAGACGGCGGGCGACGAGTCGCTGCTGGCGTACTTCCGGCTGACGTCGCAGATCCGGGCGGCGACGGATACCGGAGAGCCGGACCTGGCGCTCGTCGAGACCCTGGAGAACGAGCGGGCGACGTATGAGAACGATGTGGAGCGGACGATCGAGCAGCGGATCGATGAAGCGATCAAAGGTGCCGGGCTGCAGCGGACGCTTCCGCTCTTTAGCGGTGTACGGCTGACGTGGCCACCGGTGAACTTCGAGTTGACGAGCCCGCCAAGGCTGCTGGTGCGGTCGCCGCGTGACCGAATTGAGCGAGCGGGCGATACGCTGCTGAAGAATGACCTGTCGCTGGGGGACATCCAGCGCATCGAGGAGCGGACGGACGACGAGAAGACGGTATCGCTGGTGATCTCAATAGGCGGGCTGGCGGCCTACCCGGCGATCGTGCGGGACGACCGGACATATGGCTCGATCCTGGAGACGGCGGCGCATGAGTGGGTACACCATTACCTGGCGTTCTATCCGCTGGGGCGGCAGTGGGGAAAAGGGGGCGACGCGGAGACCCTGAACGAGACGACGGCGGACCTGGCCGGGCGGGAGATTGCGAAGCTCGTGAACGAGCGCTACCCGGTGGAGTTCGCGGATGGGGAAGATGGGCGCGCTCCAGCCCGGCCAGCCGACAACATCGACTTCAACGCGGAGATGCGCGAACTGCGGTTGCAGGTGGACGGGCTGCTGGCGGAAGGGAAGGTGGCCGAGGCAGAGGCCGCGATGGAGGCGAAGCGGCTCTACCTGAACAACAACGGCATCACAATCCGGAAGATCAACCAGGCCTACTTCGCGTTCTATGGGACGTATGCGGACAGCCCGCAGTCTTCGAGCCCGATTGGGCCGAAGGTGAACCGGGTGTGGGAGCTCACCGGGGAGGTGGGGGCGTTCCTGGAGGCGATGCGCGACGTGACGAGCGTGGCGGATCTCGACCGGGTGATCGCGGTGCTGGAGCGGGGTGCGCGGGACGACTGAAGGCAGCCTCCCGAGGGTGCGACGGTGGGGGCGAGGTTCCCGTATGATTCGCGCGCACCACTCATCAAAGCACGGATCGAGGGCATGGCCATGGGTCAGATCACGGGGGCGCAGATCGTCGCGCGGGCGTTGAAGCAGCAGGGCGTGGAGTACATGTTCGGGATCGTTGGCATCCCGGTCATCCCGATCGCGGCGTTCGCGCAGGGCGAGGGGATCAAGTTTTACGGATTCCGGAACGAGCAGGCGGCGAGCTATGCGGCGGCGGCTGTGGGGTATCTGACGGGGCGGCCGGGCGTGTGCCTCGCGGTCTCGGGCCCGGGGATGATTCACGGCGTTGCGGGGATGGCGAACGCGTGGTCGAACTGCTGGCCAATGATCCTGATTGGCGGCGCGAACGATTCGTACCAGAACGGCCAGGGCGCGTTCCAGGAAGCGCCGCAGATCGAAGCGGCACGGCCGTTCGCCAAGTACTGCGCCCGGCCGGATAGCATCGCGCGGCTCCCGTTCTATGTGGAGCAAGCGGTGCGGACTTCGATGTACGGGCGGCCGGGGGCCGTATACCTGGACCTGCCGGGCGATATCATCAGCGGAACGGTGGAGGAGGATGATCTGCACTTCCCGCCGAAGTGCCCCGATGCTCCGCGGATGATGGCGCCGCAGGAGAGCGTTGAGGCGGCGATGGCCGCGCTGAAGAGCGCGGAGCGGCCACTGGTGATCGTGGGCAAAGGGGCGGCGTATGCGCGCGCGGAGAACGAGGTGCGGGAATTCCTGGAGGCGACACAGTTGCCGTACCTGGCCTCGCCGATGGGGAAGGGCGTGATGCCTGACGACCACCCGCTCTCGATCGCGCCGGCGCGATCGGCGGCGCTGCAGGGCGCGGATGTTGTGCTCCTGATGGGTGCGCGGCTGAACTGGATCATGCACTTCGGCCAGCCGCCGCGGTTCGACCCAAAGGTGCGCGTGATCCAGATGGACATCTCGGCCGAGGAAATCGGGACGAATGTGCCGACGGAGGTGGCGCTGGTGGGTGATGCGAAGGCGATCACGGGCCAGTTGAACGCGCATTTGAAGCAGCATCCCTGGCAGTACCCTTCGGAGACGACGTGGTGGACGGGACTGCGGAAGAAGATCGACGAGAACGCGGCGACAGTCGCGGAGATGATGGCGGACGAGTCGGTGCCGATGAGCTACTACCGGGTGTACCGGGAGATCCGGGAGATGATCCCGGACGACGCGATCATCCAGAACGAAGGCGCAAGCACGATGGACATCGGGCGGACGCTGATGCCGAACTTCCTGCCGCGGCACCGGTTGGATGCGGGCAGCTTTGGGACGATGGGCGTGGGCCTGGGACAGGCAATCGCGGCGGCGGCGGTGCACCCGGACAAGCACGTGTTCTGTATCGAAGGCGACTCGGCGTTTGGGTTCAGCGGGATGGAGGTGGAGACAGCCGCGCGCTACGGGATGAAGAACATCACGTTCATCATCATCAACAACAACGGCATCGGGGGCGGGCCGGATACGCTGGACCCGGCGCGGGTGCCGCCGAGCGCCTACACGCCGAACGCGCACTACGAGAAGATGGCGGAGATGTATGGCGGTAAGGGGTTCTTCGTGACGGAGCCGAGCCAGCTGCGGCCAGCGCTTGAGGAAGCGATTGCCGCGGACAGGCCAGCGATCGTGAACATCATGATCAGCGCGAGGAGCCAGCGGAAGCCGCAGCAGTTCGCGTGGCTGACACGGTAGGGGCGGAACGGTTCAGGAAGACCGAGGGGCGCCGAAAGGCGCCCCTGCTGATTGGCCCTCTACGACAGCATGGCCCGCGCGCGCCGGAGAACCTCCGCGGTAACAGCTTCGGAAGACGGAAGGCAAAGTCGGCGCCGCGCTCGCGCCAGTCGACGCTCTTGACCTGGTCCGCGAGGGCAACTCCAGTCACGGGCGCTCCATCCGGGAGCGGAGATTCGAAGGGGTAGCCCTTTGCTCTGCTGGTCACCGGACAGCAGAGCATGAGGCCGACCATCTCGTTGTATCCGCCGAGCGAGAGCACAACGAGCGGCCGGCGCCCTGCCTGGTCATGTCCCAGCGTCGGGTCCAGGCTCAGCCAAACGACGTCTCCCCGGTCCGGGACGTTTGCGCCGGCCATCACAGCGTTTCGTTGCCGACCGGCGGACCGAAGTCTATGGCCTCGTGCTGGTTGTCCCGGGTAATCGCAAGGATGAGGTCATGGATGTCGAGTTCCGGCAAGCCTGCGGGAGACAACCGGAGCTCACCATCGACCAATCGAACTTCCACGGCAGTCCCGTCGCAAATGGAGAGTTCCTGCGCCATCCGGGCGGGGATCCTCACAGCGAGGCTGTTGCCCCATTTCTGGACTTTCGTTTTCATGTGCGTCTCGGCATCTGCAATGAAGATATTGCAGTCACGATGGAGCGGGCAACGGGCGGCGGCCCGGCTATTCAGTGCCGGCCGAGCAACTGGTCGTACTCGGCGTGGGTGCCGATCCAGTACCA
>DAOKYT010000004.1:40665-81109 GCA_035326025.1 Tepidiformaceae bacterium
CCGGCTACACCGGTGCCACGCGGCCCGGAGGAGCGCTCCCCTGGCTACGACGATTCACGAGGCGGCAGCCAACGGCATGACGTTCCGGTGCGGGTTCGCCGGGGAGGCCGGGGAGTCGGCATCCCGCGGCACGGTTTCCCGGGGACATGTGACGACACCGGCGCCGCTGGTGGCGGGAAACCACGATCCGGCCATGGGACGCGCCGGGGTGGAGGCGGGCGCGCGATACATGAAAGGGCCCTGGCGGTGTATGGAGCTGGATGCTGGCCACTCGCTCATCCAGCAGCAGTTCGCGGCGGTGAGCGAGGCGATGCCCGGGCACGTGCGGGCGAACAGAATCGGACCGCGCCGTAAGCCGTAAAATGAGCCCTCACCTGACGCGGGAGGGCGCGAAATGGCGGGATCGCTGGACCTTGTGGACTTCGGGGCGCTGACGCCAGAGAAGCTGGCGGGTGCGTGCGACGAGGCGATGCGCGTGTGCGACGAGCGGATCGCGGCGCTGGTAGCCGTGCCGGATGAGAAGCGGACGTTCGCGAACACGCTGCTCGCGCTCGAAGAGGCGGCGGAGCCGGTCTCCCAGGCTTCGGGGCAGTACGCCTTCATGGCATATGTGTCGGCGGATGATGCGTTGCGGGGCGCCGCGCGGGAGTGGGATGAAAAGCTCGACAAGTACCTGGTCGGGCTGTCGTTCCGGGAGGACCTGTACGCCGCGATCAGGGCATTTGCGGGCACCGCGGAGGCCGCGGGGTTGAGCGGCGAGGACGCGCGCTGGCTGGAACATGAGCTCCGTGATTACCGGAGGAACGGGTTCGACCTGCCCGCGGAGCAGCGCCAGCGGGTGCGGCGGCTGTTCGACGAACTTGTGGAGCTCGATGTGCAGTTCCGCAAGAACATCGACGAGTACGAAGACGGGATCGCCGTCACGCGTGAGCAGCTGGCGGGGCTGCCCGAGGCGTGGATCGAGAATCTCCAGCAGGTGGACGAAGCGGGCACCAGGAAATACCGCGTTTCGCTGGACTACCCGGAGATCCAGCCATTCATGGCGAATTCGCCGGACCAGACACTGCGGCGAGAGCTGTTCGAGAAGGAGCAGCGCAAGGGCGGGGCCGCGAATGTGGCGGTGCTGGAGCGGGCAATCCAGGCAAGGACTGAGGTTGCACGCCTGCTCGGGTACGACTCATGGGCGGCGTACCGCACCGAGGTGCGGATGGCTGGGACGCGGCAGGCCGTTGCGGAGTTCCTGGCCGACCTGCGGGAGCGCGTTGCGCCGAAGGCTGAGCGGGACATGCGGGAGATGCGGCAGCTGGCGAAGGCGCGGACCGGGAGCGACGAGGTGAACATCTGGGACTGGCGCTACTGGCACAACGAGCTGCTCAAGACGGCGTACGCCGTGGACGATTTCGAGGTGGCGAAGTACTTCCCGCTGGATGCGGTCATCGCGGGCCTGTTCGACGTGTACCAAACGCTGTTGGGCGTTCGATTCACGGAGGCCCCGAATGCCCCGCGCTGGCACGCGGACGTGCGGGCGTTCGACGTCGCGGAGGCAGCCGGTGGCGAGCCGTTCGCGCGGTTCTACATGGACCTGTTTCCGCGACCGAACAAGTACGGGCACGCGGCGGCCTTCACTCTCCGGCGGGGGCGAATGCGGCCCGATGGGAGCTACCAGCAGCCGGTCAGCGCGATCGTGGCGAACTTCACGAAGCCCTCGGCGGCGCAGCCATCGTTGCTGCGGCACACCGAGGTGGTGACGTTCTTCCACGAATTCGGGCACATCATGCATCAGACGCTGACGCGGGCGCGGCGGGCACGGTTCAGCGGGACAGCGACCGAGGGCGACTTCGTGGAGGCGCCGAGCCAGATGCTGGAGCACTGGTGCTGGGAGCCGGCGGTGCTGGCGGGGTTTTCGCGCCACTTCGAAACGGGCTCGCCGCTGCCGCGGGAGCTGGTCGAGTCGATGGTGGCGGCAAAGAACCTGAACAGCGGAGTGATGACGCTGAGGCAGATCTTCTTCGCGACGCTGGACCTGGCCTACCACTCGCCGGGATTTGAAGGCGACACGACAGCAACGTTGAGGGCGCTGCATGAGATAACGGGCTTCCCGTATACGGAGGGGACGCACCTGCAATCGGGGTTCGGTCACCTGTTCGGCTACGACGCCGGGTACTACGGGTACCTGTGGTCGCACGTGTTTGGCGACGACATGTATACGCGTTTCGAGGAGACGAGCCCGCTGGACACAGGAACCGGAATGCACTACCGCCGGACGATCCTGGAGCGCGGCGGGACGGTGGATGGCGGACAGCTGGTGCGGGACTTCCTCGGCCGGGAGCCGAACAACGCTGCGTTCCTGCGGGGATTGGGACTCACGGACGCGTAGTGCCAGGCTTCGTGGCGGGACGCCGCATGGCGGACCGTCTCGGCCCAGTGGTGGCCGACAACGCGGAGGAAGACGGCGCCGAGCTGGGTTCGGACGGTGACGCTGTCGATGACGTGGATGGGCCAGGGCTGCGTTGCATGTCGCCACGAGCGTGACGGTCGCGAGTTGCCAGATCCCTTGAGTTTGCCGATGAGCGGCGCATGGAGTGGGCGTGGCCGTCACCTTTCCGCGGGGGCGCGCCATTTCGAAGGCAAGCCGGGAATTGCCGGGGCGCTGGAGATTGACATGGACGGTTCATCAGACGCAGTCACGGAGACGGGGGCGGTGGTGAGCAGGCGGACGCGCCGGGCGCTGCTGGCGGGGGTTGCCGCGGCGGCCGCGGGTGGGACGGCGGCCGGCGTCACCGTCCTCGCCCGGACCGGGACCCCGGGCGAGGATCCCCCGGCTCCGGCGGCAGGAGGAGGGACCGGCGCGGCAGTTCCGACACCCACGCCGGACCAGGACCGGCCCATCGAGGATGCGTGGGCGCGGGCCGCGCACTTGCTGCGGCGGGCGGGCTGGGGAGGGAGCCTCGCGGAAATCGACGCGTTCGCGCGCCTGGGGCGGGAGGAGGCTGTCGACCGGCTTATGGCGTTCGAGGGGGTGGACAACGCATCACTCAAGGCGCGGATTGCGAAGGCGGCGTTCAACCTGACGACGCCGGGCCGCGGACTGGATGGGAAGCGCCCACCGCTGATCCGCGACATGCAGCGCTGGTGGTTGACGCGGATGGCGTACAGCGCGCGGCCGCTGGAGGAGCGGATGACGTACATCTGGCACGGGTTGTTGACATCGCAGGTGAGCCAGGTGGGGATCCGGGCGGCCAAGCAGATGGTGCGCCAGAACGAGCTTTTCCGGGCGCATGCGCTGGGACGGTACGGCGACCTGTTGCAGGCGGTGAGCAAGGACCCGGCGATGATGCTCTACCTGAACACGATCGAGAGCACGAAGGCGCACCCGAACGAGAACTACGCGCGGGAGCTGATGGAGCTGTTTTCGATGGGGGAGGGCAACTACACGGAGGAGGACGTGCGGGAGAGCGCGCGGGCGTTCACGGGGTGGCGGTTGACGCGCGCGGGGCGCGAGCGGCCACCGGAGGGGTTGAGCGAGCGGGAGCGGGACGAGTGGCTCAATCAGATGTGGGCGGCGTGGGAGCCGGAGTTCCGGCTGGAGCCACGGTTGCATGACGCGGGCAGCAAGACGTTCCTTGGCCAGACCGGCAACTTTGGCGGCGAGGACATCGTGCGGATCATCATGGAGCAGGCGGCGACGGGGCGCTTCATCACACGGCGCCTGTTCAGCGAGCTGGCGTACCGCGACCCGGGGGATGAGGTCATCGACCGGCTCGCGGAGGTATGGGAGGCAACGGACCATAGCGTCCGGGAGGTCGTGAAGGCGATCCTGTTGAGCGACGAGTTCTGGTCGATGCGGGCGTACCGGTCCCTGGTGCGGAGCCCGGTGGAGTTCGCCGTGGGAGCGGTGCGCGCGCTGGGGATCGAGACGGACTGGCGCACGATCGAGCAGAGCGCCGCCGGAATGGACCAGCGCCTGTTCGAGCCGCCGGGCGTAGCCGGGTGGCCCGGCGGCGAGGCGTGGCTTTCATCGGGGACGTTCTTCGGGCGGGTGAACTTCCTGGATGCGTTCCTGTTCCCGCGGGGCCGGCCGATTGCGATCCCGGTACTGGAGGGGCAGGCGAGCGTCGAGGACATGGTCGACACGGCGCTCAAGGCGCTGGTTGATGACAACATTGCCGAGGCTTCGCGGGAGGCGCTGTACGCGCACGCGGAGACAGTCCCGGCCGGGCCGGGGCGGGCGGCGACGGTGGCGTACCTGGTGCTGGCCAGCCCGGAATACCAGCTCATCTAACCGCAGCAGGAGGTGGCAACGTGCTCACTCGAAGAGATTTTGTGAAGGGCGGGGTCGCCCTGGTCAGCATCGGGACGACGGCCCAGTCGTTGCTGAAGGGAGCGGTCGCGTTCGCGGCGCAGAACAGCAGCGCCGTGGTGGACCCGGCCAACAAGAAGACGCTGGTGCTCGTGCAACTGGCGGGCGGGAACGACGGGCTGAACACGCTGGTGCCCGGCTCGGACCCGTCGTACCGGTCAGCGCGGGCGACGCTGGGGATCGCCGAAAACGCGGTACTCCCCCTGGGAGAGGGCTTTGGGCTCAACCCCGCGCTCACGGGGATGAAGGGGCTGTGGGATGCGGGGAAGCTGGCGGTCGTGCGGGGCGTGGGCTACCCGGGCCAGAACTACAGCCATTTCAAATCCATGGCAATCTGGCAGGCCGGCGACCCGAAGATGGAGCTCGACAATGGCTGGCTCGGGCGGACGCTCGAGCAGCTGGAGAGCGACGAGCATGACCCGTTCCTGGGATTCAACGCAGGGGGTTCGACGCCGGAGGAGATGCGCACGCCGAAGGTGGCGGTACCTTCGGTGCGGAGTCCCGGGGACTACGGCGTGAAGGTGGGTGGGAGGCTGGCGGACCCCGGCCACGCGCGCACGGCGACGATGTTGAAGCTCTACGAGCAGTACCCGTCGGCCTCGCCGTACGGGGCTCTGCTCGAGACGACCGTGGAGACGGCAATGTCGAGCTCAAGGCTGTTGCAGGAAGCTGACCGGGCTTACACGCCAGCGGTGGAGTACCCGGATTCGTCGTTCGGCTCGGGGCTTTCGGTGCTGGCGGAGGCGATCGTGGGCAACCTGGGGATGCGCGCCGGGCACATCACGCTGGGAGGGTTCGATACGCACAACAACCAGGCCACGGAGCACACAGCGCTGATGGAGACGCTGGATTCGGGGCTGACGGCGTTCCACCACGACCTTGAGGCGCACGGGAAGGCGGATGACGTGCTGGTGCTGACGTGGAGCGAGTTCGGGCGGCGGGTGGCGGAGAACGGGAATGGCGGCACGGACCACGGCGCGGGGAGCGTGTTGTTCGCCCTGGGGAACGGGGTTCGCGGGGGCTTGTACGGAGATGCGCCGGACCTGGCCGCGCTCGTGGACGACGGGAACGTGCCGTACACCACCGACTTCCGGCGGGTGTACGCGACGGTGATCGACGGGTGGCTGGGAGTGCCGCACGAAGAACTGCTTGGGCAGCGGTGGGAGCAGCTGGGATTCATCGCCGCGTAGGGGAGGGTATCATCGCGGCGATGGACCTGAAGGCGTACATCCGCGATGTGCCAGATTTCCCGCGGCCGGGGATCCTGTTCCGGGACATCACGCCCCTGCTGGCGGCACCGGAGGCTTTCCGGGATGTGCTGGACGCTCTGACGAAGGACGCACGGGTGCGGGAGGCCGAGGCGGTGGTGGGGATCGAGTCGCGCGGATTCGTGTTCGGGGCACCGGTTGCGGACCGGCTGGGCCTCCCGTTCGTGCCAGTCCGCAAGGAAGGGAAGCTGCCGGCGGCACGGCAAACGGTGGAGTACTCGCTGGAGTACGGCGAGAGCCGGCTGGATATCCACCAGGATGCGCTCGCCGCGGGAACACGCGCCTACATCGTGGACGACCTGCTGGCGACCGGGGGGACGGCGCTGGCGACGGCCAAACTGGTGGAGTTGATCGGAGGGGTGGTCGCGGGTTTCGGCTTCGTGGTGGAACTGGAAGCACTGGGGGGGCGGGGGCGGCTCGGCGGGTACGCTGTGCAGAGCCTGCTGACCTACTGACCTGGCGGGTGTGGCCAGTCGCAGGTTGAAGGTGCGGGGGTGGGGGCGGAAAGGTACGTGACAGATCGGTCTTCGCGATGTGGCTTACCCGTGCGTTGCTGATCCATGGTGCTACCATCGAAGCCATGAACGCGGATTCGGGAGACGAACTCGCACTGGTGACAGGCCTGTACCGGACGACGAACGCGACGGTGCGGGAGCTGGACCAGCGGCTGATGCGAGATCACGAGGTCACGTTCATCCAGGCGGTGACACTGCTGGCGATTGATTCGTTCGAACGGCCGCAGCCGCACCTTGTGGCAGACTACCTTTCGCAGCAGTCGCAGACAGTGACCGGTGTGCTCGACCGGCTGGAGCGCGCGGGACACATCTCGCGCAAGCGGGACCTGAGCGACCGGCGGGCGATACGCCTCGAGCTGACGGCCTCGGGCCGTAGCCTGGTCGACTCGGTATCGGTAGCGCTCCACGAACATGTAAGCGATGTGCTCAAGGGCGTGAAGGCGCGGACACGCGCAAGCCTGGTGCGCGACCTGGAAGAGGTGGAGCGATCGGTGCGGGCCGCGCGGTAGCGGTGCGGGTAGACTGGGGGCGTGGAGAGCTTTTCGCCGGTACGGGTGGTTGCGCCAGCGGTTGAAATCCTGGACCAGACGGAGCTCCCGGCGCGCGAGGTGTGGCGGCGGATCGACACGGTGGACGCGATGTGCGAGGCGATTGCGACGCTGCGGGTGCGGGGCGCGCCGCTCCTGGGAACATGCGGCATGGCCGGGGTGGCCATAGCTGCCGAGGAACGCGGCGTGCGCGATGAGGAGTTGCGGTATGCGGCGGAGGAGATCGCGGCGACGAGGCCGACGGCGGTGGAGCTTTCGTGGGGCGCCGGGAAGGCACTGGAGGCGGCCCTGGGGGTGGCGCGGGAGCGCCGGCGGGCGCTGCTCTGGGAGCTGACGCGGGAGCACATGGAACGCCGGTTGCGCGAGGACCTGGCCCTTGGGCGGCACGGCGCCGCATTGCTCGCCGGGGGATCGGCGGTACTCACGCACTGCAATGCGGGCGCGCTCGCGAGCGGTGGCATCGGGACGGCGCTCGGGGTTATCCGCGTCGCCCACGAGGATGGCCGGCTGGAGCGATGCTATGCGACGGAGACGCGGCCGCTGCTCCAGGGGGCGCGGCTGACGGCATGGGAGCTGGCGCGGGCAGGCATCCCGGCATCGCTGGTGCCCGATACGGCGGCGGCGGCGCTGATCGCGTCGGGGAAGGTGCAGGCAGTCATCACGGGCGCGGACCGGATAGCGACAAACGGTGATAGCGCGAACAAGATCGGCACGTACGGGCTGGCGGTGGTGGCGGCGCGGCATCGCGTGCCGTTCTATATCGCGGCGCCGCGGACGACGATCGACCCTGGTTGTGGAAGCGGTGCGGGCATCCCGATCGAGTTCCGGCCCGAGGAAGAAGTCGCCGGGTTCGGGGGGCAGCGCTGGAGTCCCGAGGGAATCGGCGCGTATAACCCGGCATTCGATGTGACGCCGGCCGAGCTGATCAGCGCGATCATCACGGAGCGCGGGGTGGCACGGCCGCCCTACGAGCGGTCGCTGGCGGAGCTGTTGGCGCAGCCATGACAGGCCCGGAAGCCGTACACTTCAGCTATCTTCAGAAGACAGGGATCGCGTGACAGGTTCGATTCCCCTTGCGGTCATCGGCGGGTCCGGGTTTTACGACATGCCCGGGCTCGGCGCTATCGAGGAGGTGGAAGCCGACACGCCCTTCGGGCGGCCGAGTGACGCGATCCGCATCGGGACGCTGGATGGCACGCGGGTGGCGTTCCTGGCGCGCCACGGGCGGGGCCACCGGTTGTTGCCATCGGAGCTGCCACAGCGGGCGAACTTCTGGGCGCTGAAGCAGCTGGGTACCGAGCGGGTGGTGTCGATCTCCGCCGTCGGAAGCCTGCGGGGGGATTTCGAGCCGGGGCACATGGTGACGCCGGACCAGCTGATTGACCGGACCAACGGCGGGCGCCCGGGGACGTTCTTCGGAGCGGGCGTGGTTGCGCACATCGCGTTCGCGGAGCCGTTCTGCCCCGCGATGCGGGAGGCGGCATGGGGCGCCTCGGCGGCAGCGGGAGCGACGGTGCACGCGGGGGGGACCTACGTGGTGATCGAGGGGCCGGCTTTCGGGACTCGCGCCGAGGGCGAATTGCAGCGTGGCTGGGGCGCGAGCATCGTGGGGATGACGGCGCTGCCGGAGGCCAAGCTCGCTCGCGAGGCGGAGCTTTGCTACGCGACGCTCGCGGCCGTGACGGACTACGACGCGGGACACGCGGGCCACGAAGCGGTCGATGCGCGGACCGTGTTCGACACGCTCCGAAAGAACGTGGCAGTGGCGCAAGAGGCGGTGCGGAACCTCGCCCGGGCGCTGCCGGGGCGGGACGGGTGTGGGTGCGCGACCGCGCTGGATGCGGCCCTCGTGACGAGCCCGGGGCAGATCGACGAGGAGAGCCGGCGGCGGCTGGGGCCTATCCTGGCGCGCCGGCTGGGAGCAACAGGATGACGATGCTGGTATCGGGGTGGGTAGCGATCGATGACATCGAGACGCCCTTCACGAAGGTGACGAACTCGCTGGGGGGCTCGGCGACGTGCGCGGCGCTTGCCGGGTCGCTTTTTACGGACGTCCGGCTGCTGGCGGTGGTTGGCGAGGACTTCCCCGACGAGATGCGCCGCAAGCTGGAGCGCCCGGGGATCGACCTTTCGGGGCTGCGGAGCGTCGCCGGCGGAAAGACGAGCCGGTGGAGTGCGCGCTACAGCTACGACATGAACTCGCGGGAGACGTGGTACCCGGAGCTGGGCGTGAGCACCGAGTACCTGCCGCCATTGCCGCCGGAGTGGGATGACTGCACGGCGGCGTGCCTTGCGGCAGGCCACCCCGTGTATCAGCGCGAGCTGCTCTCGGGGTTGCGCGAGCCGAAGGTGACGCTGGTCGACACCATCAAGATGTTCATCGACGACACGCCGGATGAGCTGCGGCAAACGATCCGGAAGGCGGACTTCGTGACGCTGAATGAGAGCGAGGTCCGGGAACTGGCGCAGATGCCGAGCATCGCGAAGGCGGGCCGCGACCTGGTTTCGAACGGAGTGAAGGGCGTCATCGTAAAGCTTGGCGAATACGGGGCGGCGTTCGTCAGCGGAGAAGACTACTTCGTGGCGCCGGGCTATCCGCTCGAGGAGGTGGTGGACCCGACGGGCGCGGGCGACGCGTTCGCGGGGGGGTTCCTGGGTTACCTGGACACGGTGAGGGAAGTGACCCGGCGGGACATCCGGCGAGCGATCATCTATGGATCGACGGTGGCCTCGTTCTCGGTGGAAGGGGTAGGGCCATCGCGGTTGCTGACGCTCACGCGCGAGGAAGTGGAAGCGCGCTACCGCCAGTTCCGGGAGCTGACGCACTTCGAGGTCGATGGCTGATGGCGGAACGCGAGGTACGGTGGCAGGGGGTGGCCCGGAAGCGGCTGGATTATGTTGTCCAGCCGCTGAAGGACCCGCAGGCCATCCGCTCGATCCTCGCGCCGCGGGTGGAGTACACGGCTTACGCGCTGGGGCAGCTCGAGCCAGTCCTGTTTCCACGGACACGGTGGTATTACGCGCGGGGGACGACGGGGACGGGGCTGGTGCTCCACAGCCGGGGCGGGCTGGGCGACGCGACGTTCGTGATGGGCGATCCCGACGCGGTGCTGGCCATCCTGACGATCCACCCGGGGACGGCGCAGACGTATGCGACATGCCAGCCGCAGCACCTGGAGGCGCTGCGGCGGGTGTACCGGCTGGCAACACAGCAGCCGATGATCCGGATGGGTGTCGACCGTCGTACATTCGTGCCGGTGCACGAGGTAGCGACGGTGACGCTATCGGGGCTCGACATCCGGAAGCTCAACAGCCTGTATGGGAGCGAGGGAGGGCCGAGCTATTACGTGCCGGACCACATCGACAACGGGGTGTACCGGGGCGTGGTAAGAGACGGGCGGCTGGTGGCGGCGGCGGGGACGCACGTGGTTTCGCGGCACGAGGGAGTTGCCGTGGTGGGGAACGTGTTCACGCATCCTGCGTACCGGGGGCACGGTTTTGCGACAGCGGCGACGAGCGCGGTAACCGAGGCGTTGCTGGAGTACTGCGATCACGTGGTGCTGACGGTGGACCCGAACAACACGCCGGCGGTGGCGGCGTATGCGAGGCTGGGCTATCGCGAGGTGTGCCACCTCGTTGAGGCGAGCGCGGCGCGGCGCGACCCATCGGGCGTGGGGTCGGCATTGCGGCGGATTCGTGCCGCAATCCGGGGGCGCAAGTATGATGGAAGCCTCGTGACGCTTCACGACTGACCCGAACCAACCCAACCTGCGGCCGGAAGTGCGGCAGGCGTGAGGAGACCCCTGTGCCGGTACCGAATGACATTGCGAACCCGCGGCTTGCGGCCGAGGGCATCCGGCGGATCGAGTGGGCCGAGCGCGAGATGCCGGTGCTGCGGCTGATCCGCGAGCGGTTCCGGCGGGAGCAGCCCTTGAAGGGGATCCGGATGACTGCCTGCCTGCACGTGACGACGGAGACGGCGAACCTGGCGATCACGCTGCGCGAGGGGGGAGCCGACCTGCGCCTGTGCGCGAGCAACCCGCTTTCGACCCAGGATGATGTGGCGGCGGCGCTGGTTACCGAGTGCGGGATCCCGGTGTTCGCGATTTGCGGCGAAGACAACGATACGTATTACCGGCACATCCACCAGGCGCTCGAACACGGGCCGCAGCTGACGATGGACGACGGCGCCGACGTAGTGGCTACCCTGCACAAGGACCGGCGGGATCTGCTGCCGGGCGTGGCCGGCGGCACGGAGGAGACGACGACGGGCGTGATTCGCCTGCGGGCGATGGCGGCCGCGGGGGCGCTGGGCTATCCGATTGTGGCGATCAACGAATCGGACACCAAGCACCTGTTCGATAACCGCTACGGGACGGGTCAATCGACCGTGGACGGCATCATACGGGCAACGAACGTGCTACTGGCGGGCAAGAACTTCGTGGTGGCGGGATATGGCTGGTGTGGACGCGGGGTCGCTTCGCGGGCGCGGGGAATGGGCGCGCAGGTGATCGTCACCGAGGTCGACCCGGTGAAGGCACTGGAGGCCGTGATGGACGGCTACCGGGTGATGCCGATGGCCGATGCGGCGCGGGAGGGCGACTTCTTCGTGACGCTGACCGGGGACACGAATGTGATCGACCGGCAGCACCTCGAGGTGATGAAGGACGGGGCGATCCTCGCGAACAGTGGGCACTTCGACAGCGAAATCAACCTGAAGGCGCTCGGATCGCTGAGCGAAGGAAAGAAGCGGGTGCGGGAATCGGTGGAAGAGTACCTGCTGCAGGACGGGCGGAAGGTGTTCTTGCTGGGCGAGGGCAGGCTGGTGAACCTCGCGGCCGCGGAAGGGCACCCGGCGGCGGTGATGGACATGTCGTTCGCGAACCAGGCGCTGGGGGCCGAATGGATCGCGGAGAACGCGACGCAGCTGGAGAAGAAGGTGTATGAGCTGCCGCCGGAAGTGGATGAGGAGATTGCGCGGCTGAAGCTGCACGCGATGGGGGTGCAGATCGACTACCTGACCGAGGAACAGAAGCACTATCTGACGAGCTGGCAGGCGGGAACGTAGCGGATTTCCGATTCACGATTTGCGATTTTCGATTGGGTCGTCGGCGGAGGTTCGGCGACGATTCGTGCCGAAATGACGCGGGGGGCCGCGACGAAGTGGTGGTGTGAAGCGGATCGCTTTCGCGTGGCGGGGGCGGGCTGGTAGGATTGATGGAGCGTCAAGAGGGCGACCGCGCCCGGCAACCTGGTTAAGCCTCCAAGGTGCCAAGACGACGTGGTCCTTCCGTGGAAGGACAACAAAAGGCGGGCTTGCGGGAAGGCCCGCCCCTCGCAGCGAGGGGTGCACCGGTGGAGAACGTGAACACATCGCCCCTCATGGACTGTGAGGGGCTTTCTTTTGCCCGCCGGCCTTGCCAGGAATCGACAAGGAAGGGCAAGAGATGAGTGAACGCAAGTTGTTGACCTCGGAATCGGTGACCGAGGGCCACCCGGACAAGGTGTGCGACCAGATTTCGGACGCGGTGCTCGATGCCATCTACCGGGACGACCCGAGGGCGCGGGTCGCCTGCGAAACGGCGATCACGAACGGGCTGGTGCTGGTGACGGGGGAAATCACGACGAAGACCTACGTTGAAATCCCGAACATTGTGCGGCAGACGATCCGGGAAATCGGGTACACGTCGTCGCAGATCGGGTTCGACGCCGAGACGTGCGGGGTCATCACGGCAATCGGGCAGCAGTCGCCGGATATCGCCGACGGGGTGGACCGCTCGTGGGAGGCGCGGCACGGGCACTCGGAGACGGCGGACCTCGACACCGGGGCGGGCGACCAGGGAATGATGATCGGGTTTGCCTGCACGGAGACGCCGGAGCTGATGCCGCTAACGATTTCGCTTGCGCACCGGCTAACGCGGCGGCTCGCGCAGGCGCGGAAGAGCGGCGAACTACCCTGGCTCCGGCCGGATGGCAAGAGCCAGGTGACCATCGAGTACGGCGAGAACTGGCAACCGATCCGCGCGGAGGCGGTGGTGATCTCGACGCAGCACACACCGGACGTGGACAATGAGACGATAGACACCGATGTGCGGGCGCATATCATCGGCACGATCGTGGACAAATCGCTGGTTGACGAGCGGACGAAGATCTTTGTGAACCCCTCGGGGCGGTTCGTGATTGGCGGGCCCAAGGGGGATGCGGGGCTTACCGGCAGAAAGATCATCGTGGACACGTATGGGGGGATCGCGAGGCACGGCGGGGGAGCGTTCAGCGGGAAGGACCCGACGAAAGTGGACCGATCGGGGGCCTACGCGGCCCGCTGGGTGGCGAAGAATATCGTGGCGGCGGGACTGGCCACGCGCTGTGAATTCATGCTCTCGTATGCGATTGGGGTGGCGCAGCCGACATCGATAGGCGTGGAGACGTTTGGGACAGGAGCCGTGCCGGACTCGGTGATCCTGAATGCCGTGCGCAAACATTTCGACCTGCGGCCGGGGGCGATTATCCGCGACCTGGACCTGCGGCGGCCGATCTACCGGCCGACGGCGGCGTACGGGCACTTCGGCCGGACCGACCTGAACGTGCCGTGGGAAGACACGTCGCGAGCGGCCGACCTGCGCGTGACGGCGGGAAGGTAGCGCCGGCCACCTGTGGACGCAATCGTCCTCGTTGGTGGGCAGGGCACCAGGCTGCGGCCGCTGACGGCGACGCGGCACAAGAGCCTGGTGCCCCTCCTGAACCGGCCAGCGATCGAGTACCTGTTCGACTGGCTGGCGCGGTCGGGGATCGACCGGGTGGTGCTCGCCCTGGGGCAATCGAACGAGGACCTGGCGGCGAGGTACCCGGCGGGGAGGCGTGGAGCGATCGAGATTGTGCCGATCGCCGAGAAGGAGCGGCTGGAATCAGGCGGGGCGATCCGCCATGCGGTGCGGACGGCGGGGATTGAAGGCCGTTTCGTGGTGCTGAATGGCGATGTGTACGCCGACTTCGATTTCCACGCCGCCTTCCAGGCACATGTGCGCTTCGGGGCCGACCTGACGCTGGCACTCCACGAAGAGGACGACCCCTCGCAATTCGGCGTGGCCGTGGTCGACGCGGAGGGCCTGGTGACCGGGTTCGTGGAGAAGCCGCCGCGCGGCGAGGCGCCTTCGCGGCTGGTGAATGCGGGCGTGTGGATCTTCGAGCCGGGGCTGGTCGACGAGATCCCTGCCGGGGCGGTGCGAGTGGAGGAGACGCTCTTCCCATCGCTGGTGGCACGGCGGCGGCGGGTGCTGGGGTACCGGTTCGAGGGGCACTGGGCGGACCTGGGGACGCCGAGGCGCTACCTTGCCCTGAGCCGGGCGCTCCTGGGCGGCGCCAACGACATCGCGGCGGGGGCGAGCATCGCCGGGGACGCCGAGGTCGCAGGTTCGGCGTTGGGCCCGGGGAGCGCGGTGGGAAGCTGCGCGCGGGTGGTCGATTCGATCCTGTGGGAAGGCGTGACGGTGGGAACCGGGGCGGTGGTGGAACGCAGCATCCTGGCCGATGGCGTGACCGTGGGCGAAGGAGCCACGGCGGTCGGGGTGATCGCGGGGAAGGGCGCGTCGATCGGCCCCGGCACGGTGGTACCCGATGGCACCTCCATCGATCCGGGCGGCAGGTATGATGGGTCCCATGGTTGAGAACCCGGTCCACTTTGGCACGGATGGCTGGCGGGCCATCATCGCAGACACGTTCACGTTCGAAAATGTCGCTGCCTGCGCACAGGCAACGGCCGAGCATTTCGCGGCGACCTATGGGCCGGCCCGGCCGGTTGTCGTGGGGTACGACACACGCTTCCTCTCGGACGAGTTCGCGCTGACTGTTGCGCGCGTACTGGCGGGGAATGGGTTGCGGGTGCAGCTGGCGAACCGGCCTGCCCCGACGCCCGCATTGAGCCACCGCATCATTGAAGCGCAGGCATGCGGGGGGGTCGTTGTCACGAGCTCGCACAACCCGTACCGGTGGAACGGGATCAAGGTGAAACCGCACTACGGCGGGAGCGCGAGCCCGGAGTTCGTGGCCGCGATCGAGGCGCGGGTGCCGGCCGTCCTCGAAGGTCACTCGAAGGTGAAGATGGCGGCGGCGAACAGCGCGGACATCGAGCGATTCGACCCGGTGCCGGGCTATCTGAAGGCGCTCGCGGGCCAGGTGGACATCCGCCGGATCAGGAATGCGGGGCTGAAAGTGGCGGTGGACCCGATGTATGGGGCGGGGGCCGGGCTGTTCGACGAGCTGCTGGATGGTGGCAAGACGACGGTGCAGGAGATCCACTCGGAACCGAACCCAGCCTTCCCCGGCATCCGGGCACCCGAACCGATCGAGGCGAACCTGGGGGAGTTCATGCTGCTGATGGCGACGGGGCGCTACGACATCGGCATCGCGAATGATGGGGACGCGGACCGGCTCGGGGTGGTGGACGAGAAGGGGAACTACATCGACCAGCTGCGGACGTTCGCGCTGCTGGTGAACTACCTGCTCGGCGAGCGGGGATTGCGCGGGCCGGTGGTCAAGTCGGTGACGACGACGAACATGGCAAAGCTGCTGGCGGACCACTACGGCGTGGAGTGTTACGAGACGCCGGTGGGCTTCAAGCACATCGGGCCGCTGATGATGGAGAAGGATGCGCTCATCGGTGGGGAGGAGAGCGGGGGCTACGGCTTCCGAGGGCACCTGCCAGAGCGCGACGGCATCCTGGCGGGGCTGTACCTGCTGGACTATGCGGCGGCGACAGGCAAGCCAGCTTCGGAGCTGCTGGAGCGGGTGTTCGCGATCACCGGGCCGCACTACTACGAGCGGCTGGACTTCGACCTGGAACCGGGCTCCAACGAGAAGGTGAAGGCGATACTCGATGCGGCCAACCCTGGCGAAATCGCGGGGAGGCCCGTGCTTCGGTCGGACCGGACGGACGGGTGGCGCTTCTTCATCGAGGAAGGGTGGCTGCTGTTCCGGCTTTCGGGGACGGAGCCGCTGTTGCGGATCTATACCGAAGTGACCTCGAGCGCGCTGGTGAAGCCGCTGCTCGAGGCGGGGAAGGGCATCGCGGGGGTCGCCTGAGCACCTGCCAGCCACGGGCTGGAGGGTCTTCGGGCTGGCCGGAAGAGAGCCGGAATGGGGCTCGAACACGTGGTGGTGGGGCTGGCGCGCATCGCGGGCTCGTTGCCCGTCCCGCGGTGGGCGTTCGTGGGCGTTCGTGGGCGGGATCATGCGGTGCTCGTGGACTTGAGCGACCTGTTCATGATGAACCTGCTGGACCTGGGCGGCCGGGCTTCGCCTCTCCGCGCCGGAACGTGGCCGTCGCAGGCTCGATCCCGGCCGCGTTGAAGCTGTCGCCGGAGTACGCGCCGCAGTACGGGAGGCGGCTGGATGACCTTACGGCGGTGGAAGCGGTGGAGGCGGTGTGGGACCCGGTGACGGGAGTGGTGGGATGCCGGGCGCGGGCGGGGGTGGCTTTCGTGTCGGGGGATCTCGACGTAATCTGGGATTCTGCGGCTCGCAACGGGAGGGAATCAGGCTTACCGGCCCACCTCCCAGCCTTCAGTCCGCGAGGGAGGCCGACGGCCTCGCGCGGGCAGCCACGACCGAATGGCGTGGCGGGCACCGGACAGTCCCTCACCGGGCAAGCGCCGGCGAACGAGTTGGAGATCGCAGGAAGGACTTACCTGTATGGCGCGCTTGACTGGCGCACAGATGGTGCTGGAGAGCCTCCAGCGCGAAGGCGTGGACACGATCTTCGGGTATCCCGGAGGCGTGGTGCTCCCGCTTTACGACACACTTCCGCAGTATCCGGGCATCCGGCACATCCTTGTCCGGCACGAGCAGGGCGCGGCACACATGGCCGACGGCTATGCCCGGGCCAGCGGACGGATGGGCGTGTGCCTTGGGACGAGCGGTCCGGGGGCAACGAACCTTGTGACCGGCATCTGCACGGCGTGGATGGACTCGACGCCGGTGCTGGCGCTGACCGGGAACGTGACGCGCTCGCTGCTCGGGAAGGACGGGTTCCAGGAAGCGGATATCACGGGGATCACGCATTCGATCACCAAGCACAACTACCTCGTGATGCGGCCGGAAGAGATCGCGCTGACGATGCGCGAGGCGGCCCACATCTGCCGCACGGGACGACCGGGACCGGTGCTGGTGGATATTCCGAAGGACGTGTTCCAGGAGTCGGCGGAGTTCGACTGGCCAGAACAGATCAACCTGCGGGGCTACAAGCCGACAACGGAAGGGCACGCCGGGATGATCCGGCGGGCGGCGGAGCTCATCGACCAGTCGAAGCGTCCGATCATCATCGCCGGGCACGGGGTGATCTGGGGTGAAGCACACAACGAACTGGTGGAGCTGGCGGAGAAGGCCGACATCCCGGTGATCACGACGTTCCTGGGGATCGGCGCGTTCCCGGAGTCGCATCCGCTGAGCTACGGCTGGCTGGGCATGCACGGCATGTTCTATGCGAACATGGCGGCGGACCAGGCAGACCTGGTCATCGGTATCGGCATGCGGTTCGACGACCGTGCGATGGGCAGGTTCAACGACTTCAACCCGGGCGTGAAGATCATCCACATCGACATCGACCCGGCGGAGATCGGCAAGAACTTCCCGACGGCGGTGCCGATCGTGGGGAATGCGAAGAACGTGCTCCCGCGGCTTGCCGAGCAGGTGAAGGAGGCGGAGCGCCAGGAGTGGCGGAACTGGATCGACCAGGTGCGGGAGGAACACCCAAGCCTGCACATCCGGGAGAGCCGGCGGATGCTGCCGCAATACGTGGTGCGGACCCTCTACGAAGAGACGAACGGGGATGCGACGATTGTGACGGGCGTGGGCCAGCACCAGATGTGGGCCGGTCAGCACTACTTCTACAAGCGGCCGCGGCAGCTGGTGACCTCGGGCGGGCTGGGGACGATGGGCTTCGAACTGCCGGCGGCGATCGGGGCGCAGGTAGCGCTACCGGAGGCGGAGACGTGGGCGATCTGCGGTGATGGCGGCTTCCAGATGACGCTCCAGGAGATGGCCGTGCTGGTGGACGAGAACCTGCCGGTGAAGATCGCGATCTTCAACAATGGCTACCTGGGCATGATCCGGCAGTGGCAACACCTGTTCTATGACCGGAACCTGGTTGATGCGGCGATGACGCAGCCGGACTTTTGCAAGCTGGCCGACGCCTATGGCATCCGGGCCATCCGGGTGGAGACCAAGGCGGAGGTGGCGCCGGCGATCCGGGAGGCGCGGGCGTACCGGGGGCCGATCCTGCTCGACTTCCAGATCGACCAGGAGGAGAACGTGTGGCCGATGGTGCCCGCGGGAGCGGCGCTATCGGAGACGATTGAGGCCCCGGCCGAGGAGCTTGCCCGATGACTCCCTCGGTGAATGGTTCGCGCAAACGGCACGCGCAGCACACCGTCGTTGCCATCGTGGAGGACAAGCCAGGCGTGCTGATGCGCGTGGCGAGCCTGTTCCGGCGGCGGGGGTTCAACATCGAGTCGCTGACCGTGGGGTACTCGGAGTCGCCGGGGTTGAGCCGGATGACAATCGTTGTGGATGGGGCGAGCGCGCCAGTGGAGCAGGTGGAGAAGCAGCTCTACAAGCTCATCGACGTGGTGAAGGTGACGGACCTGAGCAACGAAGACATGGTGGCGCGCGAGCTGGCGATGTTGAAGGTGCGCTGCAACAACGTGAACCGGCACGAGCTGCTGGACATCGCGAACGTGTTCCGGGCGGACGTGGTGGACATCGCGACCAACTCGATCATCCTCCAGGTGGTGGGTGACGAGGACAAGATCGACGGCCTGGTGAAGATGTGTGAGCCGTACGGGATCCGGGAGCTTTCGCGCACGGGGCGAATCGCGATGGTCCGCGGGGCGAAGACGACGACGGTCCACGAGCCGGAGCCAGAGAAGATTGCGAAAATCCACGCGACGCAGGGGCGGCGGGTGGAAGGGGAGCTGCCGTTCAGCAGCGATTGACACGGCAGCCTGGCGCACGACGAAGAGCTCCCTCCGGGCACTGCCGGGAGGGAGTTCTTTGTCGTGAAGACTCGGGAACGAGGACTCGGGACTGAGGACGAAGCAAGGACCTCGCAGGGCGCCATGACTGGCGCGCCCCGGATAGCGGGAGGCACTCTGTTCGAAATAGCGCGGGAAGATCTCGAACGAGGTGAACCCGCGAGGGTTCGGTGGGAGGAAGCCTGGCAAACCGGACCACGGGGAGGTGAGTTGTCGGCGGGCGCGGCGGGCCATACGCTACGGCCACATTCGCACCCCCGGCGGACGCATGCTCAAGATCGAACTTTCCTATCGCGGGCTGGTCGTCGTGGGGCTCGCGATCCTTTCGTTGTGGGGCCTGGTCCAAATCTGGCCGGTGGTGCTGCTGGTGCTGACGGCCTTCATCTTCATGGCGGCGCTTCTGCCGTACGTGGAGTGGCTGGTCCGGCACGGGTTCAACCGCGTGGTGGCGGTGCTGCTGATCTTGCTGACGATCCTGGTGGGGCTGGGGTCGATGGTGGCGCTCGTGGCGCCGGCGATGTTCGACGAGTTCCGCGATCTGCGGTCGAACCTGCCGGACTACGCGGAGGACTTCGAGCGGTTCATGGCGGACTTCGGGTTCGAGACGGACCGGTGGGACCTTCCGGAGCGCGCGGAGGACATCAACTGGAGCAACCTGATCAGCGGGAGCCAGGCGGTTGATTACGGGCAGCGCGCGCTGGTGGGTGTGCTTTCGGCATTCACGGTGCTGGTGCTGACGGCGTATTTGCTTGTGGACACGAAGCGGCTGCGGGTGTTCCTGTTCCGGTTCATCCCGGGGGAGCGCGAACCCGACGCGGAACACTTCATCCAGGCGCTGAGCCGGGTGGTCGGCGGGTATGTCCGCGGGCAGCTCATCACTTCGATGATCATCGGGCTGTACACGCTGGTGGTGCTGCTGATTGTGGATGTGCCGAACGCGGTGGCGTTTGGCGTGCTGGCCGCGTTCGCGGACATCATCCCGCTGATCGGGGCGTTCATCGCGATCGTGCCGGCGGCGGTGGCGGCGTTCCAGGAATCGCCGACACAAGCGCTGATCGTCCTGATCGCGCTGCTGGTCTACCAGCAATTCGAAGACCGGTTCCTTGTGCCACGCGTCTATGGCCAGACGCTGAACCTCCCGGCGCTCGTCGTGTTGATCGCGGTACTGGTGGGTGGGGAGTTGCTGGGGATCACCGGGGTGTTGCTGGCGCTGCCGGCCGCGGCGGCGGGGCGCGTGGTGCTCGACTATTACCTTGACCGGAGGGATGCGGGCCGGGGGCTGGAACAGGGGGACGGGCACAAGGAGCTGCTGGCCCCCGATGCTCCGGCGGAGGCGTAGGCCATGTTCAGGAGCGTGTTGATCGCCAACCGGGGGGAGATCGCGGTGCGGATTGTGGAAACGCTCCGGCGGATGGGCATCCGGGCCGTGGCCGTTGCCTCGATTCCCGACAGACGTGGGCTGGCGGCACGGATGGCTGACGCGGTGGTGGAACTGGACGGTTCGAGCGCGGCCGAGAGCTACCTCGATGTGGACGCGATCATCCGGGCGGCGAAGGCAGAGGACTGCCAGGCGATTCACCCGGGCTATGGGTTCTTGAGTGAACGGGCCGACTTCGCTGAGCGGTGCGAAGCGGAAGGCATCGTCTTCGTTGGGCCGCCGCCCGGGGTGCTCCGCGCCCTGGGTGACAAGGGTGCGGCACGCCGGCTGGCCCAGGAGCATGGTGTGCCGGTAGTCCCGGGCTGGGACGGCGAGGATGACCCGGAGACCCTGGCGCGGGAGGCTGCGCGCATCGGCTATCCGGTGATGGTGAAGGCGCGGGGAGGCGGAGGCGGACGCGGGATGCGCCAGGTGTTCGCGGCGGCGGATCTGCGGGAGGCGATCGAGGGCGCTCGCCGCGAGGCGCTGGCGGCCTTCGGCGATGGCGGTTTGCTGATTGAGAAGCTGGTGCGGAACGCTCACCACGTGGAGGTCCAGGTCGTGGCCGACCGGCACGGGAATGCGGTCCACCTGGGGGAGCGTGACTGTTCGGTCCAGCGGCGCCACCAGAAGTTGATCGAGGAGTCTCCGAGCCCGGTGGTGGACGAGCGCCTTCGGGCGGAGCTGACCGGCGCGGCGCTCAGGCTGGCGGGCGCATCTGGTTATGTCAATGCCGGGACGTTCGAGTTCTTGGTGACGGGTGATGAGTGGTACTTCATCGAGGTGAACCCACGCTTGCAGGTGGAGCACCCGGTGACCGAGGCAGTGACGGGGCTGGACCTGGTGGAGTTGCAGATGCGGGTGGCCGCCGGCGAGGCGCTGCCGTTACGGCAGGAAGGTGTGCGCTTCGAGGGGCACGCTATCGAAGTCCGGGTGAATGCCGAGGACCCCTGGAACGGGTTCATGGGTGGGGGCGGGCGGTTGCGCGGTTGGGACTACGGCGGGGCAGCACGGATCGATGCCGGGTACGCGCGCGGGGATGCGGTGCCGGGGAGCTACGATTCGCTGCTCGCGAAGGTGATCGGGCATGGGGCGAACCGGGAGGAGGCGATCGCGCGGACACAGGAGAGCCTCGAAGCGCTGGGGATCGAGGGAGTGACGACGAATGCCGGGTTCGTGGAGCGCATCCTCGGCCACGCCGATTTCGCGCGGGGCGCGGCGACGGTGGACTGGCTCGACGCGACGCTGGCGGAGTTGCTCGCCCCGCGGGTGCCGCTTGAGCACTGGGCCGCGGCTGCTGCCGCTCTTGCGCAAGGCGCGCCCGGAGGCGCAGATCCATGGCAGGGCGCCCGCTGGATCGGCGCGGGTGGTGCGGTGACGTGGCTTTCGAGCGGGCCGGAGCGTTCCACCGCGGAGGTCCGGGGGCGCGGCCCGTCGTTCGAGGTGCTTGTCGATGGCCAGGCCCGGGTGGTGCGGGTTGAGCGCGGCCCGGCTGGCGGTGCGGCGTGCCGGGTTGGTGTTGGCGGGCCCCCGCTGGCGGTTGCTCGCGCGGCCGGTGCCGTGCGCGTGCGGGGACTGGATGGGATGGAATCGTTGATCCGGATGGAGGCGCCCCCACCACTCCCCCGGCGGACCCATGCCGAAGCCGCCGGGGCTGTGGCCATCGTGGCGCCGCTTGCCGGGACGGTGGCGTCGGTCCGTGTCGTGGCGGGCGACGCGGTGGAGGCGGGCCAGCTCCTGATGACGCTGGACGCGATGAAGATGGAGCATCGGATCACCGCGCCAGAGGCGGGAGTGGTGCGCGAGGTGTGCGCTGGCGCTGGCGACATCGTTCGCGAGGGCGACAGGCTGGTCGAGATGGAATAGCTCAGAGCGGGAGGCGGCCGGGGCGAACGGCGAGGGCGCCGGCGCCGGCGTAGTCGTGGCGCTCAAAGACGACGCCGGCGGTGGCGAGTTCGACAGCCGTGGCCCGGGAGCCGGAGAGTCCGGAGAGACCAGTGGACACGTGTCCGTCGAGGGGCGACGGGAGATGTTTCCATCGTGCCGGGTGGTGGGGGGCGGCGTGACCGCCCGGTGGAGGAGTAAGGGGACTGGCGGTTTGGGCGGGTCAGCCCCGGTTCGCCCTGAGGACTTCCTCGACCTTGCTCAGCAGGTCCGCGGGGCGGTAGGGCTTCTGGATGAACCCGGCGAGGCCCTTGCCGACGAAGCGCTCGGTGGCATCCTGTTCGTTGTAGCCGCTGGTAAGGAGGACGCGAACGGTGGGGTCGAGGTGGCGAAGCTCGCGGAAGCACTCCTCGCCATCCATGTGGGGCATGGTCATATCGAGGATCACCAGGGCAACGCCCGGGGTGGCGCGGTGGACCTTAAGGGCCTCGACACCATCCGCGGCGAGAAGCACGGTGAAGCCGGAGCGTTCGAGGATGCGGCGGGTGACAGTCCGGACCGTCTCATCGTCATCGACGACGAGAACAATGCCCCGCGGGGCGGGCTCGGCTTCGGATGCGGGCGGGAGTTGAGGCTCCGGAGGCCTGGAGGAGGCCGGGAGGGCGGCGGGGAAGAGGACTTTGAAGGTGGTGCCGCGGCCGGGTTCGGAGTAGAGCTTGATGGCGGCGCGGTGACCGCGAATGATGCCGAGGACTGCGGCGAGCCCGAGGCCGCGGCCAGTGAACTTCGTGGTGAAGAACGGATCGAAGATGCGGGCGCGGGTGGCCTCATCCATGCCCTGGCCGGTATCGGCGACTTCGATGTACACGTAGTCGCCCTCGGGGAGGTCGGCGTCGAGGTATGACTCGCGGAGGTAGTCGCGGTCGGCGTACTGCATGCCAGTGGAGATAGAAATGACGCCGCTGCGATCGCCGATGGCATCGGACGCGTTGGTGATGAGGTTCATGATGACCTGGCGGACCTGGGTCGCATCGGCCTCGATGAACGGGAGATTCGGGGCGAAGTGGTACTTGAGGACGGCTCGCTTGGAGACGGAGACTTCGAGCAGGTGGGCCATCTCCTCGACGACGCGGGAGAGGTTGAGGGGCTCGATGACGAACTTGCCCTTGCCGGAGTAGGCGAGCATCTGGCGGGTGAGGTCGGCGGCGCGCTGAGCGGCGGTTTCGATGGCCTGGACGGTCTGGCGGGCGGGGGATTCGGGGGGAAGTTCGAGGAGGGCGAGGCCGGCGTTGCCAAGGATGGCGACGAGGAGATTGTTGAAATCGTGGGCGATGCCACCGGCGAGGATGCCGAGGCTTTCGAGTTTCTGGGTCTGCTGCATCTGGTGGTCGAGGCGGCGGCGTTCGTCCTCGGCCGCGCGGCGCCCGGTGACATCGATGACCGAGTTGAGCCAGACACGCTGGCCGGCGAGTGTGACGATGGTGGAGTGGAGTTCGAAGGTGAGGACCCGGTCGCGGGCATCGGTCATGCGGATTTCGACGTAGGGCGGGTCGATGGGCTCGCCGGCCATGCGGCGGGCGGCGCGAGCGCGGATCATGGCGCGGTCATCGGGGTCGATTCGGGAGCCAAGGAAGTCGCGCCGGGTGAGCTGTTCGCGCGGGAAGCCGAGGAGGCGTTCGAGGGCGGCGTTGACGATGAGGACATCGACGCCGTCCCAGGCCCAGATGCCGACGGGGATGGTCTCGACAAGGTTTCGGAAGCGCACTTCGTTTGCGCGGATCTCGTCTTCGGCGAGGACGGTTTCGTGGATATCGAGGCAGGCGCCGATGAAGCCAAGGAAGGCGCCATCGCCGGTATATCGAGGGGTGCCATGTTCGAGGATCCAGCGGTATTCGCCGTCGTGGCGGCGGAGGCGGTAGCGCATGGAATAGGGAGAACGGGCCTCGAAGTTGGCCTCGTACGTGGCGAGGGTGGCTTCGAGATCTTCGGGGTGGATAACCTGGGTCCAGCCGTAGCCGGCGTCCTGGTCCATGGGGCGGCCGGTGAACCTCCGCCAGGTGGCGTTGAAGAAGTCGATCTGGCGGTCGGGCGTGGCCGTCCAGATGAAGATGGGGGCGGAATCGGCGAGCGAGCGGAAGCGCTCCTCGCTCTCGCGGAGTTCGGCTTCGGCCAGCTTACTTTCATGAATATCGCGGATGACGCCGGTGACCTGCGTGCCGTCGGTGGTGCGCATGCCGGTGATGGAGACCCAGCGGTAGGTTCCGGAAGGCCATGCCATGCGGAAGTCGATCGGGTTGCCGGAGGCGAGATCGTCGAGGATGATCGTGCGGGGCCGGCCGGCATCGTCCGGGTGAATGAGGCCGATGGTGTCGCGGATGGTTGATGGCATTTCGCCGGGATGCCGCCCGAGGATAGCGGCGGCTTCTGGAGACCAATCGACGGTGTTGGTCTGCGTGTTCCAGGTCCAGATTCCGAGTCGGGAGGCGCGCAACGCGAGCTGGAAGCGGGCTTCGCTGGCGCGGAGGGCGAGCTCGGCAGCCTTGCGATCACTGACATCGCGGGCCACGCTGCCGACGGCAGCGATGGTTCCATCCGGGTCGCGGATGGGGAAGTATGAGGACGACGTCGTGACTGTGGTGCCATCCTTGCGGAGCCGGGTACGCTCCATGCCCTCGATGCTTTGGCCGCGCTGGATGACGGTTTCGCGAATGAGGTCGCGCTCGTGCTCCTGGCCGGGGAGGAAGAAGCGATGGGTGGTCTGGCCCAGCACCTCCGGGGCGGAGTAGCCGAACAGGCGCTCGGCGCCGCGGTTCCAGGTGATGATCCGGCCCTGGAGGTCGGTCGCCATCATGGCGTCCTGGGAGAACTCGACGATGGCGCTCAGCCTGCTTGCCGAGAGTTCGGCGGCCTTGCGGTCGCGGATGTCGGTGATGCTGCTACGGATGAGCCTGCGGGACGCGGACGGGAGACGGACGAGGCGGACTTCGCAGAGGATTTCTTCACCCGAGGCAGAGCGGTGGAGCCATTCGAAGACAGGGGTCTCGCCGCGGAGTGCGCGCTCGATGACTTCGGCGGCGGCCTCAGCCGAGGGGCGCCCACCGGGTTGGAACGGGGGCGAGACATCGGCGACGCCCAGGGAGGAGAGCACAGCCCGGGAGCAGCCGAACAGCCGGCAGGCGTTCTCGTTGAATTCGACGAAGGTGCCAGCATCGACATCGAGCACGCCGATGGCCTCGGGCGCATGCTCGATGAGCGTCCGGTACCGGGCTTCCGACTCCTCGCGGGCGGCATCGGCCGAATCGGCGAGGGTGAAGTCGTTGACGGAGACGAGGCGAGCGGGGCGGCCGTCGTAGATGATGTTCTGCCCGGAGACCTCGACGGAGAGGAGGGAGCCGTCCTTCTTGACGTGCCGCCAGCGGGAGTGGTCCACGCCGATGGGGTCGACGGTGGCCATGTGGGCATCGAAGCGGGCGCGATCTTCGGGGGGGCGGATATGGCGCGGGGTCAGGCGGAGGAACTCCTCGCGGGTATAACCGTAGAGGTCGAGCGCGGCCTGGTTCACAGCGAGGAAGCGGAGCGTCTCGGCATCGAACACCCACATGGGGCGCGGGCTGGCCTCGAACAGGAGCGTGGCCTCGCGGAGCGGGGGAACCTCGCCTGCGCGCTGGTCGTCCACGGGCGATCCTCCAGCCGTGATGTGGCCCATACTAGCGTCTCGCGTGGCGCGGGTCTCCCTGGGAGTGCCCTAAGATCGTTCGCTCAGGTGGGGGACATTCGGCGGCCGGGAAGCGGCGGCCATGGAGGCCGTGGGGGCGTCCACGGGTGCCGGGGCGCGCGCCGTGAGACGGAGAGCGATCGCGGCGGTGAGGATACCGGCGGCCGCGGCGAGAAGGAACACGAGCGCCAGGGACGTCGCGGCCCAGCCGCCGGCATCTCCGGCTGACACGATGCCGCCGGCGATGCCAACGCCGGCCGCGGCGGAGAGGGTTTCGTGGAGCTTCATCGAGGCGGAGGCCTCACCTTCGCGGCCGGGAGGGGACGAGGCGAGGAGTTCGAGCGAGAACATGGGGTAGGCGACGCCCATCCCGAATCCGCCGGCCGTCCAGGCAAGGGCCACCCACGCCCCGGGAACGTCCTCAACGAGGGCGAGGGGCACCATGGCGATCGCGAGGCTGACGATGAGGGCGCCCGCCGCGGCGAGCCAGGGGCGGGGGGAATGGCGGAAGAGCCGCTCCTGCAGCCAGGAACCCGCCGCCCAGCTAAGGGTGGAGCCAGTCAACGCCAGGCCCGCGAGGAACGAGGAGTAGCCGCGGTGGGTGGTCAGGAGGTAGGGGACGAAGGCCTCGGCTCCGAAGAAACAGAGGTTGAGGAAGCCGTTGCCGGCGACCGCGGCGGGAAGCCCGGGCGATGCGCGGAAGGTGCCGGGGGGAAGGAGCAGGCGAAGCGAGGGAACTGCCGCTCCAACGCCGAAAACCACGAGGGGAATGCCGATGAGCGCGTTTCCGCTGGCGACGCCGCCGAGGGCAAGGCCCGCACCGAGGGCGAGGCGGACGGCCGCCGGGACGCGCGACGGGGCGATCTCGCCGCCGGGAGGGCCCATGCGGAAGAGGGGTGGAAGCGCGAGGGCGGCCATGAGCGGGATGGTGGGCACAAAGAGGAGGAAGGCGCCACGCCAGGAGACGTACTCGGCGATGGCGCCGCTGATTGCGGGACCGGCGAGCCCGGGCACCACCCAGGCCGAGGCGAGCAAGGCGAGCATCCGGGGACGCAGTTCCTCCGGGTATCCGCGGCCGAGGGCCACGTAGGCGATTGCCGGGAGCGCGCCGGCTCCGAGCCCCTGGACCACGCGGCCGATGACGAGCACGAGCATGGAAGGGGCGAGGCCGGCGATGAGCAGCCCGATGCCGAAGAGCGTCATGCCGATGGCCAGGGGGCGGGCGGGACCGTGACGGTCGGCCTGCCCGCCGGCCCAGGTGATGCCGACGATGCTGGCGAGCAGGAAGCCACTGAAGGCCCAGCCGTAGAGCGCGAGCCCGCCAAGGTCTTCCTCGACCGTGGGCATGACGGTGGCGACGGCGAGTGCCTCGAAGGCGACCAGGGTGACCGCCATGAGCAGGCCGATGGTGAGGGCGCGGCGATGACCGCTGAGAACGCTTTCCGGGGATGAGGGAGGGTTCACGAGGCCATTGTGACGGGTTGGTCGCCGGGGTGCGCCCTTGATTGGGGGGATCAGCGGACACGAGGGGGAAGCGAGGAAGCAGGGTGGGCCAAACGTTCACATAAAAGTAGCCAAAAGTACGTAGACAGGGTGGCCGATAGGTCTATCCTATGGATCCATCCGGGGGGAGATGGACGCGGGAGGACCGCCGTGAACATCGAGGTGATCGAATTCGAGCTGCTGTGCGAGGAGCACGGAGTGCACCGGTTGCTTGTGCCTGTGGAGTTGCCCCGCCCCCGGGTATGCGCGCACTGTTTCCGGCCGGCCGAACGGCGGGAGATCCGGCGGTTTGTGATGACGCGGACAGCGCCGGAGAAGATAGGCGGCGAGGCGTTCATCGGGTAATCGGCCCCAGCGCCAGCGCGTCCCTCCCTTCGCCCGGTTGAAATGCGTGGCGCCCATGGCCGGCGATCTTCGATGCAATCTGGTCACCGGTAAATCCCGAGAGGAGCCGGAGCGTGTCGGCACGGACGGCGAGGCCGATGCGGCCAAGTTCCCGGAGCGGCCCGCCCCGGTCCGTTGCGGCCCATTCCCCGGTCCAACAGTGGATGTCAGCCATCATCTCATCGCGGATTGCGGAGTGCCGCCGGGGTTCGCGCGACGGGGCATCCGCGGCTGGCCGGAACGACGGCGGAAGATGCCGTCCGGGCTCTTTTCGATCAGAGTGGTGAAGGACGGGGTGCGTCCCGGGCGGGAGCAGACACCGGAGGATTTCGCCGAGTTTGCGGCATCCCTTTCGAGCCCGGCGGGGCAGGCGATCGCGGTGGATGGCGGCATCAGGCTGAAGTGATGATGCGAGTGGCCCCCACCCGTCCGGGTGGGGGCCACTCAAGGCGGGGGAGAACGCGCGCTTAGCGGGCTTCCGCAGCCGGGGCCGGGAGCGGCTTCTCCATGCCGGGGCCACCCTGCGACAGCTTCGACTCATCGAACGAGGGGTCGAGGCTTTTCGCGATGGCGATCAGGTCATCCTTCGGGACTTCGGCGGAGATGCCGCGGGAGTAGGCGTTGATGGAGTAGTAGGTGCCCTTCGCATCGGACCACCAGATGCTGTTGGGCGCGATATAGCCCTCGGCGTTGCCTTCTCCGGCGCCGTAGCGGCTCACCGAGACATCGATGGTGTCCGCGCCGCGTTCGAGCGTCCAGGACAGGTTGTACTGGGGCTCCCAGCCTTCGGGCTTGCCGCAGCCATCGGCGATCCCGGTGGCGGCGCGGTTGGAGCGGACGACTTCGTAGCCATCGGGGCCCTTCGGGTCGTTGAAGCCGAGGCGGGCCATATCGGCATCGGAGAGCTGGCGCTCCTGGACGAGGCAGGCCTCGCTGAAGGACGGGTCGAGGGCTTTCGCGATGGCACGGATAGTATCGAGAGCGAGGCCATCTTCGACCTGGGCGTAGACACCGAACTGGAACTTGCCGTTGCTCCAGTTCGCGCCGTACGGGGTGAAGGAGCCGGGCCAGGTCTCGATGTAGCCCTCGGGCATGGCCCACGCGGAGACGCCGATGTAGCCATAGCCGTCGCTGGTGCCATTGTTCTGCCAGTTCGCATTCATGCTCGCACCCTCGGTCGGGACGATGCTGGTGTCGCAGCCGCCGGCGGGAGGGGTGAAGACGGAGATGTAGGAATCGGTGAGGTCGTAACCGGCGGGGATGACGGGGCGGGGGTCGCCGATGCCAAGGGTGGCGAGCGAGTTCCAGTCGCCCTGTTCGAGCCTCCAGAAGCACTTCAGGCCGTCGCCGGAGCCGGTGAGTTGGGCGACCAGGGCGCGCAGCACTTCGGTGGCGCGTGGGTCGCCTTCGGGAGCGGGAACGGAGGACTGGACCGGGTCCTTCGAGGCGTAGGGGAGAATTTGGTAGCGATTGACGCTGACGCTGTAGACGTAGCCGTTGGCCCAGAAGCTGGCCATGTCGTCGCGGATGACGCTGGCGACGCGCTTTTCGGACATGCGCTGGGTGATGTAGGCCTCGAGCCCGGTCTCATCGTGCTTCCAGGAGCTATCGAGGGCGAGTTCGCCGCCGGGCTTCGGAGCGCCGACCTCATCGCATTCCGTGGAGACGGAGAGCGAGAGGCTCAGCGGGGTGAAGCCGGCGCCGGGCAGATTCGGCGTAAAGCCGGCCTTGGAGGGGTCGATGACACCATTGCTGATGACGGAAGCCGGGAGCGGGGCGCGGCAGCCGGGGTAGTATGGCGAGGCATCGGCGCCGGCCATTCCCTGGCCGCCGATTTTCCCGGGCACGGGAGCGTTGGCGGGCAAGGACGATGGCTGTTCAGCGGGGCCGAAGCGCGGCGTGGTGATGCCGGGATCGGGGGCGATATCGCGGGCGGCGGCGCTGTCGCCGGCGGCGACGGCCTGCCTCCCTCCATCGCTGTCGCTGGTATCGATGACGGCGCGGGCGGCAAGCGCGCCCGAGGCAAAGAAAACGGCCGCCCCCGCAGCCAGTCCGAGCCAGAGCAGGGGTTTTCGCGGATTGAGTACGGAACTCGCGGACATGCAGACCTCCAGGTGATCAGGTCCCCTCGGGGTACCAAACGCGGGGCGGCGCGAAAAAGTTCCCGGCGAAGTGTGAGGTCCTTAACGTTCGATGGATTCGGGGGCGACGATGGACCGTGGTCACATGCGAAAGACGCCCCAGGCGGTTGGCTCGAAGGGAGCATTGAGGGCGGCGGAAATGCCCAGGGAGAGCACGCGGCGGGTATCGAGCGGGTCGATCACGCCGTCGTCCCAGAGGCGGGCGGAGCTGAAGTAGGGGGAACCCTCGGCTTCGTAGCGCTCGACCGTGGGGGCCTTGAAGCGCTCCTGTTCCTCGGGAGAGAGCGATTCGCCGCGGTCGAGGCGGACCTGGAGGAGAACGGAGGCGGCCTGTTCGCCACCCATGACGCTGATGCGGGCGTTGGGCCACATCCAGAGCTGGCGGGGGCCATAGGCGCGGCCGCACATGGCGTAGTTGCCGGCGCCGAAACTGCCGCCGATGACGACGGTGAACTTCGGGACGGCCGCACATGCGACGGCGGTGACCATCTTCGCCCCGTCTTTGGCGATGCCCGCGTTTTCGTACTGGCGGCCGACCATGAACCCGGTGATGTTCTGGAGGAAGACGAGCGGGACGTTGCGCTGGGCGCAGAGCTCGACGAAGTGGGCGCCCTTGAGCGCGGATTCGCTGAAGAGGATGCCGTTGTTCGCGACGATACCGACAGGGAAGCCGGTGATGCGGGCAAAGCCACAGACCAGGGTGGGACCGTAACGGGCCTTGAACTCGTGGAAGCGGGACCCATCGACGAGGCGGGCGATCACTTCGCGCACGTCGTACGACTGGCGGAGGTCCGCGGGGATGATGCCGTAGAGGTCTTCCGGGTCGTGAATGGGTTCCTCCGGGGCGGTGCGGTCCCAGGGTTCGTTACGGGTGCGGGGAATGTTCTCGATGATGCCGCGGACGATGCGGAGAGCCTCGGCGTCGTCCTCGGCGAAGTGGTCGGCGACGCCGCTGATGCGGGTGTGGACGTCGGCGCCGCCGAGCTCTTCGGCGGTGGTGACCTCGCCGGTGGCGGCTTTCACGAGCGGCGGGCCACCGAGGAAGATGGTGCCGGTACCCCGGACGATGACGGTTTCGTCGCTCATGGCGGGGACGTAGGCGCCGCCTGCGGTGCAGGAGCCCATGACGGCGGCGACCTGGTAGATGCCCTTCGCGCTGAGGCGTGCCTGGTTGTAGAAAATACGGCCGAAGTGCTCCTTATCGGGGAAAACATCGTGCTGGAGCGGAAGGAAGGCGCCGCCGGAATCGACCAGGTAGATGCAGGGGAGGCGGTTTTCCTCTGCGATTTCCTGGGCGCGGAGGTGCTTCTTCACGGTGAGGGGATAGTAGGTGCCTCCCTTGACGGTGGCGTCGTTGGCGATGACGACGCACTCGCGGCCGCGGACCAGGCCGATGCCGGTGACGATGCCGGCGCTGGGGACCTCGTCTTCGTAGACGCCCTCGGCGGCGAGGGGGCTGAGTTCCAAGAAGGTGGTGCCGGGGTCGATGAGGCGCTGGATGCGTTCGCGGGCAAGGAGCTTGCCGCGCTCGCGGTGGCGGGCGATGTAGTCCTCGCCCCCGGCGCGGGCGGCGCGGTCGAGGCGGGCGCGGAGGCCGGCGACGAGTTCGAGGTTGCGGGCACGGTTGGCCTTGAAGGCGGGGTCGCGCGGGTCGACGCGGGTAGGGAGTTCGGGCGTGTCGTGCCATTCCATGGGGCGGTAGGGTACAGGAAGGGAGAAGGGAGAAGGGAGTTGCGACCGGGCCTCGCAATGAGCGATTGACGCAGAGGGCGAAGGACGAAATGCGAAGTGTGCCTGGCCGGCGACGGGAGACGACACACCGCGCCCTTCGACAGCCAACGGCGGGTGGCCAACGGCCGGGGAGGGGAAGGCAGGGCGGTCAGCCGCGGGGGATGGCGCTCGCGAGGGCGACGGTGGCGCTGAGGAGGAGGATGGCGTAGACGAGGCGGCGGAAGCGGGCCTCGTCGATGCGGTCGAAGAGGCGGTTCCCGGTGATGCGGCCGGCCTCGGCGGCGGGCATGGCGAGGGCGAAGGCGCCAACGATCCAGGGTTCCACCGAGCCGGACGCGATGAGCAGGGCGACGGCCCCGAAGGATGTGACCATGAAGAAGGCGTTGGTGGTGCCGCGAAAGGCGGCGGGCGAGAGCCGCTTGCCCTGGAGGTAGAGGACGATGGGCGGGCCGGACATGGAGGTGGAGGTATTGAGGACGCCGCTGGCGAACCCGGTGGCGAGGTCGCCGAGGGTGCCGGCGCCGTGGATGCGCAGGCCGCGCATGATGAGCAGGGTGAAGACGATGACGGCCACGGCGATGATGACTTTGAGGACAGTGGGGTTGACGAGGAGGAGGACGGCGAGGCCCGCGGGCATGCCGATGAACGAGCCGACCGTGAGGATCGATGCGGTGCGGCGTTCGAGCGTGTGGCGGAGCCGGGGGAACTGGATGATGTTGACGGTCATGCCCAGGAGATTGGCCAGCACGACTGTGTCCCTGGGGCCGATCAGGACGGCGAGGAAGGGGACGATGAAGAGGGAGAAGCCGAAGCCGGAGAGGGCCTGGATGCAGGCGGCGACGGCGGCGAGGAGGATGATGGCCGCCGCCAGGGGGATATCCACGGGGCGGTTATAGCGGAGCCGGGCGCTACAGCCGAACGGTGCCGGAGTAAGCGGGTGCCTGTACGCTTGTTGGCATGGAAGTAGCGAACGAGCTTATGGTCCGGGGCATCGTTGTCGGGGTGTTCCAGGAAAATTGCTGGGTGATCGGCAACCGGCGGACGGGCGAGGCGATCTGCATCGACCCGGGCGACCAGCCGGAGGAGATCCTGGCGCTGGCGCGGGACATGGGTGTGACGATCAAGTACATCGCGAACTCACATGCGCACATCGACCACGTGATGGGCGTTGCGGGGGTGCACGCGGCTACCGGGGCGAAGTTCCTGCTGCACGAGAGCGACCTGGAGCTGCTGCGCAACGGCTGGAAGGGGATCGCGGCGCGGTTCGGGCTGGACGTAAGCCAGGGCCCACCCGACCCGGACATGTTCGTACAGGATGGGGACATCGTTGAGGTGGCGGGGCTGCGGCTGCGGACGATCGCGACGCCGGGGCACACGCCGGGCAGCGTGAGCTATTACGCCGAAGAGGGCATGCTGTTCAGCGGCGACACGCTGTTCCGGGGCTCGATCGGGCGGACGGACCTGCCCGGCGGGAACCTGGAGCAGGAGATGCGCAGCATTTGCGAGCGGTTGCTGGTGCTGCCCGAGGAGACCGTTGTCCTGCCGGGGCACATGGAGGAGACGACGGTGGCGTTCGAGAAGGCGCACAACCCGTGGGTTGTGGAGTGGCAGCGCCGCGGAAGCGATGGCCCGGCGTGGCTGCAGCAATGAAGCTTTCGCTGGCGTTCCACGGCGGAGTGGGCACGGTCACGGGGTCGAAGTACCTGCTGACGGCGGGCAACACGCGGGTGCTCGTGGACTGCGGGATGTTCCAGGGGCTGAAGGAGCTGCGGCTGCTGAACTGGCAACCGACACCATTCCGGCCCACCACTCCGGACGCGGTCGTGCTCACCCACGCGCACATCGACCACACGGGGTACCTGCCAAGGCTGGTACAGCAGGGCTACAGGGGCCCGGTGTATTGCACCCCGGCGACGGCGGAACTGGTGCGGATCCTGCTGCTCGATGCGGCGGAGATCCAGGAAGAGGACGCGGCGTTCGCGAACCGCCAGGGCTATAGCAAGCATAAGCCGGCGCTCCCGCTCTACACGGTGAAGGACGCGCAGGCGGCGTTGCGGTTGCTGAAGACGGTGGACTATCGCGAGCCGCTGGAGCTTGGCGAGGGCGTCACGGCGCGGTTTCTGAACGCCGGACACATCCTGGGTTCGTCGTTCGTGCAGATCGATGCCGAAAGCGGGGACCAATCCGCGCGGCTGGTGTTCAGCGGCGACCTGGGGCGGTATCACCAGCCGCTGCACACGGACCCGGACCCATTGCCGGAGTGTGACGCGCTCATCCTGGAATCGACGTATGGGGACCGGTTGCACGAGCACCGGCCACTTGCCGAGCAGATCCGGGAAGCGTTCGCGGAGCCCATCGCGCGCAAGGGGATCATCCTGATCCCGTCGTTCGCGGTGGCGCGGGCACAACTGGTGACGCTGATCCTGCGGGAGCTGATTGAGACGAAGAGACTGCCGGAGATCCCGATCCACATCGATTCGCCGATGGCGACGGATGTGACCACGCTCTACAACAAGTACCTGGAATCGGAGTACCTCGACACGCAGATTCCGCACACGACGCCGGAGTCACTTTTCCCGAAGAACGTGCGCTTCCACCGGTCGGTGGCGGATTCGAAGAAGCTGAACAACATGGATGGGCCGCGGATCATCATCGCAGCGAGCGGAATGCTGACCGGGGGCCGAGTGGTGCATCACCTGCACCGGCTGGTGCGGGATCCGCGCAACCTGATCGCGCTGGTGGGCTACCAGGCGGCGGGGACACGTGGCCGGAGCCTGCTGACGGGGGCCCAGACGATCCGCATGTATGGCGAGGATGTGCCTGTGCGGGCGCGCGTGGTCAGCATCGAGGGACTTTCGGCGCACGCTGACCGGGACGAGATCCTGCGCTGGGTAGGGACGGCGCCGAAGCCGCCGGGAACGATGTTCATGACGCATGGCGAACCCGAGGCATCGAAGGCGCTTGCGAGGGCGATCAAGGAACGGTTTGCTATCCAGCCGTATATCCCCGAGATGGGACAAAGCTACGACCTGTCGTACCTGTTCCGGTGAGGGCCACGGACGCAGTCCGGGCTCAGGGTTCGTCGCGGAAGTTGAGGTAGTACTTGCTGGGGGTAGGGCCGACCTGGTGCTGGTACTTGCTGCCCGCGGCCTCTGACCCGTAGGGGTTCTCGGCGGGCTCCGTGAGCTGGAGGAACGAGATCTGCGAGACCTTCATCCGGTGGTAGAGGGTGATAGGGAGGTTGGCGACGTTTGAGAGCTCGAGGGTGAGCGCGCCATCCCAGCCCGGATCGACGTAGCCGGCGGTGGAGTGGATGAGGAGGCCGAGGCGCCCGAGCGAGGACTTCCCTTCGAGCCGGCCGACGATGGAATCGGGGAGCTTCACGCGCTCGAAGGTGACTGCGAGGGCGAATTCGCCGGGGTGGAGGATGAAGGGGTGGTCGTCGTCGATCTCGACGAGTTCGGTGAGGTCGGGGTATTCCTTCTTCACGTCGATGAAGGGGATCTGGGAGTTGCGGAAGACGCGGAAGAGGTGGCCGAGGCGGAGGTCGACGCTGGCGGGCTGGATGGCGCCGGGGCCAAGGGGGTCGATGACGATGTTGCCAGCCTCGATCTCGCGGCGGATGGTGCGGTCGCTGAGGACCATTGGGCAGAGTCCGTTGGTAGTGTCGGCCAAGTCTAGGCTGGCGGGGCGTTTCGAGGTACCGCATGTGTCATCCGGGGTCGGCGGGTAGAATCGCCGGCACGCAACGGATGTACTGGAGGGCACATGGCGGGACCGCTTTCGGGAATCAAGGTGGTGGAGCTTGGGGTGTGGGTCGCGGGGCCATCATGCGCGGCTGTGCTGGCCGACTGGGGCGCGGACGTCATCAAGATCGAGCCGCCGGAAGGGGACCCGTTCCGTGGGCTGGGGGCCGCGTTTGGAGCGGTGATGAACCCGCCATTCGAGCTCGACAACCGGGGAAAGCGCAGCATCGCGCTGAACCTCGAGGTGGAGGATGGGCGGAACATCGCGGGGGACCTGATCGATGCGGCGGACGTTTTCGTCACGAATATGCGGCCGCGGGCACTGGAGAAGTATGGGCTGACGTATGAGCGGCTGAAGGATACCAATCCGCGGCTCATCTACTGCCAGGTCACGGGCTATGGACCGGAGAGCGCGGAGGCGAACCGGGCGGCGTATGACGTGGGGGCGTTCTGGGCGCGGGCCGGGGTTGCCGCCGGGCTCACGCCGGAGGGTGCGGAGCCGCCGCTTCAGCGGGGCGGGATGGGTGACCACATGACCGGGGCGAACGCCGCGGGGGCGATCGCGGCGGCCCTGTTCCACCGGGAGCGGTCGGGCGAGGGCCAGAAGGTGGCGGTCTCGCTGACGCGGATCGGGATATACATGATGGGCTGGGACACGAACACGCAGTTGCGGGCAAACCCGCCCTCGATGCCACCGCCCGACCGGAGGCACGCGCCGAACCCGCTCATCAATCCGTACAGCGACAGCGAGGGGCGGTGGTTCTGGCTGCTGATGTTGCAGGGCGACCGGCACTGGCCAGACTTCCTGAGGGCGCTAGGCCGCCCGCCAGAGCTGGCGGAGGACCCGCGTTTCGCGAATATCGCGGGCAGGGCGGCGAACGCGCCGGACCTGGTAGCGATCCTGGACCGTATCCTCGGGGGGAGGCCACTGCGGGAATGGGGAGCACTGTTCGATGCCAACAATGTGTGGTTCGCGCCCGTGCAAACGACGGCGGAGGCCGTGCAGGACCCGGTGATCCGGGCTGCCGGGGCGATCGTCACCATCGAATCGCCGGAGGGACCGCGAGAGCAGGTCGCGACCCCTGTCGATTTCTACGGCACGCCGGTGGAACCGGGGAGCTGGGCGCCGGAGATTGGCCAGGACACGGAGACGATCCTGCTGGAATACGGGTACGACTGGGACCGGATTGCATCGCTGAAGGAGCTGGGGGCGGTCCCGTGAGCTCGCGGAGGGTGTGGCTGGCGCGGCTGCCGGAGATGCGGGTGGCGTACTTTGAAGTGGAGGTGGCGGGTGGCGAGGCCGCGCCCGACCTCTCACGGGTGTGGGATGAGTTCAACGAGTGGCGGGTGCAGGCGCGGCCGGCACTGGGGCGGATCGATATCGCGGCGATCGGCTGGACGGCCGAATCGAGCGACGGGCGGCGGCGGTACCGGACCGGCGTGCCGATCCGCAGCGACTATTCGCCGCCGCCACCGGCACGGACGACGTTCTTCCCGGGCGGGCCGTTCGCGTATGCGTGCGCGGATGACGTGGACGAAATTGACGATGCGGCAGCGGCGGTCCGGGGTTGGCTGCCGGAGCACGGGCTGGTGGCCCGGTCCGGGCTCATCGAGGTGTACAAGTTTCACTACAACCTTGACCAGCACCCCTGCGACTGTGGGGTGCTGGTGCAACGTGCCGATGGCTCGGAGCCGGTCGTGGGGGGCGGGAGTCACACGAGCCCCCTGCCCATCGCGCGGGGTTAGCCGCGCGGGGAGGCCGGGCGGGCGAGATTCGCCTGGCCGTGACGCATCGGTTCGGGGACCAGGAAGAACATGATCGCGGCCCCGGCGAGGCCGATGGCGCCGGTGACGACGGAGGCAGCGCCAAGGGACGTGGCGACCGTCACGCCGCTGACGAGGAGTGGGCCGCCGGCCGTGCCCACGTCGCCGATAAGGCGCCAGACACCGAGGAACTCACCACGGGCGACGGCGGGCGAGAAGTCGGCGCCGAGCGTCATGTTGATCCCACTGCCAAGGCCGTTGCCGAAACCGGTGACCAGCCCGGCGGTGAGCAATCCGGTGAAGGAACCGGTGAGCGGGATCATGAGCATGCCGGCGGACATGATGAGCAGGCAGGGGATAGCGGTCCATTTGCGGCCCCAGCGGTCCATGGCGATGCCGACGGGGTAGAAGACGGTCATATCGATGGCGGAGGAGAGGCCGAAGATGACGCCGACCCGGGCAGCGTCGAGGCCGGCGTTGTCGCCCCAGAGGGGGATGACCGCCTCGCGGGAAGCGCGGAGGACCTGGATGGCGACGGTGGCGAGGCCGGCGGTGGCGAAGACGCGGCGGTGGTCGCGGACGACGGCGGCGAGGCGCTTGTGGGCGGTCCCGGTCTGCGCGCCGGATACGCGCACGGGCTCGCGGACGAAGATGAACATGGCGGCGGCGGCCACGAGGGCGAGCGCGGCCTGGATGTAGAACGCGGCTTCGCTGCCGAGCCACGCGGCGCCAAACCCTCCGACGAAGGGGCCGACGAAGTTGCCGACGCGGTTGGAGCCTCCGAGCAGCGAGAGTACGCGCCCGCGCTGTTCGATTGGCGAGGAGTCGGTGGCGTAGGAGAGGCGGGCGAGCATCCAGATGGCCCAGGAGCAGCCCATGACGAAGACCAGCGGCGCGAGGACGTAAGGAGATGTGGTGAGGCCGGCGCCGACCGCTACGATGGCGAGAGCGATGGTGCCGACGAGCATGGCGCCGCGCTCTCCGAGGCGGGTGACAAGGATGCCGGCAGGGATATCGAAGACCATGGTGCCGATGCCCCGAAGCGCGACGAGCACGCCCGCGAAGCCGACCGAGGCGCCGAGTTCGAGCGCGTAGAGCGGGAGCACGGGGATAACGGCGCCCTGGCCGACCGCGAAGAGGAAGGCCGGGAGGTAGACGGAGGCGAAGAGGGAGCGAATACGGAAGACCGGAGCGCCTTCGGGGGATGCCACGGCCGCACTGTACGGGCGAAGCGGCGGGAAGTGCCAGTTGGCGGGTGGCTAGCGCAGGTAGTTCAGGAGCGACATATTGCTGGTGCGGCCGATGGCGCCGAGGGCGGCTTCGAGCGCGTTCTGGGCGGCCGTGAACTGGACGATGGTCTCGGCGATATCGATGTCCTCGATTTCGGCGCGGAGCTCCTGGAGGTTGGTATCCGTCTCCTCGGAGCGGTAGACGGTGGCCTCGAAGCGGTTGAGCCGGGCGCCGACATCGGCGCGCGTGTTCAGGACCGCGTCGAGGGCACGGTCGATATCGGCCAGGGACTTGCCGATGGTGGCGCCGGGCGCGTTGGAGCGCAGGTTATCGCGCAGGGCGATGAGGTCGCCGAAGATGCCGCCGAAGGCCTGGTCGCCGATGACGTTGACGGCGACAGCGTCCTGGGCGGAGATGCGGCGGGTGCGGAGGCCGTTGTCGCCCTGCCAGGTGATGGCCACGGGAGGATTGCCGGCGACGTTGTAGGCGGGCGTCTGCGTCTGGTGGCCGCTGAAGATGTAGACGCCGCCGAAGTTGGTGTTGGCGACCTGGGCGAGCTGCTGGATGAGCTGGTCCATCTCGGCGGCGATGTTGCTTTTTTCGCTGGCGCCGAGGGTGTCGCTGGCGCCCTGGACGGTCAGTTCGCGGGCGCGCTGGAGGATATCGGTGGCGCTATTGAGGGCGGATTCGGTGACGTTGAGGAAGGCGGTACCGTTTTCGAGGTTGCGGCGCATCTGGGCTTCGAAGGCGATGTTCTTGCGGTGCTGCATCGCCAGGGCCGCGCCAGAGGGGTCATCGCTGGCGCGGTCGATGCGGCGGTTGGTGGAAAGCTGGCGCTGGACGCGGTCGGCGCGCCCGGTGGCGGCAGACATGTACGACACCTGGTTGTGGACGCGGGACTGCTCGCTGAGCCTCATGGTGGTTACCTCGTGATGCCGGTGCGGTTGATGAGGGTGTCGAGCATGTCATCGATGGTGGTGATGACACGGGCGGCGGCGTTGTAGGCGTGCTGGGCCGCGCTGAGGTTGGTGACTTCCTCGTCGATTGAGACACCGTGGACGGACTGGCGCAGCGCATCGATGTGGTCGACCAGCAGGCCGGATGACTGTTCGAGGCCGAGCGCGCGGTTCACATCGGCACCGAGGACGGAGACGATGTTGCCGTAGAAGGTGGAGGGCGAGGTTTCGACCTGGAGCTGATTGTTGCCGGCGGTGGTGAGGTCGGCGACCTGGGCCGCGGCGGAGTAGGGCCCGGCGGCGGAGATGGTGAGCGAGGCGACGGGGTTTCCGCCGCTGGTGAAGGAGAGGGTGAAGGTGCCGGGCCCCGCGGCTGTGGGAGTAGCGGTGCCGATGGTGTTGCCATTGAGTTGTAGTTCGAGCGTGCCCGAGGCGGGGGGGTTCTCGATGATGGTATACGCCCCCGGCTGGAGGGTGCCTGCGACGGAGAGGCCAACGAGGGCGTTGCCCGGGCTCAAGGATTCGCCGGCCACCAGCTGGCTGGCGGCCGAGCCCGCGATCATGTTCGCGGCAAGCTGGAGGTTGGCAATGGCGAGCGCGTTCGAGGGGTCGCCGGGTGCCGCGGGCGCGGTGGCGGCGGCGATGCTGGAAGGGCTGGCCGCGAGGGCGGTATTGAGCTGGATGTTCGAGGCGCCGGTGCCGGTGAAGAAGTCGAGGCCGGTGGTGACGCCATCGAGGCCGTAGCCCTGGCGATGGAGGGAGTTGACGCCATTGATGAGCCCGCTGGCCAGGGTGTCGAGCTTTGCGATGAGGTCGGGGAAGGCTTTGTCTCGCGCGTCGAGGACGCCGCGGAGTTCCCCGGAGCTGACCTGCACGGTGTCATTATCCATGGTGAAGACGAGCTTGAGCATGCCGGCATTGGCGGGGTCATCGACGGCCTGGACGGTGCGGGCAGAGGTGCCGAAGACGAGTTCGTGGGTGCCCAGGTAGACGGTCACCTCGCCGGTATCGGCCTCGCTGTAGTGGATGTCGGCGAGCTTCGAAAGCTGGTCGAGGAGGAGGTCCCGGCGGTCGCGCAGGTCGTTTGCCATATCGCCGTTGAGCTCGACCTGCTTGACCTGGAGGTTGAGGTTGGCGATCTCGCCGGCATAGGCGTTGATCTCGTTGCCGATGCCAGCGACCTCCTGGTTGAGGTCCGTGCGCTGCTGGTTGAGCTGGCTGTGGGCGGCCTGGAGGCGCATGGTGAAGGTGGTGGT
>DAOKYT010000005.1:0-1560 GCA_035326025.1 Tepidiformaceae bacterium
TGATCGCGGTACACGAGCAGGACCGCCGCTGCCAGATGATCACCCTCGACCCGGACACGGGCGAATCGGCGCCCGCGGTACTGAAAGCGGCTGGCGAGCTGAACGGCGTGTACGCCGGGGTATACGGGTCGGTGCTGGTGCCGGGCGAGGTGGCGGTGGGCGACGAGATCGCCATCGCATAGCGGCAAGCGACCGCCCGGCGAGCTGCGGGCACGTTATGGGCCGTCTTACATGCCGCGCGCGATCCCGTCCCACGTGATGAACTGCCGGATTTGCGCCGCGTGTTCGGTCGTGTGCCCCAGGAGGCCGGTAATGACCCATGCGTGCGGCTGGCCGCGGTAGCGGTGAGCCGGTGGCAGCGGTGTCGCGGCCTTCTCGTCGGTCAGACCCGCCAGCGTGGTCTGTGCCCGCTGGCGGCAGTAGTCCGCGTACGCGAGCAGCTCCGCCCGCGACCACGGCGCCGGCAAGTTCGTGAGGTCCCGCCAATGCGGGTGCCCGGCGAACGGCGGCGGCGGGGTCCACGGACCGAATTCGCCGTTCAGGTCGTAGTCGACGGATTCGAGCGCGTGCCACGCCACGCTCCACGGAGCCGCCCACCGCTCGACCCATCGCTGGGCCAGGACGCGGCGCTCGGCGGGGTCGGTGATGGGGTTCCAGTCCGGGCCCAGGAACTGGCGATCGGGCTCCGGGACCGGGACCCGCCACATGGCCGTTTCCCACAGCTCATCCGCGCAGTCCCGCACCGCCCCGGCCAGCAGGTCGAGGGCCTGGTCGATGCCGCGGCCGATGCTCTCCACCCAGATAGACGTCATAGGCCGTGACGGTACGCCCGGTGGGGCCTGGTGCTCAAGGGTGGCGCGCCCGCACGCCAGTCGGACTTAAGTCACGGCGCGAATGGGCGGGCGTAGGCGACGCTGTCCTGCAAACACCTGCGGCGCCGGGACGATCCGCGCCGTTCGCGCACGGAGGGCCAGGGATGAGCAGCTTTGTGGTCGGGCAAGTGCTGGAACACGATCACCATGAGATTGACGCGGAGTTCGCGCGGTTCAGGGAGGGGCTGGAGCGGGGCGAATGGCTCGGCGAACCGTTCCAGCACGCCGCCGAGGCGCTGCGCCACCACATCTATGTGGAAGAGGAGGCACTGTTCCCCGTCCTGCGCGTCGGCGGGATGGTGGCGCCCGTGTTCGTCATGCTGCGGGAGCACGCCGAGATCTGGCAGGCGCTCGACGCCATGGACGCCGAGGTGGGGCGGGACCCCACGCGCGCCGTCGCCGCGATGGCAACGATGACCTCGGTGCTCGGGCCGCACAACAGCAAGGAGGAGCAAATCCTCTATCCGGCCAGCGGCCAGGTGCTGGACCCGGAGGCAACCGAGGCGATCCGGCTGGTGTTCGAAGAGGGCAAGCGGCCGGAGGGTTGGCTTCCGGCCAATCTGCGCCGGTAGCGGTAGCTGTCCAAGAGCACAGCCACCCGGAGGGACCGGCGGCTGAGGAACTGCGCCGATGTCCTTGACGCAGCACAGGAACGGGCCGCGAGTCACATGATTCCCCTGTTCCACGG
>DAOKYT010000005.1:1590-67637 GCA_035326025.1 Tepidiformaceae bacterium
AGCTGCCCGGGGCGTCGTGCCTTTCGGCCGCGACTTCGCGGAAATGGCCCACCTCACAGGTTAACCGCACCGTTGCGCCCATGATCTCGATGTAGCTCCCGTGGTCGAACGGACTTCCGCAAACCTCACAGGGAAACCCTGAATCCAAGAGCCAGGATTCCACCAGGGTGCCGTCGTCATTGAAGCGCTGAAGTTGAACCCGGCCATCTTTCAGTGGCTGAAACTTGAACGACACGGATGATCCCTCCGAGACGAATGCGGCCACGGGGTGACCAAAAGGAGTCACATCTTCGGTACGTAAACCCAACCGGTGTCCTGCTCTTGGAGAGTCGCATCGGTCCATGTGAGACGCATCGCGTAATGGTTGGCTCGCTGACCGTCGAAGGGGAAATCCACCGGCCATTCGACATCGGCTGAGTTACGCCAACCCTCACGCATCGCGACATCCTCCCCGGCCCCCAATCGTCGCGAAGCTAGTGTTCACATCCCTGTTGTCGAACCGGTAGGCAACCACGTTCGAAGCCGGGGCCGGGCCGTGATTCTGGACGACAAGGCCACGGGATCCGCTCCAATGCTTCAAACGAACGTCGGACCGCTGGCGCGCGGCAAGTTCCTGCTCTGCTAGCTCGACGCTTCTCGTGGCTGCGCGGGCGGCTTCTCCGGCCGCCGCAGCGGAGTCTTTGGAGTCCTTAGCCGCGTCTTCCGCGATGGCCGTTTGCCGCTCCGCAGCAGCCGCACTCCGCTCCGCAGCATCCGCACTCCGCTTGGTTTCTTGCCTCTGCCACAGAGCGATCAATGCACTAAGAAACGAAACCACCAGCGCCAAGTAAGCGATCAACGTGCTGATATTGCCCATGAACGCGGACTTTACCACGCCGAACGCCGCAGGTTACTCCAGTTACCGCTGTTCCTCGCACCAGGTATCCAGCGTGATCCGCCCGGCAAGCAGCTTCACGGTCGACTGGTGTTCCTCCCGGTTGTGAGGCGGGGCGGCCGTGGCAGGGCGCTGGTATCCCCGTGAAGGTCGTCAGCGAAATGTTGGGCCATGCCGACGTGACGACGACCTTGAGGATCATCGCGCACGTCATCGAAGGCGATCAGCAGCAGGCCACTGCGTACATGGATCGTCTGTTCCACGGGTAAACCGGCACTAGCCGGGACCAGTCCACGTGATTTCTTGAGTGCCCGAAAGGTATCGGCCGGTGGCGCGTACCTGAATGCGCCCCTCGTCCCAGACTAGGACCGTGCACGGCCAGTCACCGATGTTCGCGAGGACCCAACTGACTCCGACTTCGCTGGCTTCGACGGCTCGGACGATGTCGATCGAGGAATCCAAGACCATTTCAATCATCACGCTCTCGAAGCCATTGGGACTTAGCTCGACGAACGCGTCCAGAACGCCGGGCCGCCTCCGCAGAGTTTTCTGCAGAGCCGCCAACTGCGGGTCAGGGCAATCAATCCATGATGGACCTACCCGGCGATAGAGCACTTTCCGAACCGGGTATAGGATGAACCGTCGTGCGATACCCACGATGCGTGTGCCCCCAACCGGGAAGATAGACGGACGGTAAGGGGGGTCAAACTGGGGGTCAACTGGTCGGGAAAACCTCCCGGCCAGATTCATTTCATGGTGGAGACGCGGGAGAGTTGAACTCCCGGTCCAGCGAAGGTCGGCTCCGGATTGTCCTACAGGCTTTCCCACCGATGGGGGTCTCGCTAACAGACTGCGATGGTGGTCCTCACGTCCGTCAGCCAGCCGATGAGTCTTTCGCGAGCGCTATCGGCGTGAGCTCGCGGCATCCTGGCTTTTGCGATGCCCCTTCCCGACGCTACCAGGCCGGGCTTCGGGAGGGACAGCCTCTACTGGGTGTTAAGCAGCGAGTGCGAGTTGGCGATTATTGCCATTTGTTTTTGGCCGCCTGATTTACGAGGGTGACGCCCAACCTCGGCCTGCTATCCGGCTACCTGGCTCCCTGTCGATTCCCTTCGTCCCCGTGTGATGCACCTACTATAGCACACCTGTTCGCACCCGCGTCACTACCCTCGCCTCACCGCGCGCTGCATGTCCATCCGCTGATCTTCCTCTTTCAGCTTCTGCCGCTTGTCATAATGCTTGAGACCGCGCCCCACACCCAGCTCCACCTTTGCCTTGCCCCGCTTGAAGTAGATCGCCAGGGGGATCAGCGTGAGCCCTTTGCCCGCCATCATCTCCTCGATCTTGCGGATCTCCTTCTTGTGCAGGAGCAGCTTGCGGTCGCGGGCCGGGTTGTGGCTCGCGTAGCCGGCGTTCGCGTACGGTGCGATGTGCGCATCCTGGAGCCACACCTCGCCATCCTTGATCCGCGCGTACGATCCCTGCAGTTGCACCTTGTGCTCGCGCACGGACTTGATCTCGCTCCCGGTCAGCGCGATGCCCGCCTCGAACTTCGCGAGGAATTCGTAGTCGTGGCGCGCCCGCCGGTTCTGGGCAACAGTCGAATCAGCCATATGCGTGAATGCAGAGCGGCCCCGACGTTACGGTCGGGGCCGCGAAGGTCTCCTCCCAGTGTACGGCTTCGTTTACTTTCCTTGCAGGACCTCGATCGCCGTGAACAGCTGGATGTCGCCCTGATCGAGGTATTCGTCGTAGGTCATGGGCACTTCGATGTCGGGTTTCACGCCGAGCCCTTCGATCTGTTCCCCGTTCGGGGTCAGCCATCGGCCGACGGAGAGGTAGAGCGCCCCGCATCCATCCGGGTCGCCGCAGTTCTTCAGCTCCTGGAGCTGGTTCACGGTGCCCTTGCCGAAGCTCCGGACGCCGACGATCTGCCCCCGGCCGTTGTCGCGGAGCGCCGCGGCAAGCACCTCGGCGCCGCTGGCGCTGCCCGCGTCGGTCAGGATGACCAGCGGGATTTCCGTTGCGATGCCGCCCTGGCGCGCCGACCAGGACTGCGTCTTTCCGTCGGCATCCACCTCGGAGATGATCACGCCCTGGTCCAGGAACTCGTCCGCCACCTCGACGGTCGCCTGCAGGAGGCCGCCCGGGTTGCCGCGCAGGTCGACGATCAGGCCGATGTACCCCTGCTTTTCGACCTCGCCCAGCTTTGTCTTGAGCTCGGACACGGTCCGGTCGTGGAACTGGGAGATGTTCACATAACCGATGTCGGTGACCGGGTTGCCATCACGGCCGACCAGGGCCGTGCCGCTCTCGCCGGGGATGACTTCGAGGTTCGGCTCCGTAAACACGCTCTCCACCGGGATTTGGCCGCGGGTGATGGTAATGGTTTCCTCCACGCCGTCGCTGTGGCGGACCTTGAGCGTGACCGGCGTGCCCTGCGGCCCACGGATGCGTTCCACGGCCTGCTCGGTCGTCCAGCCCTCCATCGACTCGCCATCGACCTCCAGGACAATGTCGCCCTGGCGGATGCCTGCCTCTTCGGCGGGAGAGTTCCGGAAGGGCGTCACGATGGTGATCTGCCCGCTCGTATCGGAGACCGATGCGCCAATGCCGTCGTAGCTCGATTCCAGGCTGAGCGCGCCGGACTTCAGCTCCGCGGGGGTCAGGTACTGGGTGTGGGAATCGTTCAGCGCCGTGATGATGCCCTGGATGGCCGCCGACCGGAGCGCCTCCTCATCGAGGGTTGCCTTATCGACGTACTCGCTCTGGAGGAGGTCGACGATCTCGTCGATGATCGCCGCTCCAACCGTGTCACCGCCCTCCTGCGCGGTGGGGTTGGCCGCCGCGGGCGGCGAGTCGCCATCCTCGTTGAGATCCTTGAGGCCCCAGCCGAGCCCGAAGGCCAGGGTGACGATGGCGAGCAGGAGGAAGACGACGACCGCGGTCCGGGCGGCTCGCTCGCCGAGCCCCGGCCGGGGCTGTTCACGCGAGATTTCCATGGGAGTCCTTCGCCGCGCGGTGTGCGGCTGCGCTGAATAGTTTGAGTGTACATGCGGCGTTTCCGCCGCTTCAATTTGGCCAGTTACTCCCGGTTTACCTCCTGCGGTGGAAAGAACCCGGCAAACCCCGCGCCGGCGCGCACCCACGGACCACCATCAACGGCATCCGCGAGGAACACCGCATCGAGTTGGCCGTCGGCAAACGATGCCGGGATGCCATCGGTGAGCAACCGCCCGCCAAACGCGAACCAGCGCCCATCGGCCGACCATGGCCGGTGCGACAGCTGGAACTGGTCGAAGAAGCTCACCATTGTCCGGCTATCGGGCGAGAACGTGATTGGTTCCATGGCCCGGAGAAACCGCCCGCCGGGCGCGTGGAACCGCAGCTGGTAACGCCCGTCGCCGGTGTACGCCGGCACCAGTACGGCCAGCCGATCGCCCCGCGGCGCCCACCAGTAGCCCAGCAGTGGCCCGCGGACCAGCAGCCGCGGTTCCCCGCCCTCCAGGGCGTCCACCGTGTAGAGCGCGTGGAAGACGCCGGCTTCGGCGCCGGTGGTCACCGCCACGCTCACCTCGGCGGTCCCGGGCCGAAAGGCGAGCGCCACGCCGCCGGCGAACCGGCCCAGTTCGCGGCGGGAGGCGCCGGGCCAGGCCGACGCGAAAAGCGTCGTCCCCTCGCCGGTTGCCTCCGCGTGGACGACCGTGGTGCCATCGGGGCTGATGGCGGGAGTGCGGAAGCCTGTCGCATTCGCTGATAGCGGGAACTGGTGGCCGGTCTCCCGCTCCACCAGCGTCAGGTTCGGGCCGTGGTGCAGCACCAGGTAGCTGCCATCGGCGGCCCACGCCAGGAAGATGGGTGTGCCACCCGTCAGTGTCCTTGCCTCGGCTTCACCTGCTCGCCACAGGCGGGCAGCGAGCGTCCTCCCGGCTGGCATGACATAAGACAACTCGCGCCCTGCCGGGTCCCAGAGGGCGTAGTGAGCGACGCGCTCGGCAATCAGTGCCGCCGGCGCGCTCAGCGACCCCGGGACGGGGACATCGCCGCCATCGACACCCTGGAGATGGAGCGCCGCGTGTGGCGCCTCGCCGCGGCCTTCGACGCGCGACAGCGCGAAGGCGGGCCGCCCGGGGCGCCAGGTGGGCCACCACCCGGTGGTGACGGCCGCTTCCACCCACGCGTCGCCTCGATTCCGCAGGACCCGGGCCACGCCGTCCGCGCCAGCGATCGCGAGAAAGTCCGAAGGTTCGGTCATTGCCGCGGCAGGTTATACCACAGCCCGGCGCGGCCCGAGTGGCAACTTCGCACTATATCAGTTATGCCGCGCAGAGCGGGCAGACAAGCCCACTCCATGAGGGATTCACCCCCCGGCAACCAGGGGATTCCCTTATGTCCCCTCCTGTTACCGAACCACTACGGATGCGTCACCCGGGTTGCGTTGTTCTGTCACCACGGCCCTCTGAACAATCGGTGCACCTGATCGACAACCATGTCAGACGGGTTGCCGTCGGGGTGCTTGTTCGGGGGAGCAAGAATATGCAATGGCCGTCATCTCAAGCTGGTCCCGGTCCCGCGACTGAGACACCAACCCGCCTCTCGCTCGAGGAGCAGCAGCAACTCGTGATGCAGTACGCACCCCTGGTGCGCCGTGTCGCCCGCTCGCTGCCCCTCGAAATCCCGGGCCTCCTGGAGTTCGAGGACGCCGTCGGCTATGGCACATGTGGGCTGGTCGAAGCGGTCCGCCGGTACGACCCATCGAAGGGCACGAACTTCCATGCCTATGCCGTGCAGCGCATCCGCGGGTCCATGATCGACGCCTTCCGGCGCATGGATCGCCTCAGCCGCACAATGCGCCAGAAGGCCCGGGATGTTCAGCGCGCGCAGGGCGAACTCGAAGCCATCCTCGGGCGCACGCCAAACGACCACGAGGCCGCCGAACACCTGGGCATCAGCATCGAGCAGTATCGCGATGCCAGTTCCCACTCGCGCTGGGTTACCGTGTCGCTCGACCGCATGCTCGAGCGCGATGACGACGGCGACTCCTTCCCCGCCGCCGAGATGCCAACCGCCGACGAAGACATCGACTTCACCCGTTCGTTCGAGGAGCGCGAGTTGTACGAAGACCTTGCTCGCTCAGTCCAGGCGCTCCCCGAGCGGGAACGCCTCGTCGTCAGTCTCTATTATGTTGAGCGCCTCACGATGAAGGATATCGCGGCCGTCCTCCAGGTATCGGAAACACGCGTGAGCCAGCTGCACGCCCAGGCGGTCAAACGTCTGCGCCGGGCGCTCCTTCGCGACGTTGCCTGATGGCGCCGGCCCTCCCCGGCAAGCAGAGCGTTCCCGAGGCCCGGACCTGGTTCCGGGCCTCGGCCGTTTGGCGCGGTTGACGGGCCCGCCGCTCCGACACTTTTCTGTCACTCCCTGCCCGAAAGCACCCTATTAGGGTGGAAGTTTCTGCCGAAGATAGTGAGTGACAGCCGCTCGTCTCTCCTCTGTGCCATCGCACGCGGGGCGGGCTTGGGAATACTTCCCCGGGGCATTCCATGTGCCCGGCAGGGGATTCTTGGGGGTTGATGCTATGGCGGACCGCTACGGCGAGGGCTACCGGAGCCAGGTTGCGTTTGTTACCCACACACGCGACTACCGGTCGTCCGAAGTGTTGCCGGCGCTTGCCCGGCATGGGTTCACCACGACCGAGCGCCCGCACGACCGCGAGACCGAGCGCCTCATCTCGCAGTTCGATCCGGACCTCGTGGTCCTGGCGGTGGACCCGCGCCACGAGGATGACGTGGCCCTCGTCCGGCAGGTATCGCGCGCGAGCAAGGCGGCGATCCTCGTGCTCGCGCCGGGGCCGCATACCACCGGCCTGAGCTTCGCGCTCGAAGCCGGCGCCGATGTCTGCCTCCGCGATACGGATGGGCCCGAGATGCTCGCGGCTCAGCTGAGCGCGCTCTCGCGGCGCAAGGCCCCTCCCCAGCAGGAGACGCAGGACGACGGTCCCAGCACCATCACCGTCCGCGACCTCGTGCTCGATTTCGACCGCTGCCAGGCAGTCCGTGACGACGAGACCATTCCCCTGACACCAACCGAGTTCAAGATCCTGGCATTCCTTGCGCGGAACGCCGGCAAGGTGGTGAGCCCGGTCGAGATCCTTCGCGCCGTGCAGGATTACACCTACTCCGATCGAGAAGCGCAGGAAATCGTGAAAGTCTACATCCGCCGCATCCGCCGCAAGGTCGAAGTCGATCCCGGCGAGCCCAGCTACATCGTGAACGTCCGCGGCTTTGGCTACATGCTCGAGCGCCGCGGCACCCGCCGCGAATCCGCTCGCGTCAGCGAAGCCGCCTGAATCGACCCCGTCGGAGTGGAAGAGAGCCCGGCCATTGGCCGGGCTCTCTATTCTGGGCCCGCACGAAACACGGCTCAGGCGACCGTCACATCCTTGCAGCGATACACGTCCTGGATGGCGTTGAGGAGCTGGATGCCCTCGGCCATGGGCCGCTGGAAGGCCTTTCGGCCGCTGATAAGCCCCATGCCCCCGGCGCGCTTATTGATGACCGCGGTCTTCACCGCCTCGGTGAGGTCGCTCTCGCCGCTGCTCGCCCCGCCGGAATTGATGAGCCCAATGCGGCCCATGTAGCCGTTCGCCACCTGGTAGCGCGTCAGATCGATCGGGTGACTCGTGGTGAGCGTTGAATACATCCGCTCGTCGCTCTTGCCGTAGCTCACCCCGTTGGCGTTCAGCGCCTTGAAGCCGCCATTCTGCTCCGGCAGCTTCTGCTTCACGATGTCGGCCTGGATCGTCACGCCGAGGTGGTTGGCCTGCCCTGTGAGGTCGGCCGACGTTTCGTGGTTGACGCCGTTCACCTTGAAACCCGGGTTGCGGAGGTAGCACCAGAGGACGGTCGCCATGCCGAGTTCATGCGCATAGGCGAACGCCTCGGCCACTTCAGCAATCTGGCGCGAGCTCTCCTCGGAGCCGAAGTAGATGGTTGCGCCCACGGCTGCCGCGCCCGTGTTCCAGGCTTCCTTCACGGTCCCAAACATGATCTGGTCGAACTTGTTCGGGTACGTGAGCAGCTCGTTGTGGTTGATCTTCACGATGAACGGGATCCGGTGGGCGTACTTGCGGGCAACCGAACCGAGGACGCCGAAGGTAGATGCGACCGCGTTGCAGCCGCCTTCGATCGCAAGGAGCACGATGTTCTCGGGGTCGAAATAGGCCGGGTTCTTCGCGAACGACGCTCCGCCAGAGTGCTCTATGCCCTGGTCGACCGGGAGAATGGAGACGTATCCGGTCCCGCCGAGGCGCCCGTGGTCCAGGATCGACTGCAGGTTGCGCAGCACCTGCGGCGAGCGGTCCGACGCGGCCAACACGCGGGTTACGAAGTCCGGGCCGGGCAGGTGCAGCGACTCCGCGGGGATGGTCTGGCACCGGTGCTGGAGCAGGTGTTCCGCCTCCGCCCCAAGGAGGCCGGCGATATCGTCCAGCGAGAGTTCTTTTGCGGGCCGATCAGCGACAACCATCAGACATCCTCGTTCAATGGGGTGAAGCCGCCTCCGGGTTTGGAGACAGCGTTCCGCGCCGCCCATCATACTGCTTTGGCGCGCCACGGGCCGCGTGGTGTACTGGCGACCAGTACTCCGCCTCGTCTTTACCTTCGCTTCGGCGACAGCCCGATACGGTGGATGTACCATTTCCTTACGGAGACTCACCATGCGCGTTCTCGTTGTCGAGGACGAAGAGTCCATCGCCAGCGCCATCGAACGTGGCCTCATCAAGCAAGGCTACGCTGTTGATGTTGCCCGGGACGGGGCCGAGGCGCTCGACAAGGCCACCGTCAATAGCTACGACGTCATCTGCCTGGACCTCAACCTGCCACGTATTGACGGCCTCGAAGTGTGCCGCCGGCTGCGCGAGGACCGCTACAGTGGCGGCATTATTATGTTGACCGCCCGCAGCTCCATCAAGGAGCGCATCGAGGGCCTCGACTACGGCGCCGACGACTACCTCGTGAAGCCGTTCGCCTTCAGCGAGCTCGCCGCGCGGATCCGGGCGATCGCCCGCCGCGAGGGGGGCCTCCGGGAGCCGATCATCAACACCCGCGGTCTTGAACTCGACCCCAACACGAACCGCGCGAAGCGCGACGGCAAGGAGATCCACCTGACGCCCAAGGAGTTCGCGCTGGTGTACTACCTGGCGCGAAACGAAGGCCGCGCCGTGCCCCAGGAAGAGCTCCTCGAGCACATCTGGGACGAGCACGCCAACCCCTTCACCCAGACGGTGAAGGTGCACATGAACAACTTGCGCCGCAAGCTCAACGACGGCTTCGACGAGCAACTGATCGAGACTATCCGCGGAAAGGGTTACGTCCTCTAGCGTGCGATTCCCCGCCTTCACCCGGAGCATCCGCTTCCGGCTCACCGTCTGGTATTCGAGCCTGCTGCTCGTGTTCGGCGTTGCCTTCGTACTCGCCCTGAACATCGCGGTCCGCCTCGACCAGCCGGGGACCGTCTACGAAGGCGTGCAGTACAACGACATTGAGTGGCAGCCCGTGCGCACCGGGCCCGGGCAGGCCATCACCGGCTTCGTGCCGGTCCTCCGCGAAAACGTCACCCTTCGCGAGGCCGAAGACCAGATCTACTCCGAGAACATCGACCGGCTTCGCTACTGGTCGCTCTTGAGCGTCGTGGGCCTCGCGCTCGCCTCAGGTGTGGGCGGTTATGTCCTCTCCGGGATGATGCTGCGCCCCGTGCGCGACATCACCCAGGCGGCCTCCGAAATCAGCGCCACCAACCTCAGCAGGCGCATCAACTACGAAGGGCCCCGGGACGAGCTCTGGGACCTCGCTCACACCTTCGACTCGATGATCGGCCGCCTCGAGCACTCCTTCGAGCGCCAGCGCCAGTTCGTGCAGGATGCATCGCACGAGCTGCGGACGCCCCTCGCCGCGATCCGCACCAATATCGAAGTCACCGAGATGGACCCGGAGGCCACGCCCGCCGAGTACCGGGAGCTGCTGGCAACCATCAAGTCACAGACCGAGCGGCTCACGCGGCTCAGTGAAGATCTCCTCCTGCTCACCAACGACGATGGCGCCAACGTGGAGAAGGAGCCGGTGGACCTGGGAGAACTCGCGCTCGATGTCCTGGGCCAGCTCGCTACCTCGGCCTCGGGCCGCAAGGTTTCGCTCGTGCCGTCTATCTCCGGTCCCGTGGAGGTCGAAACCAGCCCCGACCTCATTTACCGGTGTGTGCTGAACCTGGTTGATAACGCGATTAAGTACTCGGGCGAGGGCAGTACCGTCACCGTCTCGGTCCGCTCTGGCCCGGGCGAGGGTATTGTCCGCGTGAGCGACAACGGTGTCGGGATCGCCCCGGAAGACCTTGCGCGCGTCTTCGACCGCTTCTACCGGACGGATAAAGGCCGCAGCCGGCGCGAAGGTGGCACCGGCCTGGGCCTCGCCATCGTGAAGGAGCTCGTCGAGTCGCTCGGCGGCCACGTGAGCGCCGAGTCCGAACCCGGCCGTGGGGCCGCCTTCACCATTTCCCTCCCGGCCACTCCTCTACCCGGAGCGGGGCGTGCGATGGCGCTCCCTGACGCGACGTTGACCTTCAAACCGCGGCAATCTTGACCCACGCCGGAGGCGCTCGTACGTTCCATCGTGTGGTACGCCCCACGGGGGTAAGCCACCGCACGGCAGCGCAGGTAAATCCGTGGCCTACTTGTCGCTGTCAGGAGGGAACCCGGCTTGACCCAGATTCTCGATCGCGTTGAGGGTCCTCGCGACCTCCGCAGCCTGACCTATGAGCAGCTCGACCAGCTCGCCGGCGAGATACGCCAGTTTCTCGTCGAGACGGTTGACTGCATCGGTGGTGGGGGCCACCTCGCCTCCAACCTCGGCGTGGTGGAGCTCTCGATTGCCCTGCACCGGCTCTTTGACTCCCCGAAGGACAAGATCATCTGGGACGTGAGCCACCAGGTCTACGTCCACAAGATCCTCACCGGCCGCAAGGACCGGATGAACACCATCCGCCAGTTCGGCGGCCTTTCCGGGTTTGCCGACCGGCACGAAAGCGAACACGACGCGTTCGGCGCCGGCCACGCGGGCACATCGATCTCCGCCGCGGCCGGCATGGCCGCCGCCCGCGACCTGCTCGGCGAGGACTTCCATGCCATCGCCGTCATCGGCGATGGCGCAATGACCGCCGGGATGGCCCTCGAGGCGATGAACCATGCGGGCCACCTGGGCACCCACCGGCTCCTGGTCATCCTGAACGACAACGCCATGTCGATCTCGCCCAACGTCGGCGCGCTCTCGCGAAACGTCAACAAGCTCCGGGTAGACCCCCTCTATCGCAACGCCAAGCGGGAGATTGGCGAACTTGTCGAACACCTCCCCCTCGGGCGGCAGGTGTGGCGCGGCGCCAAGCGCGTCAAGGCCAGCTTCCGCGACCTCCTGGTGCCCGCGAGCTTCTGGGAACAGTTTGGTTTCGAGTACTACGGCCCCATCGATGGCCACAACATCCAGGAACTCGAGCTGACGCTCGCATCGATCAAGAAAGTCGCAGGCAAGCCCGTCCTGCTCCACATCCTCACTGAAAAGGGCCATGGCATCCCCGAAGCGGAAGCTGACCCGATCAAGAGTCACAGCGGCACGTACTGGCTCAAAAAACCCGTCGCGCCTGATGCCCCGCCGCCCCGCCCGACGTATAGCCAGGTCTTCGGGCAGGCCACGCAGGAACTCATCGAGTCCGATCCACGGGTCGTCGCCATCACGGCGGCGATGCTCGAAGGCACCGGGCTGGCACCCGTCTACGCGAAACACCCCGGCCGCGTGTTCGATGTTGGCATCGCCGAGCAGCACGCGGTCACCTTTGCCGCGGGTCTCGCCACGCAGGGAATCCGCCCCATCGTCGCCATCTACTCCACCTTCCTGCAGCGGGGATTCGACTCCGTCGTGCATGACGTCGTCGTGCAAAACCTGCCCGTGGTGTTCGCGCTCGACCGCGCCGGTTTCGTCGGTGACGATGGTAAGACCCACCAGGGGTTCATCGATATCAGCTACCTGCGCTGTCTGCCCAACATGGTCGTTAGCGCACCGAAGGACGAGGCTGAGCTGCGCGATCTCCTCTACACCGGCATCCACCACGACGGCCCGTTCGCCGTCCGTTTCCCGCGGGGCTCGGGCCCCGGCGCCCCAGCTGACCTCCCGATGAAGCAGCTCCCCATCGGCCGAGGCGAAGTCCTGCGCGAAGGGACCGGCGTGGCGCTCCTCGGGTTCGGGGTTTCGGTGGGCGAATGCCTGCGCGCCGCGAGCATCCTCGAGGAGGCCGGGATCGACGCGGCCGTCATCAATGCGCGTTATGCAAAGCCACTGGACGTGGAACTGGTCGTGCGGTATGCCCGCTCCACCGCTGGAGTCATCACGGTCGAGGAGAATGTCCGCGCTGGCGGGTTCGGTGATGCCGTACTCGAGGCCCTGGCTGATGCCGGGCTGGCGGACCGGTGCCTGGCGAACCTCACAATGCCTGACTCCATTGTCGACCACGGTCCGCAGGCTACCTTCCGCCAACTGCACCATGTCGATGGCGCGGGAATCGCGGCGCGGGTGCGCGAGCTCCTCTCCGCGGGCAAACCTGGCGGCCAGCCCCGCCGCGCGGCCGAAGCGGTCGCACCCTGACGTGGCAGGATTCCCCGCCGCGTTGGCAGCGCTCCTCCCCGCCGTCGAGCAGGGACTCCGGGAGGCCATCGGGCCGGGCCAATCACCAATTGATGCGGTTGCCCGTTATGTCATGGGATGGGAGGACCAGGCCGGCCGGCCCACCAATGCCGGCGGCAAGCGCATCCGCCCCGCGCTCTGCCTCTACGCGGGCGCGCTGTTTGGCGACACCGGGGCGGCGCTTCCCGGCGCCATCGCTGTCGAGCTGGTCCACAACTTCTCGCTCATCCACGACGAGGTGCAGGACCACGACGCGGAGCGCCACGGCAGGCCGACGCTCTGGGCCCTCCTGGGCGAGGCACAGGCGATCAATGCGGGTGACTACCTGTACGCCCGCTCCACGCGCGCCCTCCTGGATGGGCCGGGCCAACCCGGCCGGCGGCTCGCGGCGCTGGCGATCCTGACCACCACCGTGGAGCGGATGATTGCCGGCCAGTGGGCGGACCTTTCGTTCGAATCGCGAGACGACGTGACGGCCGCCGAATACCTGGCGATGGTCGCCGGAAAGACCGGGGCATTGCTCGGGGCGCCCCTATCCATGGGCGCGACCCTGGCCGGTGCCCCGCCCGAGACCGTCCGTGCCCTCGGTGCCTGGGGCGAGGCCGTCGGCCTGGCATTTCAGATTCACGACGACTATCTCGGCACGTGGGGCAACCCTGACCTGACCGGCAAATCGAACACCAACGATATCGCCCGGAAGAAGAAGACACTCCCCCTGATCCATGCCCTGCAGGGTGCCGGAGGACCGCTCATCCGCCAGGTCTACGCGAAGCCGGAGCTGACCGAAGGGGATATCGCCGCCGTTGTCGCGGTGCTCAATGAGGCCGGGTCCGCCGAGTTCACGCGCGACGCTGCCGCGCGCCAGGCCGGCATTGCCTCGTCCATCCTGGAGACGCTCGACCTGAAGCCTGAGCAGAAATCCGAGCTCCGCGCGATTGGCGAGTATCTTATCCACCGCGATGCCTGAGATTGCCTGTTTCGGGGCGCTCCCATAGCGTCAGCCTGTGTTCGAGAACGTCGCCCAGGACATCGAGGTCGGCACCCGCTGGCACAGCGTGCCTGTTGTCCGCGCGCGGTTTGGCGAACGGGCCGAGCGGGCCGCGGCTGTCATCCTTTCCGCCGAGCTGCAGGTGGTCTTGCTCTACCGGTTGCAGGCCTGGGCGCGTGCCCGGCACATCCCCCTGCTCCCCAACCTGTGCCGCAGGCTGACGATGCTGCTCGCTTCGGTTTCGGTGGGCGATTCGGTGACCATCGGTGGGGGCCTGCTCCTGAACCATGGCCAGGTCACCATCGATGGCCAGGTCACTATCGGGAAGTTCTGCAACCTCGCGCCTTATGTCACGATCGGGCTCGACACCGGCGGCCCCTGTCCCTCGCTGGTGGGGCCGACCATTGGGAACTACGTGTTCGTGGGGACCGGTGCCAAGATCCTCGGCCCGATCACCATCGGAGATAACTCGCGCATTGGCGCCAACGCCGTGGTGATGCGCGACGTGCCGGCGAATTCAACCGCGGTGGGAGTGCCAGCGCGCGTTATTCCGCACGAGCGGCCCCTGGGCCCGGCCCAGAAGACTCCTGCCACCCGGGATCCTTAGTTCCCGGGCAGCAGCGTTTCGCCCATCAGGTATTCGTCGATGCCCCGTGCCGCGGCGCGGCCCTCCGCGATTGCCCAGACGATGAGCGACTGCCCGCGCGTCATATCACCCGCCGTGAACACGCCGGGTACGGACGTCATCTTGTTTTCATCGGCCTTCACGTTGCCGCGCTCGGTCAGTTCGAGCCCCAGTTGTTCGACCATGCCGGTCCGCTGCGGCCCCAGGAAGCCCATCGCGAGCAGGAGCAGGTCGACAGGCTGTTCGAACTCGGTGCCGGGCACTTCCTTCATCACCTGGCGGCCGTCTTCTTGCACGAACTCCACGCGGACACCGTGCAGCGTCGTCAACCTGCCATCGCGTCCCGAGAGCCGCCTGGTAAGGATGGAGTAGTCGCGCACGCCCCCTTCTTCGTGAGCGGACGACACGCGGTAGATGTTGGGCCAGGTCGGCCAGGGGTTCTCCGGGGGGCGGGTTGAGGGCGGCTTTGGCAACAGTTCGTACTGCAACACCTCGGTTGCGCCCTGGCGCAGCGCCGTCCCCAGGCAGTCAGCCCCCGTGTCTCCGCCGCCGAGGATGATGACGCGCTTGCCCTTCGCCGAAATGAACCGGTCCCCGGGGATCTCATCGCCGGCATTGCGGCGGTTTTGCATGGGGAGATACTCCATCGCGAGATGGACCCCCTCGAGATCCCGTCCGGGCACGTCGAGGTCCCGGGCCAGGGTGGCGCCGCCGGCCAGGCAAATCGCGTCGAACTGGGTCACCAGCTCGCGTGCATCGATATCCACGCCGATGTTCGTGGCTGGGCGGAACACGACACCCTCGGCTTCCATCTGTGCCAGGCGCCTGTCGATGAACCGCTTTTCCATTTTGAAGTCGGGGATGCCATAGCGGAGGAGCCCCCCGATTCGGTCGTCGCGCTCGAAAACGGTGACCGCGTGGCCGGCACGGGCGAGCTGCTGCGCGCACGCCAGCCCTGCCGGGCCCGAGCCGATGACGGCGACGGTCTTCCCGGTCCGGGCGTGGGCCGGCTCGGGCACGATCCACCCTTCGTTCCAGGCCCGTTCGATAATCGTGAGCTCGACTTGCTTGATGGTGACCGGGTCGTTGTTGATCCCGAGCACGCAGGCTGCCTCGCACGGCGCCGGGCAGAGCCGCCCGGTGAATTCCGGGAAGTTGTTCGTCGCGTGCAACCGGTCGATGGCGTCGCGCCACTTGTCCCGGTACACCAGATCATTCCAGTCGGGAATGATATTGCCCAGCGGGCACCCCTGGTGGCAGAACGGGATGCCGCAATCCATGCAGCGGGCGGCCTGGCGCTTCAGGTGGTCGACCGGGAAGTCCTCGTACACTTCGAGCCAGTCGTGCACGCGCTCCGCGACGGGACGGCGGGTAGGAGTCTCGCGTGTGTACTCGAGAAATCCCGTCGGCTTAGCCACGGACCACCTCCGGGGTGGAGGCCGTTCGCGCCGCCGTCTGCCCGCTTTCGCGCCGCCGTTGCTCCAGCACCCGCCGGTATTCCTTTGGCATCACCTTCACGAACCTGTTGGCCATGGCGGGCCAATCTTCCAGGATTCGGCGGGCAACGGCGCTGTCGGTGTACTCCACGTGCCGCTCCAGGAGGCCCTTCACCAGGTCGAGGTCTTCGGGTTCCTCAAGCGCTTCCAGGCCGACCATTTCCAGGTTGCATCGCGTGGCGAAGTCGCCCTCCTCGTCGAGGACATAGGCGATACCACCGCTCATGCCGGCGCCGAAGTTCCGGCCCGTTTGTCCAATGATGACGGCCCGCCCCCCCGTCATGTATTCACAGCCGTGGTCGCCTGTACCTTCGACGACGCCAACGGCGCCGCTGTTGCGGACCATGAATCGTTCGCCGGCCACACCCCGGAAGAACGCCGCACCGCTCGTAGCGCCGTAGAGGGCCACGTTGCCGATGACGATGTTCTCTTCGGGGATGAACCCCTCCACCTCTGGTGGGCAGACGATGAGCTTCCCACCAGAGAGACCCTTGCCGGCGTAGTCGTTGGTATCGCCTTCCAGTCGCAGCGTAATCCCCGAAGGCAGGAATGCACCGAAACTTTGCCCGGCGGACCCGTGGAACTGGATGTCGATGGTGTCGTCGGGGAGCCCGGACATGCCGTACCTGCGGGTGAGTTCGCTCCCGAGCATGGTCCCAACCGTACGGTTGGTGTTGCGGATGGGCAGGTCGAGAGTCACCTTCTCGCCCCGTTCAATCGCTGGCTGGCAGAGTCGAATGAGCTCGTTGTCCAGCGCGCGCGCGAGCCCGTGGTCCTGTTCGGCGACGCGCCGGATAGCCACCTCCGGACCAACTTCAGGCCGGTAGAGAATCGCCGAGAGGTCCAGCCCCTGGGCCTTCCAGTGATTGACCGCGCGCCGGACATCCAGGAGGTCGCTCCGGCCGATCATCTCGTCGAGCGTGCGGAAACCGAGCTGAGCCATGTGCTCCCGCACTTCCTCGGCGATGAAGCGGAAGAAGTTGATGACGTGCTCCGGCCGGCCGGCGAACTTCGCCCGCAACTCTGGATTCTGCGTCGCGATGCCGACCGGGCAGGTGTCCAGGTGGCAGACGCGCATCATGATGCAGCCCATCACCACCAGGGGAGCAGTCGCGAAACCGAACTCTTCCGCCCCCAGGAGGGCGGCGATGACGACATCACGCCCCGTCTTCATCTGCCCATCCACCTGGACGATGATGCGATCGCGAAGCTTGTTCAACACGAGGGTTTGCTGGGTCTCGGCCAGCCCAAGCTCCCACGGGATGCCGGCGTGCTTCAATGAGGTGAGCGGGCTGGCGCCGGTCCCCCCGTCGTGCCCGCTGATGAGGACGACGTCCGACTTCGCCTTCGCGACCCCGGCCGCGACCGTGCCGACCCCGACCTCGGCCACCAGCTTCACGCTGATGCGGGCACGCGGGTTGGCGTTCTTCAGGTCGTGGATGAGCTGTGCGAGGTCCTCGATCGAGTAGATGTCGTGGTGTGGCGGCGGGCTGATCAGGCCAACGCCCGGAGTCGCGTGCCGGACTTCCGCAATCCAGGGGTACACTTTCGCGCCGGGAAGCTGGCCGCCCTCGCCCGGCTTTGCGCCCTGGGCCATCTTGATCTGCAGCTCATCGGCATTCACCAGGTACTCGCTGGTCACACCGAAACGGCCCGAGGCGACCTGCTTGATGGAGCTGCGGCGCAGGTCTCCGTTGGCGTCGGGCACAAAGCGCCGCCGGTCTTCGCCGCCTTCGCCCGTATTGCTGCGCCCGCCGATGCGGTTCATGGCAATCGCCAGCGTCTCGTGTGCCTCGGCGCTGATCGAACCGTACGACATGGCGCCGGTCGCAAATCGCTTGAACAGGCTCTCGGCCGGTTCCACTTCCTCGATCGGTACCGGTGGGCGATCCGGCTTGAGCTCGAACAGTCCTCGGAGCGTCGCCATCCGCTCGCTTTGCTCGTCGACGAGCCGGCTGTACTCGCGGAACACCCGGTACTGGCCGGTGCGCGTCGCGTGCTGGAGTTTGAACACGGTATCCGGGTTGAAGAGGTGGTACTCGCCGTCCCGGCGCCACTGGTACTGCCCACCCCACTGGAGTTCGCGGAGGCCTCCATCGCGGGCGGGGAATGCGCGCTGATGGTGGGCGAGGGCCTCGACGGCGACCTCGTCGATGCCGATACCGCCGATCCGCGAGACCGTCTTGGTGAAGTAGCGGTCGATGAACTCCTCGGACAGGCCGATAGCCTCGAAAATCTGGGCGCCGCGGTAGCTGTGGATGGTGGAGATGCCCATCTTGGACATCACCTTCACCACGCCCTTCTTGATCGCCTTAAGGTAATGGTGGTGCAGCTCCTCGACCGGGATCGCCGCGTCGATATACCCGTCCTTCTGCACCTGCTCGAGGGAATCAAGGGCCAGGTATGGATTAATCGCGCCTGCCCCATAGCCGATCAGGAGCGCGAAGTGGTGTACCTCGCGGGCATCGCCCGTTTCGACCACGAGGCCGACCTGCGTGCGCTTCTTCTCGCGGACAAGGTGGTTATGGAGCCCTGCCACCGCCAGTAGCGTGGGGATGGGCGCGTGGTCCTCATCCACTCCGCGGTCGGAAAGGATGAGGATCTTCGCCCCGTTGGCAATGGCTTCATCCGCATGTTCGTAAATCTGGTCCAGTGCCGGGGCGAGACCAGCCGGACCGGCCTTGGCCGGGAACAGCATCGGGAGCACGGTCGCGCCGAGCGCGTGGTCCTTCAGTGACTTGAATTTGGCCAGTTGCTCATTGTCGATGAACGGATTGTCGAGGCTGACCAGGTGCGAGCTTTCCGGCGTCGGATGCAGGAGATTGCCCTCGGGCCCGATGACGGTCTTCACCGAAGTCACCAGCTCCTCGCGGATCGCGTCGAGCGGCGGATTCGTCACCTGGGCGAACAACTGTTGGAAGTAGTTGTAGAGCGGCTGGGGGCGATTCGAGAGCACCGCGATGGGCGTATCTGTCCCCATCGAGCCGATGGCTTCCTCGCCGTTCTGCGCCATCGGACCGAGCACGTACTTGCAGTCCTCGATCGTGTAGCCGAATGCCATTTGCAGCCGCAGGAGATCCTCCGCGGAAGGCGCTGGCGGTGCCTCGACCTCCGGGATGTCGTCGATGTGGAGCAGGTTCGCCTTGAGCCATTCCGCGTAGGGGTGCGCGGTCGCGAGCTTCATCTTCAACTCGGTGTCGTCGATGATGCGGCCCTCTTCGAGGCTCACCAGGAACATCTTGCCCGGCTGCAGCCGCCCCTTGTGCAACACCCGCTCCGGCTCGACCGGCAACACGCCGACTTCAGACGCCATGATCACCATGTCGTCTTTCGTGACGTAGTAGCGCGACGGGCGGAGACCGTTGCGGTCGAGCACCGCCCCAATGTCCTTCCCATCGGTGAAAGCGACCGACGCTGGACCGTCCCACGGCTCCATCAGGCAGCTGTGGTATTCGTAGAAGGCTCGCTTCTCCGGAGGCATCGATTCGTGCCCCTGCCACGCCTCCGGGATGAGCATCATCATGGCGTGGGCGAGAGGCCGGCCGGCGAGTACCAGCAGTTCCAGCGCCTCGTCGAGGCTCGCGGTATCGCTCCCATGTTCATTGATCACGGGCAGGATCTTGTGGATGTCGTCGAACAGGGGTGATTCGAACAGGGCTTCGCGCGCGGCCATCCAGTTCCGGTTGCCACGCAGCGTGTTGATCTCGCCGTTATGCGCCACCATCCGGTAGGGATGCGCCAGCTCCCAGCTGGGGAACGTGTTCGTGCTGAAGCGCGAATGGAACATCGCCAGGGCACTGACCATCAGCGGGTTGCTCAGGTCGGGAAAATACTGGCGCAGCTGCGTGGCGGTGAGCATCCCCTTGTAGACCATCGTCCGGCACGAGAGGCTGGGGAAGTACATCCATTCGGCGTCGCGGATGCCCCAGCGGTCGATGGCCTTCTCAAACCGCTTGCGAATCACGTAGAGCTTGCGTTCCAGATCGTCGTCGGTTGCTATGCCCGGGCCGCGCCCAACGAACACCTGGTAGACCGCGGGCTCGGCCGCGAGGGCGGTGGCGCCCAGCATGGAGTTGTCGGTTGGGACTTCGCGCCAGCCGAGCAGGTGCTGTCCCTCTTCTTCGACGATGGCGGAAAACAGCGCCATGGCCTGTGCCCGTGCCCGGGCATCGTGCGCTGTAAAGAAGAGGCCGGCCCCGTAATGGCCGGCCTCGGGCAGCCGGATGCCAATCCGGGCGCACTCGCGCCGCAGGAACTCATGCGGCATTTGCACGAGCATGCCGGCTCCGTCGCCGGTGTTCGGTTCGCTTCCGGATGCACCCCGGTGGTGCAGGTTCTCCAGCGCGGTCAGACCGTCCTCCACCACCTGGTGAGAGCGGTGGCCCTTCAGGTGGACAACGAACCCCACGCCGCAACTGTCACGCTCGAACTCCGGGCGGTATAGCCCTTGAGCGGACGGCATCCCTGGCTGGCTCATCTTCCCCCCAAAATTACAGTCTCAAAATGCCCCGCCTCCTGCGAATGCCACGGCCCCCGCGGTGCCGGCGGATTCGCCGCCCACGATTGTGAAAACATTCGCAAAGCCAGGCGAACAGTTGGGTGAGCCTACAGTTTAACAGCAGTGTCAACCCATCCGTCGACCCCCGATTCTCAATCCCACCCATGGCCCACACCTATCCATCGCCACGCGGCGCGTATACTTGCCTCACCTTCTCACCGGCAGGCACCCGATGACCGAGTCGTACTGGACCCCCGAAACCATCGATGACATGGTCAGTGCGCGCGCGAAAATCCTCGGCCCGGCCGTGTGGACTGCCGCCACGCCCGACCCGCGGAACCTCATCTCCTTCGCCGGGGGCCTCCCCGATATCCCCTCCCTCCCCGGCGAACAGCTCCTGCGGGCTGCTCGCACGGTCATCGAACGCGAGCAAAAAGAGGCCCTGGAATACGGTGGCACCTACGGGCCGCTCCCCCTCCGCGAGGCGATCGCGTCGCGCTCCACGCGGATCGAGGGCATCCCTGTCTCTCGCGACAACGTGCTCATTGCCAGCGGTTCGGCCCACGCGATCGGCATGGTCTGCGAGACGCTCCTCGACCCGGGCGATTATGTCATGATCGAAAGCCCGAACTTCCCCGGAAGCATGCGCACCATCCGTTCCTTCGGCGCCCACCAGGTCGCCATCCCGATGGATGAATACGGTATGCGCACGGATGTCCTCGCGGCGGAGCTTCGCAAGCTGGCGGACCAGGGAAAGCGGGCAAAGTTCGTCTATTGCATCCCGACGCACCAGAACCCGGCCGGTTGCACGCTCGCGCTCGAACGGCGGCACGAGCTGCTCGAGATCGTCCGTGAGCACCGGACCTTCGTGCTGGAGGATGATGCCTATGGAGAACTCTGGTTCGAGACGCCACCGCCCCCCTCGATCTTCGCCCTCAGCAATGGAGACCACGGCATCAAGGTCTCCAGCTTCTCGAAGATCATCGCCACAGGGCTGCGCATGGGCTGGATCACCGGTGCCCCGGCGCTCATTTCCCGTATCGCCGCCCTTCGCTATGACATGGGCAGCAGCCCCTTCCTCGGCCGGGTCATCGCCGAGATGATCCGCAACGGCGACCTCGACCGGCACGTCGAGGACCTCCGGGGCATCTACCTGCGCAAGCTCGAACGCGTGGAGGCGGCGCTGGCAAGGTACTGCGCCGGCTACTGCAGCTACGTCCGGCCCCTCGGCGGTTTCTTCCTCTGGCTCCAGTTGCGCCCCGGCATAAGCTCCCGCGATGTCCAGCTGGCCGCCAACGAGCGCGGCGTGATCGTGGGGCAGGGGCCGCAGTTCTTCGCTGATGGCCAGGCGACCAACCACCTGCGGCTCGCCTTCAGCTACGTCGCGATGGAGGAAATCGAGGAAGGCATTCACCGCCTGGGCGAAGCCATGGCCGAGGTGGCCGCGCGCCCGGCCGCGAAGTAGCCGCTGGAGCGCTTCGCGCCCGGTGCCCGTCGCATCGCCGCCCGGGCTCCGGCCGCTCGCGTGCCCGATCCCCGCTTCCGGACCGGGTCTGCGCTCCACTGCCCGGATGACTTCCGAGGCGCAGCGCCGCGGAGGCCGCTTCCGGTGGGCCTGCGTGCCGCCGCCTCGTATAGACTGTCCGGGATACCGACATGGCGAGAGCGCGACATGCAGATCCTCCCCGAATCCAACGACGTCGTCCCCTTCCCGGCCATCGAGCACACGCTGCCAAACGGGCTGCGCGTGCTCGCGCTGAACACGGGCTACCCCAACCTCGTGTCGCTCCAGATCCCGGTGCAGGCAGGTTCGCGAAACGAAATCGAACCGGGAAAATCGGGGTTCGCCCACTTCTTCGAACACATGATGTTCCGCGGCACCGAACGCTACCCGGCCGGCGTTTACCAGGAGATCGTGACTCGCTCGGGCGCCCGCCAGAACGCCTATACCACCGACGACTACACGAACTACCACCTGACTTTCGCGAAGGACGACCTGGAGACCATCCTCGAAATCGAAGCTGACCGCTTCATGAACCTGGCCTACAGCGAGGCCGACTTCAAGACGGAAGCCCGGGCCGTGCTTGGCGAATACAACAAGAGCGCGGCCGACCCGCTCACCAAGCTCATCGAAGTCCAGCGCGACCATGCCTTCAGCATCCATCCCTACAAGCACACCACCATGGGCTTCATCGCCGACATCGAAGACATGCCCAACCAGTTCGAGTACTCGAAGACCTTCTTCCAGCGCTGGTACCGCCCCGGCTACACCACCGTCATCGTCGCGGGCGACGTCGACCCGGAGGCGGCCGTGCTCCTTGTCGAGAAGCACTGGGGGGCGTGGCAGCCTGGCCACATTCAAGCCGTCGAGATCCCCCAGGAGCCTCCTCATGTCGAGCCGGCCGTGGTCCATCATCCCTGGGCCACGCCCACCCTGCCGTGGGTCTCCGTTGCCTTCCACGGTCCCCGGTTTTCCGCAACCGCCCGTGACTACGCCGCCCTCGACGTGTTGCTCGACCTTCACTTCGGCGAGACCTCGGACCTCTTCCGGCGCCTGGTCGAGAAGGAGCAGGTCGTCGACCAGCTGTTCCCCTACCTGCCAGCGCAGCAGGACCCGGGATTGGCGACCGTGTTCGCCCGCGTGAAGCGCTTTGAGGACGTGCGTTACGTGCGTGACGCGATCGCCGGCACGTTCGCCCTGGCGCGCCGTGAACCGGTGGCCGCGAAGCGCCTGGCCGAGGCGAAATCCCACAATCGCTACGCCTTCGCACGCACGCTCGACAACTCCGAATCGATTGCAGCGACCCTTGCCCGGTTCGTGCGCTTCGAGCGGTCGTACTCCACGCTCAACCAGTTCTTCCGGACCATCGACGCCCTGGAGGTCGCGGACCTCGAAGCTGCCGCGGGCCGCTACCTGCGCGACGCGAACATGGTCGTCGCGCTGCTCTCCCACGAGACTCCCGGGCCCGAACTGCTCACGGCGCCGTCGATCGAGAGCGGGCACGCCGGGAGCCCCACGCCGGTCCGGACCATCGCGCTCCCCTCCGCGTCACCGCTCGTGCGCTTCAAGCTCCTGTTCGGAACCGGCTCGGCATACGACCCGCCCGGCAAGGAAGGCCTCGCGGCGCTCGCCGCCGCGATGATCGCCGAAGCGGGCAGCCAGGACATGGCCTTCGACGAGATCACCCGCGCGCTCTTTCCGCTGGCCGCGTCGTTTTCGGCACAGGTCGACCGCGAGATGACCACCTTCACCGGCGTAGCGCACATCGATACGCTCGCCGAGTTCCTTGCCATTGCCCTCCCGCAGCTGACGCGCCCGGGCTTCCGCGACGAGGACTTCCAGAGGCTCAAGGCGATCCAGCTCAACGAGCTGGTACAGGACCTTCGCTCGAACAATGAGGAGGAGCTCGGGAAAGAGCGCCTGCAGGAGCTGCTTTTCGCCGGCACGCCCTACGGCCATCCCACTCCCGGGACGGTGGCCGGCATCGAGTCCATCAGTCTCGATGATGTCCGGGCGTTCGTCGCCTCGAGCTACACCCGCTCGAACCTGGTGGTTGGCACCGCCGGCAACGTGTCAGCGGCTGCGTCGGCAGCACTTCAGCGCGCGTTGGCCGCGCTTCCCGAAGGGGCGCCGCGGCAGCCCGCAACGGTCGTTCCCCGGGAATTGGCCGGCCTGGAGGTGGAGATCGTCAGGAAGGACACACGCTCGGTCGCGATATCGTTCGGCCACCCGATCGAGGTTCGCCGCGGCCATCCCGACTTCGTGGCGCTCTGGCTGGCGAGGGCATGGCTCGGCGAGCACCGGGCGTCCCACGGGCGCCTGTACAACCGCATCCGCGAAGTCCGCGGCATGAACTACGGCGACTATGCCTACATCGAGGCGTTTCCGCGCGGCATGTACCAGGTCTTCCCCGACCCCAACCTGGGCCGGCGGGCCCAGGCCTTCGAGGTGTGGCTGCGCCCGTTGCGGCCCGAACAGGCCGTCTTTGCGTTAAAGTTAGCCATGTACGAGCTTCGCAACCTCGTCCGGGACGGCATCTCGGAGGCAGATTTCGAGACCACCCGCGAGTACCTGGCGAAGAACGTCTTCGTGATGACGAAGACCCAGGACCAGCAGCTCGGCTATGCGCTCGACAGCGACTGGTACGGAATTCCGGAGTTCACGGCGTATGTCCGGGGCGAACTCGCGAAGCTCACCGCCGAACGCGTGAACGACGCGGTCCGGCGCCACCTCTCGTGGCACAACCTGCAGGTGGTGATGATCGCCGCCGATCCGGAGGCGCTCCGCGAGCAACTGCTTTCGCCACAGCCGGCGACCATCACCTATGACGGCGAAAAGCCCGCCGAGCTGCTGGCGGAGGACCGTATTGTGGGCGCCTACGAGCTGGGTCTGACGCCCGAGCGCATTCGTATCACGAACGTGGAAGACGTCTTCGCGTCGTGATCCGCCGCAAGCCGCATCAACTTCCTTTGGAACGCGGCGGGGATCGTGCCGCAAGAGGACGACTACATGTCCCGCGGCGCCAATCAGGAGGAGCCCTTCCCGGCGCATTCGATCCAGAGCCCCGGTGACTTCTCCGGGGCCGCGCCGGACGATCCGGTTTCGGCCTCCCGCGAGGTTCCCGCGCCACTCTCCCGGAGTTCGGCTACCTGGTCGATCCGGCGAAGAACCCGGTCGCGGCGGCAGAGCGGCCGTGGTTCGAATCAGGCAAGCTGTGCCGCAAGTTCCTCGGCGGTGCTGGCCGGCACCCGGCAGGTCATGTTCTCGCACACGTAGGCCAGGGGCTGGCCCGCCGGCGCCCGGCCTTCAAAAATCGGCAGCCCCTCGCCATCCGAGCTCGGCGCGATCACGGTCCAGGGCAAGAAGCTCCGCGCGATGGCCTGCTCGAGCGGACGCCGTTCCAGGGCGCCGCCGACGATCGCAATTTCGCGATGCGGCGAAAGCGCAAACTCCATCGCCTGCAGGATCGTGCCAAACCCGGTGGCCGCCTGGAGCAGATGGTCAGCCACGTTCGACACCACCTCGTCAACCACGTGTTCCCAGGCGGCGGGACCGTAGTACCGGCCCATCCACAGCGCGAACAACGCGGCCGCCCCATTTCCGGAGGGGGTTGCCGCATCAAAGAACGGCTTCTGCCTGACGATGAGCGGCTCGCCATCAACCGCGGTCTCGTAGAACCCGCCCCGCTCTGCGTCGCGGAATCGCTTGAGGATGTGGTCAAGGAGGTCGCGGGCCCACTCCAGGTGGTCGAGCTCGCCGGTCAGCTTGTACAGCTCCACCAGGCCCAGGCCCAGGTAGGCGTAGTCCTCCAGCATCCCCTCCACCTTCGCGATTCCACCCTTCCACGTGTGCAGCAGCCGGCCGTCGCGCCAGCAGGATTCGCGCAGGAAGGCGGCGAGGCGTACCGCCGCCAGCCCGTACTCAGGCTCGTCAAGGACCCGCGCCGCCTCGGCCAACGCCGCGAGCGCCAGGCCGTTCCACGACGTGAGGACCTTGTCATCGAGGCCCGGCCGGACGCGCTGCTCGCGCGCCTGGAGCAACCGCGCCTGGATCCCGTCCATGCGGTCGAGAAGCTGCTCCTCACCCAAACCAAAGCGCGAAAGCAGGTTCGCCACGTCCGGTCTGGCGCTCAGGACGTTCCGCCCGGTCAGTTCCGGGTGGTGCGGGTCATGGAAGTTCCCCTCTGGCGTGAGGCCGTACCACCCAACGGCGAGGTCAGTGTCGTCGCCCAGCACCTCGCGCACCTGGTCGATCGTCCAGACGTAGTATTTTCCCTCGATGCCCTCGCTGTCGGCGTCGAGGGCCGCGTGGAAGCCGCCCGCCGGGTCCTGCATCTCGCGGAGGAGGAAGTCGAGCGTCTCCCGCGCGATGCGGGCAAGTCCCTCGTCCCGGGTCAACTGGTAGGCGTGGAGGTAGAGCCGGGCGAGCTGGGCATTGTCGTAGAGCATCTTTTCGAAGTGCGGGACCAGCCACCGCTCGTCGACACTGTAGCGCGCGAAGCCGCCGCCGAGCTGGTCGTATATGCCCCCGGTGGCCATGGCCCGGAGTGTGTGCAGCACCATCTCCAGGGCGGCCTGGCCAGTCTCGGTCGACCGCCCATCGCGGTAATGGACCGCGAGGAGGAACTCAAGGTTCGAAGGGCTCGGGAACTTCGGTGCCGTGCCAATTCCACCCCAGGTCGTGTCGTAGTGTTCCGCCATCCGCTCCACGGCCGCGTTCGTGGTCTCGTGAGAGATCGGCGCCCCCGGCCCCGCCACGCGCGCCGCGGCCTGCCGCAGATGGCCGGCCAGGCCCTGGGCCGATTCCAGGACTTGCTCCCGTTCCTGGGTCCACTTTTCGTGCAGGAACTGGAGCACGCGAGGAAACCCCGGGCGGCCGTGGCTATCCTCGGGCGGGAAGTACGTCCCCGCATGGAACGGCTGGCCGTCGGGAGTCATGAACACGGTCATCGGCCACCCGCCCGAGCCGGTGACCGCCTGCACGGCGGTCATATACACGCTATCGACATCCGGCCGCTCCTCCCGGTCGACCTTGATGTTCACGAAATAGCGGTTCATCAGGTCCGCCGTTGCCGGGTCCTCGAACGATTCGTGCGCCATCACGTGGCACCAGTGGCACGAGCTATACCCAATGGAGAGCAGGATCGGCTTGTCCTCGGCGCGCGCCTTCGCAAACGCCTCGTCTCCCCACGGGTACCAGTCGACCGGGTTCCCGGCATGCTGCAGCAGGTAGGGGCTCGTTTCGTGGGCGAGTCGATTTGGCATGGGATCGAGCGTACAACATCGCCACGGCGGAGATTGCGCGGCGAACATGCATCCTTCCACCGTGGCCGGCCACGGACAGGGCAGCCGATCGCCGACCGCTTCGACCGCGGCGCCGCATCCTTCCCGGCACGTTCGCCACGCCGGTCATCCTGCCTCAGCCCGGGATCGATCGGCGTGCGTGATGTCGTGAGCGCCCTCGGCGGTGCCCCGGTATAGTCCCTCCAGCACATCCACCGCACCACGGAGGCGAAACGTCATGCAGATGCCCGCGGTTGCCCTCGCCGCCGCGCCGGGACGGCGCAAGTGGACCATCGAAACTGCCCGGCGGATCGAGAAGGCCGGCTTCCAGGGGATCTTTTGCGCCAGTTTCGGCGATGGCATGGGGCTCTGCCTTTCCATCGCCCACGCCACCAACGAAATCAAGTTCGGCACGTCGATTATGCCCATCTACTACCGTGTGCCGTTCGACCTTGCGCAATCGGCCGCCTACATCCACGAAGTGAGCGACGGCCGCTTCTACCTGGGCATCGGCGTGAGCCACGCGCCCGCCAACGAGCGCCTGGGTGTGCGGACCGGCAAGCCGCTGAGCGACATTCGGAGTTATGTCGAGAACATGCGGGCCGCCTCGCAACAGGTCGGCCCGCTGCCGCCCATCGTGCTTGCCACGCTGCGCAAGAAGATGGTCCAGCTCTCGGCCGAAATCGCGGAGGGCGCCGTCTGGGCCAACGCCTCACGCTCACATGTCCCGGACTCGCTGTCGCTCATCCCCGCCGAGAAGCGGAACGGCGACTTCTTCATCGGCAATATGATACCTACCTGCATCGACGACAACGATCCGGCCGCCGCCGCGAACGTGATGAAGCGGGCGCTCACGGGATACGTGATGCTGCCGAACTACCGCAATTACTGGAAGGAAGCGGGCTACACCGCGGAGATGGAGGCCATCGAGGCCGCCCTCGCCCGCGGCGACCGCGACGCCCTGCCCGGGCTGATGACCGAGCGCTGGCTCTCCGATGCGACGCTCCACGGCACGAGGAAGCAGGTCCTCGAGGGCCTTGAGGCCTGGTTCGCCGCGGGGGTGAAGACGCCGATCCTCGTGCCCTCGTCCACGAGTGGAGGGCAGGTGAAGGCGTTCGAGGAGCTCTTCGCGGCCTTCGCCTGAGCGTGCCCCCGGGGGCGGCGGCGGGCACAATGGAGCCATGCTCGCCGAGGAACTCCGCGTCGCCGTCGAAGCGGCCCGCACCGCCGGTGACGAGGTCGCACGCCTCCGCCGCGAGGGCGTGCGCTACGGCCGCAAGGAAGGCTGGGAGCTCGTCTCCGAGGCCGACATCCGGGCCGCGGAGATCCTCCACGAACAGCTCACTCGGGCCTTCCCATCCGATGGGTGGCTGAGCGAGGAACATACCGATACTGGCCACCGCCTCGATCGCGACCGGGTCTGGATCGTCGACCCCATCGACGGGACGCGCGAGTACCTGCAGGGCATCCCCGAGTACGCCATCTCCATCGGCCTGGCTATCGAGGGGCGCCCCGCCCTCGGCGTCGTCCTCAACCCGGCCAGCGGTGAACTCTTCGCCGCCGACTGCCTGGCCTCGGCCGAGCGCCCACCCACCCAACCCACGGGCTCGCCGTTCGATGTGCTCGTGGGCCGCGGCGAGCAGACACACGACGAGCTGCCGCCGCTTCCGCCCGGGGCAAAGCCACGCGGCGTGGGCAGCGTGGCGTATCGCCTGGCGCTCCTTTCGCGCGGTGAGGGCAATGCCGTCGTCACCGGCTACGGCCGCGCCGAATGGGACGTGGCTGCTGGCGCCGCACTCTGCGTGGCCGCGGGGTTGCGCGTGACCGGCGTCCTGGGAGACCCGCTGGTGTTCAACCAGCCCGAGCCACACGTTCGCGGGCTTCTCGCGGCGGAACCCGGGCTCCACGGGCGACTCGGGGCGTTTCTGCGGCAGTTCCGCCGGGACTGAACCGAGCTCCTGCTGACAGGCGCCCGTCAGGGCCGGGGAATGGCAACCAGGCGGACCCAGAGACCGGGCTCACCCTCCGCATCGGCCGGGAAGACTCGCGTCGCCGTGAAGAGCCCCAGCACTCGCGCCGAGTCGGCCAGCGCCACGATGCCGGGGCGCTCCCACGTCGGGACCTTCTCGTTGACGAGCAGGTCCGAGACCTTCCGCGTCATTCCGTGCCACCTGATGCGGTCACCCGGCTGCGGCGGCCGGGCCCGCAGCGCTCCCCGCGCCGCTCCTTCGCCCAATGGAAGCACCGGGCTCGCCGGTGCCGGGTCGACGGGACTCGTCAGGACATCCACACGCCACGGTCCCGCGCGCGTGCTCCCCGGGACGTTGAGAATCGCCGCGGGGAAGGCTTCCACGGGCTCGAGGCGCGGTCCCAGGCGCACCTGGCCGCATGACACCTCAACCATGGTGTCGCCAAAGGCGACCCAACCCGAGCCCTTACGGAGTACCGCGCGGAGGTTCTCGATGCGTGTGCGGTTGGTCTCCGGCTGCAGGTGATAGAACGCCGCCTCGCGTTCGACCACAAGGGTCAGCGCTTCCGGCGGGAGATCGCGGAACGGCCCGAGCGCGAAGATCGCGCCGATGGGGCCCCGTTCGCGCGGCTGCACTTCGAAGGATCGCTTCTCGACCAACTCGAATGCCTCGCGCGCGCTCGACGCGAGCCCGCGCAGCGCATCATCGACCGATGGATTGAGGGAGCGCAGCGTCCTGAGCACCTCTCCTCGCACCCGGCTCCGGGTGAATGCAGGATCGGCGTTGGCGGGATCGCGCGCCGGCGTCATGCCGAACTCCGCGCAAATGGCTTCGGTTTCCTTGCGGGTGGCCACCAGCAGGGGCCGCGCCAGCCGGCGTTCGCTCGCACCGGGGACGCTCGCGACCGGGAGCATCCCGCGGATGCCACGAACGCCCGACCCACGGACAATGCGCATCAGGACCGTTTCCGCCTGGTCGTCCGCGGTGTGGCCCGTGACAACACAGTCCGCGCGCTCCTTTTCAGCCACGAACGCCATGAACTGGTAGCGCATCATGCGCGCCGTCTCTTCGATGCCTCGCCGCTGCCTGGCGGCCACGCCCGCGACATCCCCCTCCCCGGTCACGCACTCAACACCGAGCTCCTTGCAGAGCGCCCGGACGGCGTCCATCTCCGCCACCGACTCCGGCCGCAGCTTGTGGTCGAAGTGAACGGCCTCGACCTCGAACCCGAATCGTTCGCGCAGACCAAGCATCACCAGCAGCGTGGCGATAGAGTCGGCGCCACCAGAAACGGCCACGAGCACCTTCGAGACGCGCCGGAACATCCGCTCACGGGTTGCGAGCGCGATGACCTTCCGGCAGACACGGTCGAAGGTTGGCCTAGCGGGGGAAGAGCCGCTCCCACCAGGATCCGGTGGGGTTCCCGTCGTCCCGGACAGGGGGGCTGGTGACCACAAAGGGGACTTCTCCCTCACGGATATAGCCGAGCTGGCGGCGCGCCTGCTGTTCGACGTAGGCATCCGAGCCGACGTAGTCCCGGACCGCCTCCAGGTACGCCTTCTTGTCCTCCAGCTCCTGCAACCGGCGCTCGGCGGCGGCCCGGTCGTCGGACAGCTGCTGGTTGCGGATCCAGCCGGTGGCCGCTGTATAGGCGAAATACCCGGCGACTGCCAGGCACGCGAAGACGATGAGGCGGGTGCGGGTACCCTGAAGCGCTCCCATACGCTGTCGTCACACGCTACGCGCCGCCGGGACAAGATTCAAGGCATCCAGATGACAGACATCGTTAAGGCGCCGGACCGAGACGCGGCCGGTTCGGACGCTCACCTCGCTGATCGAGGCCAGGTCGACCTGGAACGCGCGGAAGTTCTCGAGCGGCACATCCAGCAGGGTGCAGAGCAGCACCTTGATGACGAAATTGTGTGACACGACAACGACGTCGCCGCCGCCGGGGTCGCGGAGCTCGGCGGCCAGGGTCGCCAGCCGCCCGGCCACATCGCGCAGGCTCTCACCGCCGGGCAGCGCCGTGCCGGCCGCATCTGGGCCCGTCCAGCGGCGGATGAACTCGGGGAAGCGCGTGCGCATGTGTGCGAAGTCCAGCCCTTCCGTCTCGCCGACGTCCATTTCGGTAAGCTCCTCCCGCGCCTCCACGGGAATACCAACCACCCGCGCAACCGCTTCGGCCACCCGGAGCGCCCGCGCCAGCGGGCTGGAGTAGATTCGCGCGACCGGTACCCCCGAGAAGGCCCCTCCGACCGCCTCAGCCTGCCGCTCGCCCAGCCCGGTCAGGGGGATATCCGAGCGGCCCAGTCCCTTGCCGTCGCGGTTGAAGGCGGTCTCGCCGTGCCGGACCAGGTAGATGGCGCTCATGCGTCCTGCTCGGGTGCGCTCAGCGGAGCCCACAGCCGGGAGATGAATGGCGAAAAGCCGATGGACCGCCAGAACGCCGCGGCCCCGGTATCCGCGGCCACCACCGTCATCTCGAAGTGCGAAAGCCCGTCTGTGTTCCTGGCCCAGCGCGCGACTGCCTCGAACAGGGCACGCCCCACCCCCCGCCGCCGGAATTGCTCCGAGACATAGAGGTACCCGATGGTTGCGTGGCGTTCGGGGAGGCGATCCGGCGGGTTGGCCTCCACGCCGCCACTGATGAACCCCGCGAGTCGGCCGTTGATCTCCGCGACAAACGCTGCGGACTGGCGGCGTGGGAGCGTCTCCTCGAGCTGCGCGAGAAACTCCGGCTGCGATACGGGGGCTGGCACGATGCGCCGGTCGACCATTGCGTTATGTTCGCGAGCCTTCTGCCACATCCCGAACAGGGCCGGGCCATCGCGGGGCGTGGCCGGTCGGACGCTCACGCCGCCTACTGGTACTGGCCGAACCGCCGCCATAGCTCCCTCGCCTTCGATCGTTCGTCGAGGACGATACCATCCCGCGTAATCGGCCCGCACTCGCGGTCCGGGAACAGCGCCGCCGCCAGTGCCTCGGGGCGCGCGGTCAGCGATTGGTCGGCCTGCATGCGCATGGAGAGCACGACGCCGCCATCGGCCGGCCTGAACCGCACCCAGGCCGTCGCCGCGCGCAGGTCGTACTCGCGCACGCGCTCTCCGCGCTCTTCGCGCCACGGCATCGCGGTCTGCCGGGCGAAATCGTCGATAGCGCGCTGTGCCTCCGCGGGCGAGAGGCCCGGCATCACCATGCTGTAGTCGGCCCAGAGCATCGCTGCCTGGGGCGGGGGTGCGCTCAGCGCCACCTCCTCGACGGCCACCACGGCGAGATCCCCTGTCGCCTCCTCCCGGAGGCGCCCCGCGAACTCATCCACCGGGACGGCCTCATCGAGCGTGACGTCCATCACCTCCCGTTCGGCGGTGAAGCCCAACGGCAGCGGAGCCGCGAAGGCCAGCTTTGGGTGCGGCGTGAACCCCTGTGAGTACGACAGCGGCAGCCCGGCCCGCCGGATCGCGCGCTCCCAGAAGCGGAGCACGTCGAGGTGCGAGATGTAGCGGACACGGTCTCCCTTGCGGAACCAGACACGGATGCGTTGGGCCGTCATTCGGGCGATCGTACCACGCGGCGGCGCGCCTTCCCGCCGCTCAGATCAGCACCGAGGCGGCGAGGTTCTCGGCCGCGCTGTGCGGGTCCAGCTCGCGGGCGGCCACACGCTTCACCAGTGCCTCGAGTTCCTCGTCCGGGGTGGCGGCACGGATCCGCTCCAACACGATCTGGCGGGTGATCGAAAGCACCTGGTGCCGGGCGTCTTCCTCGCGGTGCTTCGCCAGCTGACCCGACTCCGAGAGGTACCGGTAATGCTCCGCGATCGCGTCCGCCAGCGCCTCGAGACCCTCGCCCTTCGTTGCCGTGGTCTTCAGGATGGGGGGCCGCCTCGACCCGGCCGGCGAAAGCGCGAGGAGTGCCTGCAGCTGGCTCACCAGGATGTCGGCACCCGGGTGGTCCGCCTTGTTGACTACCAGGATGTCGGCGATTTCGATGATCCCGGCCTTGAGCGCCTGGATGTCGTCGCCCGTGCCCGGGTTGTTCACCAGGATGGTGGTCATCGCGGTCCCCGCGATTTCCACCTCGTCCTGGCCCGCCCCGATGGTCTCGATGAGGACGCAGTCGAAGCCGAATGCGTCCATCACCGCCACCACGTCGGCGATGGAAGGGGCAAGTCCGCCGAGGGCGCCCCGGCCCGCCATGCTCCGCACGTACACACCCGGGTCGAGCGCGAGATCCTGCATGCGGATGCGGTCGCCAAGGATGGCACCCCTGGTGAACGGGCTCGATGGGTCGACGGCGACGATACCGACGGTCATTCCTCGCCTCCGGTATTCGGCCGCAAGCGCGCCCGTGAGGGTGCTCTTGCCCGAACCGGCGCTGCCGGTGATGCCGATGATGTGCGTCTTGCCAGAGTGCGGGAACAGGGCGCGGACGTAGTCGCGCCCCTCGGGCGTACCGTTTTCGACGCGGCTGATGATCCGGGCGAGCGCGCGGCGGTCGCCGGAGAGGAACCGCTGGACCAGGTCGTCCACGGTTACTTCTTCACGTTGTCGTAGACGAACTTCACGATGTCCTGGGTATTCGTCCCCGGCCGGAAAATCGCCCGGAAGCCAAGCTTGGTGAGCGCCTCGGTGTCCTCTTCCGGGATGATCCCCCCGCAAAACAGCAGGACATCATCGACCCCGCGTTTCTTGAGCTCTTCGACCACCCGCGGGAAGAGCTCGAGGTGCGCGCCCGAAAGAATGCTGAGGCCGACGACGTCGACATCTTCCTGGAGCGCCGCCTCGGCAATCATCTCCGGGGTCTGGCGGATGCCGGTGTAAATCACCTCGCACCCGCCGTCGCGCAGGGCGCGGGCGACCACCTTCGCTCCGCGGTCGTGGCCGTCCAGGCCGGGCTTCGCGATCAAGACGCGGATCTGCGCCGTCGTGGTGGTTGTGCTCATACTCACTCTCCCCGGGGTTCGTCCGTTCTGTAGTGCCTAGGTTACCGTCCGCGCGCTACTTGCGCTGGATCAGCTGCAGGTTTACGCCGTGGCTGGATGTGGCCGAAACGAAGGCGACGCCGTTGCTCGGATTCCCCACCCGCGCGCCTGCCGCGCGCAGGTGCGCGACGGCGGCATCGATGTCATCAACCTCGATCGAGAGCAGAAACATGGCCTCTCCGCGCTCGGCCGCGAACTGGGCCACCGGGCCCTCGCCGGTGAGCGGCTGGATGAACTCGAGGTCGCTGTCACCAACCGGCATGAACGCGTTCTTGATCCCCAGCGCCGCGACTTCGCCACCCCTGCTCGAATCGACCGGGAAGCCGAAGTTGCGCGAAAACGTCGCCAGGGCGGCGTCCAGGTCCTTCACCACGATTCCCACGTGGTCGATGCGCGTTGCTTTCATGTCAGTCTCCCTCCACCGGGGTGGCGTTGTACTGGATAACGGCGAACGGGACGCCGCTCGTGCCGTCCTTCACGGACGCGATCTTCGCGCCCGGCTGGACGGCGGGGCGCGGGTCGCTCACCGCGTAGCCGAGTCCACGCAGGTGCGCCACCGCCGCCTCGATGTCTTCCACCGCGAGGACCATGCCCCAGAGCCTGGCCTTCACCTCTTCATCCGGATTGACCTGCGGTGGCCCGGCAAATTCGAGGACGACCTCTTGCAGCTTGGCGAAGGCGAGCTGTGCCGATGTACCGGGCCGGATCATTGTTCGCTTGATCTCGATGCCGAGGTTCTCCGCGAAGGTCTGCGCGACCCTGCCGCTGTCGTTCGAGGAAATGACGATGTGGTCGATATGCGTGGCACCGATGCCGGCCATGGAGGTTAATGCCCTTCCGCGAGCGGCGTCGCGAACTCCACGAGGACGCCATGGTTCGCCTTCGGATGCAAGAAGCAAATCATGCCTGCGAGGCCAGGCCGCGGTTTCTGATCGATGAGCTCCAGGCCCTTCGCGCGGGCCCCTTCCAGCTCCGCATCGACATTGTCGGATTCGAAGCAGATGTGGTGCATGCCTTCGCCGCGCGAGGCGAGGAACTTCGCCACGCCCGTATCGTCCCGCGTCGGCTCCAGCAGCTCGATCTCCGAGTTGCCGATCTGCAGGAGCACCCCGCGCACGCCCTGGTCCTCGATGATCCGGTCGGCGGTGACGGGAAGCCCGAGGGCATCGCGATAGAACTTGAGCGCCTCATCGGCGCTATGTACGACGACGCCCACGTGGTGGATCTTGGTCAGCATGCGGTTGGTGTGCCCCTCAGGAGTTTGATGTGACTTCTTCGACCACCGACTGTGGTCCGGTGCGGCGAGCGCCTTCCATCCCCGCAAGCCTGGCCGCGATCTGGTGCCAGTGCTCCCGGTCGTGGTCGATCATCGCCTGGACGAGCCGCCCGTAGAGCGAGCCCTCTGCCGTGAGATCCTCGTCGGAGACATTCGAGAGCTCCTCCAGCAGCCGCGCCCGGCCACCCTTGAGCTGCTCCAGCACGCTCCAGAAGTTCAGGTCGCGCTTGCGTTCGGCGTGGTCGTTGTTCCAGGTATCCTGGTTCGCCGGGTCGAAATCGAGGAGCGCTGGTCGCGAGCCGTGCCGCAACTCGCGGATGGCGGTCACGACTTCGGCCTCCCACGATGCCACGTGCCCGGCGATGTCCTTCAGGGACCAGTCGCCGATGAATGGCCGGTCGATGTCGCGGATACGGCAGGTTTCGATATTGCGGATGAGCTGGTTGCGTTCGAGGTCCAGTTCGCTCAACAACCTGCGGCGTTCATCGGCGCGCCCGCGGACATCGTCATCGGTCATCAGATGAACACCGGTTCCCGCTGTTCGCCCCATACCTTCCGCAGGCGGTGGCTGATCTCACCGAGGGTGACGCGGGCTTCCACGCACTCAACCATGATTGGCAGCAGGTTATTGGTACCCCGCGCGGCGGCTTCCAGCTTTGCCAGCAGCCCCTCGACCGCCGCACTATCGCGGTTGGCCCGCAACGCGCGGAGCTTCTCGACCTGGCGTTGCCCGATAGACGGGTCCACCCGAAGCAGGTCGGGGGCGGCGTCTTCCTGCACAACGAAGTCATTCACCCCCACGATGACCCGCTCCTTCGACTCGACCTGCATCTGGTAGCGGTAGGCCGCCTCCTGGATCTCCTTTTGCTGGAAGCCCTTCTCGATGGCAACCAGCGCGCCCCCGAGCCTATCGATAGTCTCGATGTACTCGCGCGCCTCGGCTTCGAGGCGGTTGGTCATGTCCTCGACGTAGTAGGACCCGCCCAGGGGATCGACGATGTCGCCGACCCCGTTCTCATAGGCCAGGATTTGCTGGGTGCGGAGCGCGATCTGAACGGCCTTCTCGGTTGGCAGCGCGAGCGCTTCATCCATGGAGTTCGTATGCAGCGATTGCGTGCCGCCGAGCACCGCCGCCAGCGCCTGCACGGCGGTGCGGACGATGTTGTTTTCGGGCTGCTGGGCGGTGAGGGTAGCGCCGCCGGTCTGCGTGTGGAATCGCAGCATCTGGGAACGCGGGCTCTTCGCGTTGAACCGGTCGCGCATGATCCGTGCCCACAGCCGCCGTGCCGCGCGGAACTTGGCGACCTCCTCGAGGAAGTTGTTGTGGCAGGCGAAGAAAAAGCTCAGGCGCCCGGCGAAGTCGTCCACATCGAGGCCCGCGGAGATCGCCGCGTCGACGTAGGCAATGCCATCCGCGAGGGTGAAAGCGATCTCCTGGGCGGCCGTGCAGCCAGCCTCGCGCATGTGGTAGCCGGAGATCGAAATGGTGTTCCACTGCGGGACCACATCCTTGCAGTAGGCAAAGATGTCGGTGATGAGCCGCATGCTGGGCTTCGGCGGGTAGATGTACGTCCCGCGTGCGATGTATTCCTTGAGGATATCGTTCTGGACGGTGCCGCCCAGCTTGTCCGGGCTGACTCCCTGCCGCTTGCCCACCGCGACGTAGAGCGCCAGCAGGATCGATGCGGTGGCATTGATCGTCATCGATGTCGTGACCCTATCGAGCGGAATGCCCTCGAACAGCGTCAGCATGTCTTCGATGGAGTCGATCGCGACACCGACTTTGCCGACCTCGCCCGCCGCCATCGGGTCATCCGAGTCGTAGCCGATCTGCGTCGGCAGGTCGAAGGCCACGGAGAGACCGGTCTGGCCCTGGTTCAGCAGGTAACGGTAGCGCTGGTTCGATTCCTCGGCGGTGCCGAAGCCGGCATACTGGCGCATGGTCCAGAAGCGGCCGCGGTACATCGTGGGCTGGATGCCACGGGTGAACGGAAACTCGCCCGGAAAGCCAAGCTCGGTGACGGGATCCCAATCGCGAAGGTCGTCCTGGGTGTAGATGGGCTCGATGGGCATCTTGCCCGTGGTTTCGAACACTTTGGCCCGCTCCGGGGCCCGCTCGATGGCCTTCGCGTAGGGGCCCTGCAGCCACTCGCGCTTGGAGGTAATTGGCATTATGTGGAGACTCCGGGACGCATGGAGGCCCGCCCTCGAGAGCAGGCGTTTCTGGCCCGAAGTATAGGCGGCGCCGGCCTGGCACGGCAAACCGCCGCGGGCTGCCGCCAGCTACGGGTCGCGCGTGTCCCGGGCCCGATCGACCAGCCGCTTGAGCCGCTCGGCCTCGAAGTCGATAGGCTCCCGGACAACTGCCAGCCGCCGCCGCCGCTCGTGCAACTCGTCGTCGTAGGTGTGGATGCGTTCTGCGTGTCCCATACCACGGTATTCGGCTGGATACGCCTCGGAAATACCCCTCATCTTCCCCGGTACGGGTCCCGGACCTCATGGCACAACGCCGGGCGTCTCAGGGCCAGGCGTGGCATAAATAAGGGCTTCCCCTCTTGACAAAGATGTTTATAATCAGCTTCCACGCTTCGGGAAAGTGTCACTCGGGTGGGAATTCGGTGAAGATTCCGCGCTCATCTTTCGAAAGTTGCCTTCTGGTGGCGCCCTACGAGGCCTCCACTCGCGGCTTTGTGCGAGCGCTCCACGAAGGCGGCATGGCCGTTCTCGAACGCGAACCCGGCAAGCCGGCACTCGCGCTGGCCTGCTCCGGTGAGTTCACCGCGGTCGCGTGGTTTGTCGGTCCGCGCTCCGTCACGGCTCCTCTCGCAATCGTGGAACTGGCTGCCGCGGGCGTCCCAATCGTCGCCGTCCATGCTGGCGGCTCGGCCGAACTGATCGCCGAGTGCCTTCTCGCCGGGGCCGATGCGTGCCTCGATCTCGCGGCCGACGCCCGTGTCATCGTCGCCCAGCTGCGGGCCGTGTTGCGCCGCCATGGGGCGTATGATGGAGGGGCAGCGGAAGAATCCGGCCTCCTTCAGGTCGGAGACTTAACCGTCGATGTAGATAGATGCGAGGTGCAGCGCGCGGGAGCGCACGTGGCCCTCACGGCATCGGAATTCCGGATCGTGGAGTACATGGCCCGCCACAGCGGACGTGTCCTCCGCCCTCACGAAATCCTCAATGCCGTGACGGCCGACTACGAGTATCTCCCGCGGGAAGCACAGGATGTCTTCAAGGTGTATGTCCGGCGCATCCGGCGCAAGCTGGAGCCCGTCGAGCACGAGCCGCGGTACCTGGTCACGGTCCGGGGCTTCGGCTACCGGCTCGAAGGCGGGAACCCGGCACGTCCGGTCACCGTGGCAGCCCACACCGCCTAGGCATCCTGGCCCCCGGGCGCCAATGGCCTCCCGGGAGTACTGGTGAGCGACACTGGCAACCATCCGGATGACGCGCTGCTCGAACGGCTGCAGGAAGCCGCTTCGGGTGATGCCGCCGTACGCCAGCTCAGGCGCCGCTACGACCTCTTGCGCGAGGACTACGAACGCCTGCTCGACCGGCTCGGCGAACTCGAAGACCGCCTGAACGAAGCAGCCGAGCGCGCCACACAGCCCGCGCCAGCCACCACCTTCTCATCCGGTCTGGCGGATGCGATCGCCGCCCCACTCCTCCGTCTCCGGGACGACTACCTCGCGGCCATCGCGAGCATCCAGTTGGTGGTGACCGGCCTCGAAGGACTTGCATCCGGGTTCAAGGGCCAGCACACCGCGGCCGGTCGCCCCGAACCTCAGGCCTTCCCTGCCGAGACGCCCGAGCCGGCCCAGCAGCCGCCGCCAAGCGCGCGGCCGGCGCGCATCCACCTTGATGTCAAGGGCTCCGGCTTCGGTGAGCTCCTCGACTTCCAGGAGCGGCTCTCCCAGCTCGGCGGGGTGGCGCGCGTGTCCATCAACGCCATCGACAACGAACGCGCCACCCTCGTGGTCGAACTCAAGGCCCCCTCGCGTTAGCGCTCCGGCGCGGTCCAGACCCGAAGCCTGTAGACTCCCGCCGCATGAAGCTTCTGGTACTCGGCGGAACGGTCTTCCTCGGGCGTCACATCGCGCGGATGGCACTCGATCGCGGGCACCAGGTCACCCTCTTCAACCGCGGCCAGACCAACCCGGGGCTCTTCCCTACCGCCGAAGAAATCCACGGCGACCGTGCCAACGGCCTCGATGCCCTCGACGGGCGCTCGTGGGACGCCGTGATCGATACCTCGGGCTACGTCCCCCGGATCGTCCGGATGTCCGCGGAGGCTCTCTCCGAACGGTGCGCGCACTACACCTTCATCTCATCAATCTCGGTGTACCGCAGCCTGGCGCGGCCGGGCGCCACCGAGGACGAGCCCGCCGGCACGTTGGACGATCCTTCGGTCGAGGACGTCACGGGCGAAAGCTACGGCCCGTTGAAGGCGTTGTGTGAGGATGCCGTGCGAAGCGCCTTTCCCGGCGACTCGCTCATCGTCCGCCCGGGTCTGATCGTCGGCCCCGATGACCCGACCGACCGCTTCACCTACTGGACCGTACGTGTTGCCCGCGGCGGCGAGGTGCTGGCGCCGGTCGGCCCCGAGGTACCGGTCCAGGTCATCGACGTGCGGGACCTTGCCTCGTGGACCCTCGACCTCGCCGAACGACGAGTGACCGGGACCTTCCACGCGACCGGACTGCCCGGCTCGGTCACGCTCGGAGCGCTGCTGGAGGCCAGCCGCGCGGCTTCCGGCTCGAATGGGCGGATCACCTGGGTCGACGAACCGTTCCTGCTCGAACGGAAGGTCCAGCCGTGGAGCGACCTCCCGCTCTGGGTCGGTTCCGCGCCGGAGATGGCCGGGTTCAGCGCCGTGGACGTGTCCCGAGCCGTCGCGGCCGGGCTACGGTTCCGGCCGATCGAGGAAACCGTCGGCGATACGCTCGCCTGGCACGCTCAGCGCGGTTCGGAGGCTCCCCTGCGAGCCGGGTTGGCAATGGCACGTGAGCAGCAGCTCCTGGCCGAATGGCACGCGAGGACGCACTGAAGGAAACGGGAGTGGACATCGCTGAACCCAACGCGGCATGGCCGCGCGCCTCGTCCGGCCACGACACCGCGGGACCTCCTCCAGAGCTTCCATCCCAGGGACCCGCACCGGGAAGGCCAGGCGCCGGCCGGGATGCGCCGGCACGCTGGACCTGCACACTTCACTCCCGCATGGCCCGCCCTGGCTCCGAGGCTCAGCGGACAGTCCGGAAGAACTCGACGATCTCTTCCCGGAGGAGATCGGGTTGTTCGAGCGCGGCGAAGTGCCCGCCTCGTGGCAGCTCCGTCCACCGCGTGACGGTGAAGCGCTGCTCGGCCCAGTTCCTCGGCACGCGCCAGGGTTCCTTCGGGAACACGGCAACGCCCGTGGGCACCTCGACCTTCGGGTACATGAAGGCTCCTGGATCACGCCGCGCCTCGTAGTAGATGCGCGCGGCGCTGGCCACGCTGTTCGGCGCCCAGTAGAACATCAGGTTGGTCAACAGGACGTCCTTCGGGAAGGTCGCCTCGACGTTGCCCGGGTGGTCGCTCCACGCGTGAAACTTTTCGACCACCCACGCCGCCAGCCCGGCCGGGGAGTCGGCCTGCGCCACCGTGAGGGAATCGGGCTTGGTGGATTGCACGTTGCTGTAGCCTGTCTCGGCCGCCTGGAACGCATCGCGGGCCGCGATGGCCGCGCGGTCTGCTTCCGCTGGCTGCGCCGGTGGGGGGGCAACCACGAAGTTCAGGTGCACGCCCGCGACATGATCGCCGTAGGCCGATGCCATCTTCGCGCTGATGATACCGCCCCAATCGCCGCCCTGGACCCCGTAGCGCGGGTAGCCAAGTTCACGGGTCATGAGCGTATCGAAGGCGGCGGCGATGCGGCTGATTCCCCAGCCCCGCTCTCGCGGCGCACCCCCGAACCCGAATCCGGGCAGCGCGGGGATCACCAGGTCGAACGCGTCTTCCGGGCGGCCGCCATGCGCCGCTGGATCCGTGAGCTGATCGATGAGGAAGGAGAACTCGAAGATTGAGCCGGGCCAGCCATGGATCAGCAGCAATGGAAACGGCGCCGGCCCCTTGCCTCTGATGTGCCAAAAGTGGATGTCCACCCCATCGACTTCGCAGAGGAACCCCGGGTGCCGGTTCAGGTGGCCTTCATGCAACCGCCAGTCATAGCCGGAGCGCCAGTACTCGCAAAGCTCGCGAATGTACGTAACGTTCGCACCATAATCCCAGCCGGCATCCGCGATCTGTGCGGGCCAACGGGTGCGGCCGAGTCGCTGGCGGAGGTCGTCGAGGACGGCATCGGGGACGTGGATGGCAAATGGTCGGGGAGGCATTGGCGCATGATACCCAGCGGTGCGGCGCCGTCCAGCGCTTCGCCTTGACCCACCACGGGGCCCGAACCTAGGATGAGAGTTCCGTGCTGAGGTAGCTCAGTTGGTAGAGCACGGCACTGAAAATGCCGGTGTCCCCAGTTCGACCCTGGGCCTCAGCACCACGGAACTGAATCAGAGCTCGACAATAATGTCGGGCTCTTTCTGTTCGTGGGGCGGGGTGACGACAATGGTGACGACAACTGACGCCAGCGCAGAAGGGATGGCCCCATGACTGACGACACCACGGCCGGCGGAGTGGGCAGTCCCCTGGCCCTTGATCGGCTCACCTGGAGCCGGCTCAATCATCTTCAGGTGGGGCGTTATGCAGAGTATCTGGTGAAGATGGAGTTCACCCTCTACGGATTTCAAGTCTATTCGGCGGAGGTCGATGACCGAGGCGTCGACTTCGTCTGCCGCAAAGACAAGGGGCCGTTCTTCGAGGTGCAGGTGAAGTCCGTGAGAGGACTCCAGTATGTGTTCTTCCCGAAGCAGCACTTCGAGCCGGCGGACAGCCTTGTGGCAGCGGTGGTGCTGTTCTTCGACGGGGAGGAGCCCAGGCTGTTTCTGGTTCCTTCGGTGGCCTGGCGAGAGCCGGACCGCCTCCTTGTCGAACATGACTATGGCGGATTGAAAAGCAGGCCCGAGTACGGACTGAACGTCTCCAAGCGGAACATGCCGCTGCTGGAGCGCTTCGACTTCGGAGAGACGGTCGCCCGGCTAACGGGCTAGTTTCCGGCGGTGCCGAAGAGGCGATCCGTGGCCTCCGCGACGGAATCCTGCATGGCCGGGGTGACGTGTGAGTAGACGTCCATGGTGGTTGCGATGGTTGAGTGGCCCGGAGTCGCCTGGACAGCCTTGATGGCCACGCCCTGCTCGATCAGGAGGGTGGGAGCCCGTGGGACGAAGGCCGCTTCCGTTGCGGCACAACCCAAATCATCCGGGAACACGACCAGGCGGTCCGGCCCAGTGGAGGGATGCGCGCACGCGGCTACCGCTACCTCACCGTGCAGGTGTGTGATTGCGACGCGGAGTACGCGGCTGCGCTTTCCCGTGGCGCCCACCATGGCCGCGCACCCATAACTCCCGGGGTCGCGGACCGGACTGCGTTCGTCCGCGACCCCGATGGGAACTGGCTGGAGATCGCGCAGCGCGCCCCATCGACCCGACCGGCGCGCTGAAGCCTACTGGTCGACCGGCGCGAAGGTCCGGAGGTAGTTGACCAGGTGCCAGATCTGCTCCTCGGTCAGTCCCGCATCCTTCCAGGCGATCATCGCCGTGCCGGGGAGTCCATTGGCGATGAAGTTGTACAGCTGGCCATCGGGATGCTGCGGCACATGCACCGAGAGATCGAGCGGATAGGGGTTCAGGTCGAGGCCCGGCGGCGGGACGCCCGTCCGGCCGTGGCACGACAGGCAGTTCTGTTCGTACAACGTCCGCCCGGCGGCAAGGGAATTCGCGTCGGGGAACACCGGGTTCACCGGGAGCGAGGCATCGGGCTCGTGCGCGTGTACAGCAAAGAGGAGGAGCAACCCGAAGGCGAACCCGGACATCGCCAGGCCGTTCGCCGCCCAGCCCGCCTCCTTCCCGAGACCACCACGGATCGGGCCACGGAACAGGGCGAACCCGAACCCGGCCAACACGAACACGAGCCCGCCAAACTGGTTCCAGGTGAGCCCCGGCGTGGGCTTTGCCCATGCGCCCGACGAGACCGCGCCAGCGACAGGCAGCCCCGCGGGCCGGACATCGAAAAATCCACGCACGTCGTCCACGTCGGGGCGGCGTACCTCGACCTCCACTCGCCAGCGGCCCTCCAGCGTCATGAACGGCCCCTGCCCGAGGTAGGCACCGTCGCCCGAGCGCGAGAGTGTCAGCGTCGAGGCACCGATCGCCTCGTCCTCCTGGTAGCGGAAGGTGAGGCGTACGCGGTCGGCCGGAGCCGGGGCGCCCGCGCTATCGAAAAGCTCGACGCGGTAGGTGTTCAGTCCCGTCTGGTTGGGGTCGATCGCCAGGCGAATCTGCAGCTCCCCGAATGTTGCTTGCTGGTCGAACGGCGTTCGGTCGGGCTCGAGCGTAACCGACCGGGAGGCGGTGGTCTGCGTCAGTGCCGACGCGGCCAGGAAGACGCCGAGACCAAGGCCCACCTCGGCGACGGCGAAATAGCGAAACCGCCACGGCTCGCCGGGGCTGCCGGCGGCGAGCCGCGCCCTTCCCCGCCTGGCGTTGTAGGCGGCGACCGCGAGCAACGGCACCACCAGGCACAGCTTCACGAGCAGCGTCACGCCGTAACGCGTGTCGACGAGCTTGGCTCCCGAGTCGACCTGGATGAAAGCCGCCAGGAAGCCCGTGGCAAGCAGGATGAACACCATGCTCGAAGCCAGCAGCGAAAACCGCCCCATCAATGCGCGCCAACGGTCCTGGCGACGCCCCACCCGCGCGGAGACGGCGAGTCCGAGCACCGCGCCAATCCATGCCAGCGCAGCCACTCCGTGGAGAAAATCGAAGCCGCGCGCCCAGGCGCTCCCGGGCACCGCGGCGGCGTGGCTGGTCGCCGTGAATGCCCAGAGGTAGAGAGCCACCGCCCCCAGCAACCCGGCCGACACTCCGCGGGAGAGGGCGCCCGCGAATACAACGAGCGCGCCCATGATGAGGACCAGGCCCATCCTGGCGAGCCAGTAACCGCCGCTCTGCGTTTCGAAGAGGACTTCACCGGCCGGTACACCGCGGTAGGCCTCGCGGATCGTCGCCAGGTTCAGGAGCGTCGCGATGGCGAGGACCGCCACCCCCGCGGCCGTGGTTCGCGCGAGGGCGCGCCGGGTTCCGCCGGGGGCCTCGGCCCAGAGCAGGGAAATCACCGCGCCGGCCACCACCATCGCCAGCCCGAGGAGCGAGAGCGCCCGCACGGCTATCCCATCGGCGCGAGGGGTTTCGGCGTTCCCGCTCGAAAGCCCGGCCACCGTGTTCACCACATCCGGCACCGAACCATCGGGATTGAGCACGGTGAAGGGGAAGGAGCCCTTGAGCGCGTGCCCATCGACCCGTGAGACGTTGCTCCAGAGCACGTTGTAGATGCCCGGCCCGATGACCGGGAGTTCGACCTGCATGGTGAGGCCAGATACCCGCGCCGGCGGCGTTTCGACCACCTGGCCGCGAGCATCCAGCACCTGGACGGAGCTCGACCGTGCGTCGATCGGCTCGGTGAATTGCAGCGTGACCCGGGCGGGGGCGCGCTGAAGGAACGCGTTTGGGCCAGGGTCGGAACTGCGCAGGGCCGCGTGCGCGGATGACGCCTGTGGCTGAGAGAGCGCGAGCGTGGCGCCCGCGAGGACCAGGAGCAGGGCCGCGAGGAGCCTCACGGCCGCTTTTGCACCAGGAGGAACGTCCCGCCCGCGCCCACGACGAGCATGCCCACGCCAACAGCCGCCACCAGGACCCAGGTCACGCCGCCATCGCCGCCGGTGGCATCGAGTGCCGGGGACGGCCCGCCCGCGCCGCCCACGGCGGGCTCGCCGCCGGCCAGGTCCTCGCGAAGCACCTCCTTGCCGGGGCTGGGGGCCGCGGCAGGGTCGTAGGTAAAGGTGGTCTCGCCGCGCGCGTCATCGCCGTCCTCGGAGCTCAGTGTCTTCCAGCGCACGGTGTATGTTCCCGGCGCAAGGCCGGTGGGCAGGGGCACGCTGAGGCGAGCGCGGTTCGCGTTGTCGATAACGGCCGCGACGGACGTCACCTCGTTGCCCCCGGCGTCGATGACGTCGATGTCATTCGCCCCCGGCTGGCGGGCCAGCTCCTGGCTCATCTCGAAGATGACCTCGGTGGGGCGTTCGGCGAGCACCGCGCCATCTCCGGGCGTGACCTTCACTGGTTCGGCATGCGCCGCGACGGAAGCCGCCGCGGAGAAGGCAAGCAGGAACGCGGCCGCCGCCGCCAGGACTCTCATGTCCCCAGTCTAGCCGGGGGGCCGGGTGCGGCAACGCTGCCCCGCCCGCGACCCTTACCGGTTCGTAAACCGGCCTCAGTCGCCCGGCGTCACGAGTCCCAGGTAACGGTCGCGGTCAGCGGCGGTGGCAGGCCGGTGTGTCTTCGCGGCATCATCGCGCCGCGCTGCAATCGGCGCATCCGGCCCGGGCACCGGGCTCGCGGCGACAGGCCGAATCGTGCCTTCCCCGGCGGACCCATATAATCGAACGAGACGCCCCCAGGAGCCTTGCATGCTATTTTCCGTCCGCCTCGTTTCCCGCCAGCCACACGACATGTCGCCCGAAGCCTGGCAGACGGTGGTCGCCGAGCAGCTCCGCGCTGTGAAGGCGCAGTTCGACCAGGGGAAGATCCGGACGATCTACCGCGAGACCGGCCTCGGCGTGCTGGCGATTTATGATGCCGCCGACGCCCGCGAAATGGACCAGCTCGTCGCGGCCCTCCCGATGGCGCGCTACTTCGCCCAAACGGAAGTCCACGCGCTCTGGGACATGGCGCCAAGCCTCCAGGGGATGTAGTCATGGCCGCCGTTTCGCCCGACGACTTCAAGGGGGCGCTTGGCTCCTGGGCCTCGGGCGTGACCGTGGTGACCACCGCGCTCGATAGCCTGGTCTATGGCATCACGGTGTCGAGCTTCTCCTCGCTCTCACTCGATCCATTGCTGGTGATGGTGGCGCTCGCCGATAGCAACCACCTGCCGGGAATGATCAAGAGGTCCGGGCACTTCGCGGTGAGCATTCTTGCCGCCGGCCAGGAGGACGTTTCGGCATATTTCGCCACCTCCGGGCGCGACCCGCGGCCCGCGTTCGATTTCCCGGTAGTGGCGCGCCCGTGGCACACCGGCAGCCCGATCATCGAGGGTGCCATCGCGCACCTGGACTGCGAGCTGGAACAGGCGATCCAGGGCGGAGACCATACGATCGCGATCGGGCGGGTGGTCGGCGCGGCGTTCGACCGCGAACGGGAGCCGCTCGTGTATTTCCGCCGCGCGTACGTCGGCGTTACCGGGGTGCCCCATGGCGGTTAAGGTCATCATCGAGCGCCGGGTACTGCCCGGCCAGGAGCGCCGGGTGCTCGAGCTCCTGCGAGCCCTTCGTATTCGTTGCCTCGACGAACCGGGGTACATCACCGGCGAGACCCTCCGCGATAGCGAGGATCCGCACAACCTGGTGGTGATCAGCACGTGGTTTGGTTTGGGCGATTGGCGCCGGTGGCACCACTCCGACGAACGCAAGGACTTCGAAACCCGAATCCGCCAGCACCTGGCCACGCCCGAGCGCGTCCGCGTGCTCCTGGAGGGGCTCACGGAACACCACTCCGGGGCCTGAGCGAATCTGCTCACTCGCTCAGCGGTAACTTTGCGCAATTCCGCACAAGCGGGGTAGTATCCGCTTTCGGGAGGTCTGGCCGTGTCACCTGCGCTCGCATTTCTGGGCATCTCGATCCTCGGTACCTGGGGCCTGGCAAGCATCGGCCTCATCGCCGGTGGGATCATTATGTTGTTTTTCCCCGGCGACCCGACGACCGCGTCCGATAACACCCTTGGCGGCATCGTCCTGATCGTCGCCGGCCTCGTCTCCGGTGGCCTCATGCAGGTCGTCGTGGCGCCGCTCCTTGGCCTCGATGCTCCCGTGCCACTGCGGGCCAAGGACATCAAGGCGCACGGCAAGTTCACCCGCTGGGCGAATGCTGGCCAGGTTCGCGATTATGTCGATGGAATGCCGAAGGAAGTCCGTCTCCGCGCCCAGCGCGTCCTCATCCTCCGCCAGGGCGAGCAGATCTACGCGATGAACGCGCTCTGCTCGCACGCTCGCCTGCCGATGGGCGGCATGCCTGGCTCGCCGGTGAAGGCCCAACCGCTGCAGGACGGTTGCGTGATGTGCCCGTTCCACGGCGCCCGCTTCGAAGTGGCGACCGGCAAAGTGGTTCGCCAACCGTTCAGCAGCCAGTTCAATAACGACCATCCCTTCCTCGGCGGGCTGCAGTCGAAGCTGTTCAAGCTGCTGCGGTTCATCCCCATGCCCTACCAGGCCTTGCCCGTGCCCAGGTTCGCGCGGCCCAGCATGGAAGCCGAGGACATGCAGACGTATCCCGTGAAGATCGAGGGCGAAGACATCATGGTGGGGCTCCCCCGCTAACCGCTCACCTTCCCCCCGCGCACACCCTCGGGCATGCTACACAGCATGCCCGATTTGCTTTCCTGGCGGCCCAGGTTCCCGATCCTGGCGCATAAGACCTACCTCATCAACAACTCGCTCGGTGCCATGCCCGGCTCGGTGCCCGATTCGCTTAAGGAGTACACCACCCTCTGGGCCACCGAGGGCGTCGTCGCCTGGGACACGTGGCTGCCCGAGATCGCGAACACGGCGGCCATCATCGAAGACATCATCCGCGCGCCTCGCGGGTCGATGACCATGTGCCAGAACGTCACCAACGCCCTCGCCGGGATCCTCTCGTGCATCGAGTACGATGGGCCGCGCAACGAAATCGTGTCCTGCGCCGGCGAGTTCCCCACCGTCGAGTACCTGCTGGACGGCCAGCGGCGGCTCGGCGCCCGCCCGATCCGGGTGGGGGACGACCCGCTCGTCTTCCCGGCGAGAGAACTCCTTGAGGCGATTACCCCGAGGACGGTCCTCGTCGTACTCTCCCACGTCCTGTTCCGGACCGCCGAGCTCGTCGATGTCCGGCCATTCGTCGAAAAGGCTCATCGCGCCGGCGCGCTCGTCGTCCTGGACGCCTACCAGTCGATGGGAGCAGTGCCCTTCAACGTGCTCGACCTCGACGTGGATTTCCTCGTCGGCGGGTCGGTCAAGTGGCTCTGCGGCGGCCCTGGAGCGGGCTACCTCTACGTACACCCCAACATCGTCGACCGGCTGGAGCCAGCTTTCGCCGGCTGGTTTTCCCACGCCCGGCCGTTCGGGTTCGAGGCTCCGCCGGTCGAGTACGCCCCCGGCGTGGCGCGCTTCACGGGCGGGACGCCGAATATGCCTGCCTACTACCAGGCGCGCGAGGGTTACCGGATCATCCGCGAGGTGGGTGTCGCGGCCATCCGCGAGAATGCGCGCCACCAAAGCGCGATCCTCATCGATGGAGCCCTGGAGCGCGGGCTCACCGTGAACACCCCGCGCGACTTCGACCGCCGGGGCAACCACGTCACCGTGGACATGCCCGGGGCCCAGCAGGTGAAGGACGAGCTCATCCGGCGCGGGTTCGTGGTGGACTACCGTCCGGGCGCGGGTATCCGGATCGCGCCCCACTTCTACAACCGTGACGACGAGTGCGTGGCCATCCTCGACGAGATCGATGCAATCCGGCAGGGCCGCTAGCGAGAGGAGACCGGGAAGGCGGCTCAGGCGCCGGCGGTCGGCCGTCGCCGAGCGATACGCCCCATGCCGGCCGTCACCGGGATCGTGCGCCAACCATGGTGAATGCCTCCGAGGCCACGGCGAGGCTGGCGCACGCGGCCCCTGGAACGGACATGCGGGACCGGGGCATCTGTTGCGCCTGTGCCAGCATCGCTATTCGGTGTAGCGGAAGAAGCCGCGTCCTGTCTTACGCCCCAGGTGTCCCAGGCTGACGAGCCTGCGGAGCAGCGTGGGCGCCTTGAACCTGGGCTGACCGTACTCCTCGAACATGCTCTCCGCGATGAGCTTGAGCGTGTCGAGGCCGATCAGGTCCGCCGTCGCCAGCGGCCCCATGGTGTGGTTCAGCCCCACCTTGCACGCGTTGTCGATGTCCTCGGCGGTCGCGACGCCGTTATCGAGCATCTCGATGGCATCGAAGATGAACGGCACCAGGAGGCGGTTCGCGATGAAGCCCGGCGTGTCCTTCACCTGCACCGCCACGCGGCCCAGCTGTTCACAGAACTGCATGGCGTCGCGGAGGGTCTCCTCGGTCGTGCTCGCGGTAGATACGACCTCCACGAGCTTGAGCGCCCAGGGCGGATTGAAGAAATGCAGTCCGATCACTCGCTCGGGACGGCCGCTCGCGGCCGCCAGGTCGCTCAGGGGGAGCGAACTCGTGTTGCTGGCGAGCAGTGCATCGCCCCGGCAGACCTCACCAAGCCGCCGGAAGACACCGCTCTTCACGGTGATGTCTTCCACCACCGCCTCGATCACCGCCTCCATGCGCGCCATGCTCGTGAGGGAGTCGATATCCGAAGCCCCGGAGAGGCGGTGGCAGGCCTCTTCGCACGCCTGTGGCGTGATGCGTCCACGGTCCGCCTCTCGCTCGAGCCGCCGCCGGATGCCAGCGATGGCGGTTTCCACCCGGGCCTGGTCGACGTCGACGAGGGTCACGTGGAACCCATGGTAGGCCGCCACCTGCGCGATCCCGCTCCCCATCAGTCCCGATCCAATCACGCCGACTTTCTCGATGCGCATGTGATCTCCCATCCGGTTCGGCTATCCATCCATAGCCCCCGGGCATTCTACCGGTGGCGCCACCGGGGCGCGACCGCCATACCGATGGTAGACTGCGACCACCAACAGGAGCTGCCATGTCTGTACCAGAACAGAGCCTCATCACCGACGAACACCGCGCCCAGATTGGCCGGAAGAGCGACCCCGTGAAGGTCGTCATCAAGGAAGAAGACGCGCGCCGCATGCGCGATATCCTGGGCGACAACGACCCCCGGTACGCCGACGGGACCGGGATCGCGCCCCCGTATGTGATTGCGGGCATGGGCAGCGGCCCACGCCGCGGGATGCCCCAGGTGTTGCCCGGCGGGCTGCTCACCCAGCAGGAATGGAAGTTCACCCGGCCCTTCAAGATCGGCGAGGAACTGACCGCCATTTCCCAGGTGTTCGACATTCGCGATCGCCTCGGCGGCCGCTACGGGTACAGCGTCCTTGTCACCGAGGGGACCGAGTACTACGACGCCAGCGGAAACCAGGTCGCCTCGGCGATGATCACCATCACCCAGTTCGACCCGAAGACGCAGAGAAAGGGCGACGAATGACCCAGCGCTACTACGAAGATGTGAACGTGGGCGACGAGACCGAGCCACTGGAGCGGACGCCCACCACCGACATGGCGATCGATTTCTTCGGCCGCGACAACCCGACCAACCCGGCCTTCTCCGACATCGAGGCTGGCAAGCGCCTGGGAGTGGGTGGAGCGCTGGTGCCCGGACTGCTGAAGCTCTCGTGGCTGACGCAATACGTCAGTGACTGGGCCGGTACGGCAGCCGAGATCCGCAACCTCCGCGCCGCCTACCGCCGCCCCGACGTCGCCGACCGGCCCCTCGTCCTTGCCGGCCGGGTGGTCGACAAGCGCATCGAGGATGGCAAGCCGATCGTCGAGCTCGAGGTTGTCACCCTCGCCGATGGACAGCCGAGCACGCGGGCCAACGTACAGGTCGAGCTACCAACACGTAGCCAGCAATAGGCACTTACCCAACAGAGGCTGCTTCCTCAACTGGAAGGAGTTGCTGGTGCAATCGCTGAGCCCGCGACACCCCGGGGAGATATCCCATGCCCGCTGCAGCCGCTCCCGGCGTCATCTCCCGGCGTCATGGTGGAGGGAGCGGGGCCCCCGCGGGTGCGGAAAGCCCAGGCTTTGAGAACCGAAGGCTGGTTACCTTGCCCGGGAGGCGCGCGGCAACTACGATGAACGAGTTAGGGGCCCCGTGGTGTAGCGGCCTAACATGCCACCCTGTCAAGGTGGAGATCGGCGGTTCGAATCCGCTCGGGGTCGCCAGCTCTTTCGTGCCGCCCGGCCGGGCGGCAACAGCCGCAAGGTGAACGGCGAGGGTCGGGCGAAGCCTTATCCGCATCGTTGTCACGCCCGCAAAGCTCGGCCAGGCTGCCCCTGATTTGCGAGACCGATCTCGTAGCAATCCTCCCACGGTACACCGGCGCGCTGGCGCGGCAAACGCCCAAAGTGGGGAAAGCGGTGCGCCGCGTCTGCGGCGTCATTCTCGCGAGCGGCGGTGCATTTGCGCCCCAGCTGCGGAGACTCACTCCTGCTGGCCCCTGAGCGGGATCACGTCTATCCCCATGTACGGCCGCAAGGCCGCGGGCACTTCGATGCTCCCATCGGCGCGCTGGTAGTTCTCCATCACCGCGATAACCGTGCGCGGCAGCGCGAGTCCGCTCGCGTTCAGCATGTGCGGGTGCCCGATCGGCTGGTCGCCTCCAGGCCGGTAGCGGATGTTTGCCCGGCGGGCCTGGAAGTCGAGGCAGTTGGAGGCTGAGCTCACCTCGAGCCACTCACCCTGGCCCGGCGCCCAGATCTCCAGGTCGAACGTCCGGGTGGCGTTGAAGCCAATATCCCCCGAGCACAGCTCCACCAGGCGGTAGGGCAGGCCGAGTATTTCGGGGATCGCGCGCGCGCGCGCCACCAGCAGGCCGAGCTCCGCCGGGCTCTGTTCCGGCTCGCAATAGACGAACATCTCGACTTTCTCGAACTGGTGCCCGCGCTTGATGCCGCGCACATCGCGCCCGGCGCTCATCTTTTCGCGGCGGAAGCACGGCGTGTGGCCGACAAACCGCATGGGAAGCTGGCCCGCGGGGAGGATTTCATCACGGAAGAGGTTGACAAACGCCACTTCGGCTGTGGGGATGAAGTAGTAATCCTCCTCGGCGTCCCGGTACAGGTTGTCCCGGAATTTCGGAAGCTGGCCGGAAGCGTAGAGCGAGGCCTCGTTGAGCATGTAGGGCAGGTAGGCTTCAGCGAACCCCGCCCGCCCGTGTTCGTCGAGCATCAGCTGGATGAGCGCGCGCTGCAGCCGCGCCAGCGGCCCATGCAGCGTGTAAAACCGCGAGCCTGACATCTTCGCGCCACGTTCGATGTCCAGGCCGCCAACCATCTCGCCGAGCTCCCAGTGCGGACGGGGAAGGAAGTCGAAATGCGGCAATTCGCCTACTGTTTCGACCACGCGGTTCGAGGTTTCGTCGGGGCCCTTTGGCACGCTGGGGTCGAGGATGTTGGGAACCTCGTACAGCCTTTCCCGCAGTTCGGTCTCGACCTTCTTGAGGAGCCCATCCAGCCGGTCGATTTCGTCGCCGACCAGCCGCATTTCCGCGATGCGGAGCTCGCGGGCGGCCGCATCCCTGGACTGGCCGATGGCCTTGCTCACCGTGTTCCGCTTCGCGCGCAACGCTTCGACCTGCCGCAGCAACCTGCGGCGCTCCTCATCGAGCTGAAGGATCCGGTCGATGGGCGCGGTGGTGTTCCTGAGCAGGACATCGCGCTTCACGCGCTCCACGTTTTCGCGGATGTACTGCAGGCTCAGCATGGTTCAGGGCTCCAGGGCCGCGGCGGCGGCGAGTGCGCGAATACCGAGGAGGCGGACGTCCTCGGCAACCGGCACGAGCGTACCATCGGGTGCCGGGAGGGAAAACGCCTCCGCAAGCTCCTCTCCACAACACCAGCGATGCTCGCCATGTGGAATCCGGGCATCAAAATCCACGCCGCTCCGCGCGATCGTGAAGTACACATGGTCGATGTGCTGGTGGAACGGCTGGTCGTCGCGGACGATGTCTTCGACGAGGATGACCGCGGGCGGTGGGAGCACCAGCGGCCGGTCGACCACCAGGAGGCCGGCGGGCGGGATAACGTCGACCGTCAGGCCAGACTCCTCCAGCGCCTCGCGCATCGCTCCCTGGACCGGGTCCTCGTTTGGCTCGAGGTGTCCGCCCGGCGGCAACCACATCCGCAGCTTCCGGTGCCAGAGCAACAGCGTCCTTCCGCCCGCCACCACGTAGGCAGTCGCCGTGTGGTGCCGCTCGAAGGGTGGCTCGCTCACCCTTTCACCGACTTCAACTGCGGGAAGAGGATGACGTCGCGGATGGAATCCTGCTCGGTGAGGATCATCAGCAGCCGGTCGATGCCCATGCCGAACCCGCCGGTTGGCGGCATGCCGTGTTCGAGGGCGAACAGGAAGTCCTCGTCGATCAGTTCGGCCTCATCGTCGCCGGCGGCCTTGAGCCGCGCCTGTTCCTCGAAGCGGGCCCGCTGCTCGATGGGGTCGTTGAGCTCGGTGTAGGCATTGCCCGCCTCGAACCCGCCGATGAACACCTCCCAGCGCTCCACCAGCCGCGGATTATCCGCCCGCCGCTTGGCCAGGGGCGAAAGCTCAACCGGGTAGTCCATCAGGAACGTCGGCTGGATGAGGTTGGGCTCGACGTAGTGCGACATCGCCTCGTCGACCAGCTTGCCGTAGCCGGCATTCGGCGGGAGATCGAGACCGCGGCGTTCGAGCTCAGCGCGCAGGGTGCCGGCGGTCGAGAATTCATCGAGCTCCAGCGCGCCGTACTCGCGGAGCGCATCGTGGAGCGTGATCCGCCGCCATGGACGCTGGAAGTTGATCTCCTGTCCGCGGAAGGTGAAGGTATCCCGGCCCAGCACTTCGCGCGCGACCGAGCTGACCATCTCCTCGACCAGCATGGAGATGTCGTGGTAGTCGGCATAGGCCTGGTAAAGCTCGATCATGGTGAACTCGGGGTTGTACTTTGCCCCCAGGCCTTCGTTCCGGAAGATGCGGCCCATCTCATACACCCGCTCGAAGCCGCCCACCACCATCCGCTTCAGGTAGAGCTCGAGGCTGATGCGCAGGTGGCGCTCCTCTTCGAGCGCGTTGTAGTAGGTCGTGAACGGCCGGGCCGCTGCCCCACCCGCCTCCTCCTGCAACACCGGTGTCTCGACTTCGAGGAAACCGCGGGCATCGAGGAAGCGCCGGATGGCGGAAACCACTTTGCTGCGAACGATGAATCGCTGGCGTGTCTCCTCGTTCGCCATCAGGTCCAGGTAGCGCTTGCGCTGGCGAAGCTCGACATCGGCCAGGCCGTGGTACTTTTCGGGTGGCGCATGAAGCGCCTTGGCGAGCATGACCCACTGGGCCGCCTGGACCGTGGGCTGACCGGTGCGCGTCCGAATGGGCGTGCCCTTCACCCCGATGAAGTCTCCGAGATCGATAAGGCGCAGCGCCTCGTAGTTGGCCAGGGCGTTCTGGCGCATCAGCACCTGGATGCGGCCGCTCCCGTCGAGCAGATCGATGAACGTCGCCCGGCCCATGTCGCGCCTGGCCACCACGCGCCCCACGATATCGACTTCGATCCCCCCGACTTCGTGCTCTCCTTCCGGGAGCGCCTCCACGAGGAGGGTGACTTCCTCGGCCGTGTGGCTGCGGGTGACACGGGGCGGGTAGGGGTCGATTCCGGCGGCGCGCAGTTCCCCGATTTTCGCGACACGCTGCGCCATGAGCTCATCCACGGTTCGTTCCCCTTCCACAATGCAAGCGGGCCGCTGCGCAGCGGCCCGGGATATACCATCGCAGACCGGCGGGGGTCAGTCGATTTTCAGCACCTTCACCTTGATCACGCCCCGGGGCACGTTGACTTCCACGACGTCGCCAACGGCCTTCCCGAGCAGTGCCAGGCCCACGGGCGATTCGTTGGAGATCTTCCCGTTGAGCGGATCGGCTTCGGGTGCCCCCACGATCTGGTAGTGCCGGGTCGCGCCATCCTGTTCGACCAGCACACCACTCCCGACGATCACCCGGCCAGAGTGGTGCGCGCCTTCCTCATCGATGATGCGGGCACGGCGGAGGATGTCCTCCACCTCGAGGATGCGGCCTTCGACACGGCCCTGCTCCATCTTCGCATCGTCGTACTCGGCGTCGTTCTGGCTCGTGCCCTGCCCCTGCGCGTTGTGGATCATCTCGGCGACCTCACGACGGCGGGCGCGCAGCTCATCGAGCTCTTGTTCGAGCTTTGCTTTTCCTTCACGTGTCAACGGAACGGGCTTATCAGTCATGTCGTACCCTAACTGGCAACGGTGCCGCCAGAACAAAAAGGGACTGAGGCCACGAACTGCCTCAGTCTCCGGCGCGAGTATACCGGCGCGTAGCCATGCCCCGCAAACCACACGAAAGGCCACTGGTGTGACGAACAACGACCCGGCGGTACCGGGCGGCCAGCCGGAAGACCCGTACCGGCCACCGTGGGAACGGCGCTTCCAATCTCCGGCGGGGCAGGACCTCGAATCTCCGCGCTCCGCGCCCGCCGGCGATCGTTCTCTAGCCGATGCCCTCAGGGGCGACCCGCTCCAACCCTCGCCTTCCCGGCCGGCCACGGGTGCCACCCGCTGGATTGGCCTCGGTGGCCTGGTGATCGCCGCCGCCGTGCTTGGCGGCGTGGTGGGGGGAGTCGTGGTGGCGGCGCTTGGCTCGTTCGGCGATGACTCAGGCGGGGAGCCGGATCCCGCCAACCACGTGGTGCTCACCGTCGAGCAGACCAGCGCAATCGCGGAAGTCGCCGCATCGGCCCGTGCCGGCGTGGTCCGAATCGAGAGCGTGAAGACCACCCTCACCGGCCAGGAACAGGACGTCGGGAGCGGGGTCGTCCTCGATACGAGCGGACACATCGTCACCAACGCCCACGTTGTCCTGGGGACCGATTCGCTCAAGGTCGTCCTGGCGGATGGCACCGAGCGGCCCGCCATCCTGGTTGGGCACGACTTCCCATTCACCGACGTCGCCGTCCTCCAGGTGGGCCCCGGGAACCTGGCGCCCATCCCGCCGGGCGATTCCGGTTCGCTCCGCCTCGGCGAAACCGTCATCGCCATCGGCAACCCTCTCGCCGAATTCGATGGCAGCGTCAGCGTCGGCGTCATCAGCGGCCTGGACCGCGTGCGCATCTTCGATGCGGTCCGCCAGGACGATCTCATCCAGACAGATGCGGCGGTGAACAACGGCAACAGCGGCGGCGCCCTCCTCAATCTTTCCGGGCAGTTTGTTGGGATGCCTACCGCGGTCCTGCGGCAGTCGCGGTCGGGCTCGATCGTGGAGGGAATAGCCTTTGCGCTGCCGAGCAACCGCGTGCTCGACATCGCGAATCAGATCATCGCCGCCGGCGGCGCGCTCGACCGGCCGAGCCTTGGGATCGAACACGTCGACATCACCGCCGAAAACCTTGCGCGTCTGCCCCGCACCGCCGTGAGCCAGGGGGCCCTCGTGGCCGCCGTCGCACCGGGTGGCCCCGCGGCCGAAGCCGGGATTCGTGTTGGCGATGTCATCACCAGCGTGGGAGACATCGATGTCGACCGTGAACTGCCGTTGTACAACGCGCTCATGGCCCATGCCCCCGGCGAAACGGTGCGGGTTGTCCTCAATCGGAATGGCCGGATAATCGAGGTCGAGGTTCGCCTTGGCAAACGTTCGTAGGGGGTGGCCTCTGCCCCCGGGGTCACTTCGCGCATGAGTCGCAGGGGCGGTCAGCTCCCCTGGGGCGCCGGGAGCAGTCCTGGCCTGTATGGCGGCCGCCGGTCCGGCGGCGGGTACGGGCGAATTGGCATGCTCGCCGCCATCGTCATCGGCGTGCTCGTCATCGCCTTCTTCCTGGTCAGCCGCGCCTGCGGCGGAGGGGCCGGGTGCGACGACCCCTACTGCCCGTCCGACCGCAATATCGCCGCCCCGGAAGGCTACCAGTTCGTCTCGAACATCTTCGCCTACAACCCGGAGAGCGGGGCCGTGCAGCCCGGGTTCGACCTCGTGGTCCAGGTCGCGCTGTCCGAACCGGTCGCCGAAGGCCAGGCGCTCAGCTTCTACCGCTACGTCGAAGAGACGAAGAACTGGGAGCCCATCGCACCCGCAATCCTGGATGCGCAGGGCAAGGTCGTCAGCGCAACCTTCACCGATGTGCCCGCGATCATGGCCGTCATGCGCCGCAACACCCCGGGGGGGAGCGTCGCGGCCTACCTGCCCCACAATGCCCGGCTTCACCCCGAGGCGGTGGGCCATGTGACCCTTGTCCATCCCATCGACTTCGCGCCAGCTGCCGATGGTTCCATCCAGGGTGAGCTGAGCTCCATTACCACCGACGGCTCATTCGAGATCTACCCCGTGATCGCCGCAAACGCCGGCACCCAGGGTGCTGTCGCAATTGTCGAGGCGATGCTGGCCAGCCCGGCCGCACGCACGAACCACGTGCGCCAGATTGTCGCCAGGGCCACCGAGGCGAATGTCCGCGGCATCGACATCGCCTATCTCGACCTGCCGGCCACTCAGCGCACGTCGTTCTCCCTCTTTATCGGCGAGCTTTACGAGGCCCTGCACGCACAGAACAAGCAGCTCACGCTCACCCTGCCCTCACCCATCAAGGTGCAGGACCGGATCGACGAAGGCGCGTACGACTGGGCCGCGCTCTCTCAGACTGCCGATCTCATCAAGCTCGCCCCCTTCCGCGACCAGGCCAGGTTCCGCCTGGACATGCCCGACATCCTCGCTCACCTGACCGGGCGGGTGCCGCCGGCCAAACTCCTCCTCACCGTCTCGCCCTTTGCCACCGAGACCGGTGGCGATGTCATCCAGACCTATAAGCTCACCGATGCGATGAACATCGCGACCCAGATCGCCATCCGCGCCGATGCCGATTCCATCACCACCTCGACGAACGTCGAAGTGGCAGGGACGAACATCGACCGGGACGAGAACCTCTCGGGCGTGCGCTGGTTCCCCGAGACCGCCTCGGTCGCCTTCAGCTATAAGCAGGCGCAGGGCGGCGGGAGCCGGACGGTCTACATCGAGAACTTCTTCAGCATCGGGTTCAAGCTCGAGCTCATCCCGACCTACAAGCTGGGCGGCGTGGCCGTGGACGATGCCAGCGACGATCCCTACCTGGGGAATATCTGGTCGGCGCTCGTGCCGTTCATCACCAGCGGCCAGCCGATCCTGCTCCGGCCAAACGAGACCGACCTCGAACCCAGGTGGGCCGCGAGCGGCGGGACCATCGAATCGACCCGGCGTGGGACGGCCAACTGGTTCACACCCGCCGAACCTGGCACCTACACCATCAGCCTGACCCTGAGCGATGGCGTGGCGATGTTCGAAAACACCGTGCCGGTGAACGTGAAGGCGCGCGACCCGCGCACGCCGGCCGCCACCACCACACCGGCCAACTAGCCATGGCGCGCGCGCGGGGAGTCAGAATCGCCGGTGGCGTGGCGCGCGGCACGCCGCTCGTGGAACCCCGTGGTGTGCGCCTGCGGCCCACCTCCGGTCTCGTGCGCGAGGCGGTCTTCAATATCCTCGGAGACCAGGTGGATGGCGCCCGCGTACTCGACCTGTACGCTGGCACCGGGGCACTCGGCATCGAGGCGCTCAGCCGGGGAGCCGCCCACGCCACCTTCGTGGAGGGCGAAGCTGCATGCGTCGAGGCTATTCTCCAGAGCCTCAGCCGCACGGGTCTTTCCGGCCGGGCGACGGTGCTGCGGGGCCGGCTGCCGGCAGCGGCGGCGCGGCTCGAACCGGAAGCGTTCGACCTGGTGTTCCTCGATCCGCCGTATAACGACGAAGGCGCCGAGGAAACGCTCATGGCGGTGGCACGGCTCCTGGCGCCAGGGGGGACGGTCGTCCTCGAGCATGGAAGCCGCTACAATCCGCCAGAACGCCCTGGAGGTCTTCGCATTGCCGAGCGGAGGGTGTACGGCGATAGCGCTATCGCGCTGTACGTCCAACTGGAGGGGGCATGAGGATCGCAGTTTTCCCGGGTGGATTCGACCCCGTCACCAACGGTCACCTCGACCTGGTGACGCGGATGACCCACCTGTTCGATCGCGTGATTGTGGCCGTGGTGAAAGGACGCGATAAGGGGTCGCTATTCACCTGGGAGGAACGGATCGCGATGTTCGCCAGGGCTGTCGAACATCTCCCCACCGTCGAAGTCGAAGGTTTCGACGAAATGACCGTCGAATTTGCCAAGCGCAAGGGCGCCGTCGCCGTCGTCCGCGGCATCAGGGCCGTGAGCGACTTCGAGGCCGAGTTCGACATGGCGCTGATGAACCGGAAGATGGCGCCGCACCTCGAATCGGTCTACCTCATGGCGAACCAGGAGTTCCTCTACATCAGCGCCAGCCGCATCCGCGAGGTATCGAGACTCGGGTACGACGTCGCCGACCTGGTGCCGCCCCATGTGCGCACCGCACTGCGCGAACGCCTGGGACAGTCGTAAGCTGTGAGCCCTGACGGGGCACACATGGAAATACTCGACCTCATCGATACGCTCGAAGAACTGGTCATCCAGTCCCGGCGGCTTCCCGTGGGCGGCAACCTCGTGGTCGACCGGAAGCGCATGCTCGATGTGATCGACCAGATGCGGCTTGCAGTGCCCGCGGATTTGCGCCAGGCACAGCAGGTCCTCGAGAGCCGGGACCAGATCATCGAAGAGGCCCACCAGGCGGCGCGCGCCACCATCGACCGCGCCGAGCAGGAACGCCGCCGCCGCCTGGACGAAAGCGCGATCGTTCGTGAAGCAGAGGACCGCAGTCAACAAATGCTCATGGACGCCGAAGCGCGCGCGCGGCAGGTTATCGCGGAAGCGGATGCCACCGCGGCGGCCCACCTCAGCGAAGCCGCGGAAGCGGCAAGCAAGCAGCTCGATGATGCGGACCAGTACGCGTTCGAGGTGCTTCGCAGGCTCGAGAATCAGCTACAGGCATTCCTCGAATCGATCCGGCTTAGTATTTCCAGTCTCCAGGAAAAGCGCTAAACACCACCTGTCCCGCGCCATCCGCTACTGGAAGAACCCCCCATTTCGGCGTATCGTTTCTGCTGGAATCGCCACCTGTCCCATTCCTTGCGGGGAATCGTGGATCGGGGCAATGGAGGAACAGGTACACATGGCAGAATTCACCGTGATCAAGGAATCCGAGGCACCGCGCCCCGCCCGCCAGACGGGCCGCCTGGCAGCACGCATGAGAGAGTACGAAAAGTACATCGAAGCTGTTCCCAACGGGAAGGTCGGCCGGCTCACTCCATCGCGCGGCGAAACTGCCCGGGGCATCGCGCTCCGCATCAGCCGCGCAGCCAAGCGCATGGGCAAGACCAGCAACACCTGGGTTGTCGACGGAGTGGTCTACTTCAGCCTTTCCTGAACGAACCGGCCCGACAAAATGAACAGAGGGAGTGACAGTGTTGTCACTCCCTCTGCATCTCTCAAACGCGCCCGGCTGGCTTGCTAGTGCCGGTCCGCCGCTGCCCGTTCCTCACTCGACACGATGGCGAATGATGGCACCTCGCGGCGCCCACCGTTTCGCGGTGCGGCAGCAACCGGTTCGCGGGCAGGCACGGTGCTCTCCTCCGTGGGCTTCGCTGGCGCCACCGGGGCGCCCGCCCGGACTGCTTCGGCAACGACAGCCTTCTGCGTGGTATCCACCGTCCCGGAAAGCGAAGCACCTTCCTCCACCACCAGCGTCGCTGCCTTGATGGTGCCCGTCACGACGGCGGTCGCCGCGAGCAAGAGCCGTCCACTGCACACGATATCGCCCTCGAGGCGGCCGCGGATGTGGGCCTCCCGCGCCTGGATGCGCGCCCGGGCTGACGCGTCCTTCTCGATTGTGAGCACGCCCCGGCAGAACACCTCGCCACTGACCGACCCTTCAACGCGCAGGTCGTGGTCCGTCTCGTACCGTCCGTCGAAGGACGAGTGGCGATCGACCAGGCTTTCGGAGCGAGTTTCGAGGGGGCCGCGCTCATCGCCCGTTCCACCCGCGGCAACACTTTCCCTCTGGCGCCGCGGGGCCAGTGCATCGGGCTGGAATTCGCTATAGTCGTCGCCCGGCTCAACGCCAAACGACTCGTTTTCGTACCGGGTCACGGAATCCGGGTAGCGGACGTCGCGGGGGGACTTTTTCAGTTGCACAGGTCCTCCTGGATTCGGAAGGGCACACCCGCGCCAAGCGACGGGCGGGCCCGGCTCTTTGCACCATAGACGCGCGTCCACCACCCGTCCACCAGCGTTTCGTAAAACTTCGGCAACGCGGGCAACCCTGGGTTAAGCGCAAAATCCCGGGGCCCCGGCGCCACTACACGACGATGTTCACCAGCTTGCCGGGCACATACACCACCCTGCGCGGCTCCTTGCCGCCCAGCCACTCCCGCACCCTATCCGAAGCGAACACGGCAGCGCGAGCCGCCGCCTCGTCCGCTTCCGCGGGCAGCACCAGCCGGTCCCTCACCTTCCCGTTGACCTGCACCACCACCTCGACCTCGTCATCGCGGGCAAGGCCGGGGTCTGCCTCGGGCCAGGCAGCCAGGTGGATGCTGTAGGCACCCCCGGTGCGCTCCCAGAGTTCCTCGGTGATATGCGGGGCCAGCGGGGCGGTCAGCAGCAGGGCCGTCCTCACTGCCTCGTCCCACGCGTCGCCATCGACCGGCCCGGCCTCGCGTGCCCGCTGCATGGCGCTCGTGTGCTCCATCAGCCGCGAGATCATGGTGTTGAAGCGGAACGCCTCGATATCGGCCGTGGCCGCGATGATCGTCTTGTGCGTGGCGCGCCGGAGCGCGACGGTCGCCGGCTCTCCCGGCGCGGTGGCACGCTTCACCGGCTCCACGCACAGCGACCAGAGGCGATTGAGCCACCGGACGATGCCTGCCATGCCGGTCGGGTTGTAGGGTCCCCCCTGGTCCCACGGCCCGACGAACATCAGCTGGCAGCGGAAGGCGTCGGCTCCCCATTGATCTACCTGCTCATCGGGCGCAACCACATTCCCCCGGCTCTTCGACATGCGGTTGCCGTCTGGCCCGAGGATGACGCCCTGGTTGAACAGCCGGAGCATCGGCTCATCGCCCTGCACCATGCCCATGTCGCGCGCCGCCTTCCAGAAAAACCTGGTGTAGAGCAGATGCATGACCGCGTGCTCGGCGCCGCCGGTGTACTGGTCCACCGGCAGCCACTTCGCCGCGGCTTCCCGCGAGAACGGCCGCTCGTTGTTGTGCGGGTCGACGTAGCGCATCTGGTACCAGCTCGAGCACATGAACGTATCCATGGTGTCCGTCTCGCGGCGGGCCGGCTTGCCATCGATCGGGCACGGTACGTTCACCCATTCCTCGATCTGCGTCAGCGGCGACTGCCCCGTGGGCTCGAACCGCACATGCCTTGGCAGCGTCACCGGCAGATCCGATTCGGGGACCGGTACCACGCCGTGCTCCGGGCAGTGGATCATCGGAATCGGTGCGCCCCAGTAGCGCTGCCGTGAAATCAGCCAGTCGCGCAGACGGTAGGTGACTGTGCCTTCGCCGAAGCCACGCTCCGCGGCGTAAGCCACCACCTTCGCGATCGCCTCCGACTCGGGCGTACCGTCGAACGGCCCGGAGTTGATCATCCGGCCGCCGTGCGGGAACGCACGTTCCAGGGGCTTCGTTACGTCGACTTCCGGGTGGTCGAACACCGGCCGGATCGCCAGGCCGAACCGAGTGGCGAACTCGAAGTCGCGCTGGTCGTGCGCGGGCACGCCCATCACCGCCCCGGTGCCATAGGTGACCAGCACGTAATCGGCAATCCAGATGGGGATGCGCTCACCGTTGAACGGGTTGATGGCGAACGCCCCCGTGAAGACACCGGTCTTCTCTTTCTCCGTCGAAAGGCGCTCGATTTCCGTCTGGCGGCCCGTTTGCTGGCGATACGCGTCGATGGCGGCCTGTTGCTCCGCCGTTGTGATGCGGTCGACCAGCGGATGCTCCGGCGCAAGTACCATGAAGCTCGCGCCATAGACCGTGTCCGGGCGCGTCGTGAAGACCGTAATTGGCTCATCGACCCCGGGCACGTCCACCCGGAACTGGAGTGTGGCGCCTTCGGATCGGCCGATCCAGTTCGTCTGCATCGTCCGGATACGCTCCGGCCATTCGATGCCCTCGAACTTCAACAGTTCCTCGGCGTAGGCGGTGATCCTGAAAAACCATTGGGTCAGGAAACGCCGCTCGACGATGTCGTCGGAGCGTTCGCAGCGGCCATCAACCACCTGCTCGTTCGCCAGGACCGTGTGACAGCCCGGGCACCAGTTCGCCGCTGCCCCGGCGCGGTAGGCCAGCCCGCGGTTGTAAAGCTGGAGGAACCACCACTGGGTCCAGCGGTAGTACTCGGGGTCGCTCGTGACCACCTCGCGGTCCCAATCGAACCCGGCTCCCATGAGCCGCAGCTGGCCGCGCATGCGTTCGATGTTCGCGTAGGTCCACTCGCCGGGGTCGATTCCGCGCTTGATCGCCGCGTTCTCGGCAGGCAGCCCGAACGAGTCGAAGCCCATGGGAAACAGCACGTTGTAGCCGCGCATGCGGCGGTAGCGAGCCCCGGCATCCGATGGCGCCATCGCATACCAGTGGCCGGTGTGCAGGTCGCCCGAGGGGTAGGGGAACATCGTGAGCGCGTACCACTTGGGGCGCGGGTCGTCGTCGCGGGCGGCGTACAGCCGGTCGTCGTGCCAGCGCTGACGCCACTTCGGCTCAATAACATGCGGGTCGTAACGATCCGTCACGATCACTCACCTCACGGCTCAAGACTTTGGGGAAAGGGGTGGTCCGCCTCTGCGCGGGCCATGGGGAACGCCCCGCCGGCTACTCGCCGCGGGGCGGGGTAAGGATGAGGAGCAATCGCACTCGATGCATCAGGTTTGTCATCGTACTTGACTCGTCCGGGCGCCGTCACGCCGTTCGTCTCAGCTATCCGGCCTGTCTCCCGGGGTCCCGTGCGTGCCGGGGTTCCGCCTCGCAGCCTCCCGCGCACGCGACCAGCGCAGGACCCGGTCGGAAAAGGGCGCCAGTTCGAGCACGACGACCACCACCGCGGTGGCGAGGATCGCGGTCAGCCACAGCTCGTTCGCTACCAGGAGCCCAACCGCCGCCATCACCCAGATGGTGGCAGCCGAGGTGACTCCGCGAACAACGTGGCCCCGCTGGATGACGAGGCCCGCGCCGAGAAAGCCGATGCCCTGCACGATGTTCGCGGCAACGCGGGTATCGCCCAGCTCGTTGCTGATCTGCCCAAAGATCGCGGCGCCGCAGCACACCAGGGCGTTCGTGCGAACCCCGGCCTCGTGGCCGCGAGCCTCCCGCTCCAGCCCGATCGCCGCGCCGAGGCCCAGCGCGAGCAGCGCCCACAAAAAGACCTCGAACTGGTCCGCGGTGCTCATGCCTGCCGGTAGTGCGCTACAAGGAGCGTTTCGAAGTTGCGCTCGCGCGAGCACTCCCGGCAGGTCAGGTACCAGACCCACAGGTCATCCGGATCGCGCCCGTACCGCTCGAAAGCCTCCTTGCGCACCTGCTCCGCTGCCTTCGGCAGTTCACCCCAGGGGGCGGGCAGGAGGCGCGTGTACACAATGCCGCCCGGCCGCTCGATGTCTCTCGCACGCTCGGGGGCATCCTCGACCTCGAGCAGGATGGGGCGCCGGAATTTGCCCGGGCCAATGAGGAGCATCGGGTCCGCCGGGATGGTGGCGCCCGTGCGTTCGGCCTTCTTGCGCAGTTCGCCCCGCGCCGAATCGAACCCCACCGGCACACCAAGCACGGCCGATGTCATCGTCTTCACGAACGCGATATCCGACCAGTCGCTCTCCACGGCGTCCCACTCCTCCGGGTCGAGCCGGGGGCAGGCGCATTCCGCGGGCGGGCCCGGTTCGTCGGCGGCATCCTGCTGGCGCACAGGCATGCCGCGCTCATCGAGCGGTATTCGGCGCTGTTCACTCATCGCTGCAGCATACCAACCCCGCTAAACAGTGCGGCCGGAGGCTCGCTCAGTCACAGCGGGCGCTGCCCAGCGCCGTGCCACCATCCACAGGATGGCCGCGCAGGCCATGCCCACGGCAAGGTCCGCCAGGTAGTGCTCGCCCAGGTACATCAACGCTGCCCCCATCACCACGCTGTAACCAAGGAGCCACGGGGCCAGCCCACGCTCGTGGTCGCGCGCCCAGAGATACATCGCGAACGTCACGCCCTGGTGCAGCGACGGCATGGCCGCGACGGAATTCGGCTCGCCCAGCGAGGCATAGAACGACTCGTAGGTCTCGGGGTTCACGCTCCCGCCCACGAAGTCCATTACCCGGAACACGCCCGGGAGCGCGCCAGTCTGGCCGGCGAGCCACGGCGGGCTCGTGGGCAGCAGGAAGAACAGCACCAACGCCAGGTACATCGTCCCTGCGATCATCACCACGTACTTGGGGAACAGCGCGCGCCGGTAAAGAAACACCAGGACCGCGCCCAGGTGCGGCGCGATGAAGAACGACCAGTGCACCCCCACCGAGACGTAATCGTGCAATCCCAGCGAGAGCGGGTCGAAAAACCGCTGCTGGAGCCAGACGATCGGGTCGATGCCCAGGAAAATCGACTGGTCGATGGTGATCACGTACTCCGTGCGCACCGGTATCCCCGTCTCATCGGCGTACGCGCGCAAGAGCGTGTAGACGAAAATGCCCGCCACATAGGCGAACCACCACACCCGCTCCCGCCGCCGGCGCACCTCCGGCGACCACACCGCCAGCGTCACGCCGACCAGGGCGAAGCCAAACCAGGTGTGGTCCTGCCACACCCTGGTCGCCACCGTCCCGGCCATTGCCAGGAGCGCGGCGACCTGCACCCCGAGCAACAGCTTCCCGGCAGGGGCCGGCGTTGCGCTCACTCCCGGTCCGCGGGCGGCGACCCGCTCCGCCACCGGCGGGGCAACGGGCCTCGTCAGTTTCCAGACGATGCCG
>DAOKYT010000005.1:67647-77250 GCA_035326025.1 Tepidiformaceae bacterium
GGGGGGCGGTTTTGCGCTCCCGCCCGTCCGGGGGGCGGCGCCCCCCCCGCCCACCGGGGTTTCGGCGTTACTCACCCACCCGAGCTTACCCGCCGCCCGCCGCTGACGGAAGTGAGATTCTGTGGCACGCTGTGCATCAAGAAGGACGACAAGAGAGCATGCGCCGCTTTTTCGCAGGCTTGTTGATCACCGGTGCTTCCGGCGCTCTGCTCCTCAGGCTCATCCCCTGGTCCAGCACGCGGGCCGCCCTGGGAGCCGCCAACCCCGGGTTCATCGCCCTCGCCGTGTCCTGCCTCCTCGTCTCGCTTATCGCCAAGACCGTCCGCTGGCGCCTCCTCCTCCCGGAAAGCTCTGGCGTCTCCACGCGCGGCCTCTACCGCATCCTCCACATCAGCTTTCTCCTCAATAACGTCCTCCCCGCTCGCCTGGGCGATGTCGCCCGCGTGACCATGACGACACGCCAGCCCGGCGTCCGCTTTGGACACGTTGTCTCCTCGATGCTCACCGAGCGCGTGACCGATACCGTCACGCTCCTTTTCGGCTTCGTCCTCGTCAGCCCCTTTCTGCCAGTCCCGCGCCGCTACGATGGGTGGCTCCATACCGCCTGGGCCGCGCTGGTGGTGCTGTTCGTCGCGGCAATCCTGCTGGCGCTCTTCCATTCCCGCTTCGAGCGGCTCAGCAGCCACCGTCTCCTCGCGCGCCTGGTCCCCGCCAATCAGCGCCTGCGCGATGAGGCGCGTTCATTCTCCGAAGGGTTGCGCCAGCTCTTCCGCCGCGACCACGCCGTCGGCATCTGGGGCTGGTCATGGACCGCATGGGTCACGGCGTTCGCCATCAACTACCTGCTCATGCGGGCGCTCAACATCGATGCCCCCATGCCGGTAGCGGTCCTGCTCACCTGTACAACCAACCTCTCCATGCTCATTCCCTCGTCTCCCGGCTACATCGGCGTGTTCCATCTCGCCGCGACGGCCTCGCTCCTCCCCTTCGGCGTCGCCGAAAACCGCGCCTTCAGCTTCGCCATCCTCGCCCACCTGGTGAACGTGGTGCCTGTCAGCCTCATCGGCGCCACCCTCCTGCTCGTCAGCCGCGAAAGCCTGACCTTCAACCTCCGTGGGGCGCGTGTCGTGGAAACGAGCGACAGCCAGCCCTGAGAAGCGCGGGCCCCGGCCATCTCCGGGGCCCATCGTTCTCTCCCCGGCGGGTTAGAGCTTCCCCCAGAGTTCCTCGGCCTCCCGGCGAAGCTCCGCGCGAAAGTCCGGGTGCGCGATCGAAATGAGTTCGTTCGCGCGCTGGCGGTGGTTCTTATCGAGGAGCCGCGCAACACCGAACTCCGTGATCACCGTGTCGGCCAGGTAACGGGGAATCGTGACCATCGTACCGGCTTCGTGCTGCGCCACGACCTTGGAGATGGTGCCTTCCATCGCAGTCGAGCGCATGACCGTGATCGCGCGGCCATTCTTGCAGAGGGCCGCCGCGATATGCGTGTCCGGCTGGCCGCCCGTGCCGTTCACCATGTGGCCGCCGAAGCGGTCCTCGCTCGCGATCTGGCCGAGGAGGTCGACGGCGATCGCGCTGTTGATCGAGGTCATCTGGTGGTTCTGCGACATGAACGCCGGGTTCAGGATGTTCTCGGGCATATGCAGCTCGAACGCCGGGTTGTTCGCGATGATCTGGTAGTCCTCGCCGTCGCACCCGGTCCATGCCACGGCCACCGCCTTCCCCGGGAATAGTGTCTTTCGCGAACCGTCGATGATGCCCTTCCTCCAGAGCTTCGCCAGGCCGGGCGAACCCAGCTCCGTGTGCACTCCCAGGTGCCTCGCATCGTCGAAGGCGCCGCCCAGGAACATCAACGAACTCGGCTGCCCCACACCAACCTGGATCGTGTCGCCATCGCGAATGATCTGGCGGAGGTTGTCGGCGATGCCCTGCGCCGCCGGGTCAACGTCCACCGCGCCCAGGGCGTTCGCCAGCATCACCGGCGGCAACGCATGGAACATCGACTCGACGCTCCCCAATTGCTCCGGGCTTGCCTTCCGCAGGATCTCGAGCAAGGCGGGCCGGTCGGCCTCATTCGACATTGTGTTGATGCGCTCTACGATGGCGGGAATATCGACCGGCTTGATCACGCCCTCGATGAAGGCGTCGATCTCGCTCACGTGCATCCACACGTCGCCGAAGACAGGCGACAGGTTGGGGTCGACGATCGCGATGGTCTTCTTGCAGCGCTTCGCGTACGACTTGCGCTGCCACAAGTGCGGGCCGAAATGCACGTAGCCCTGCTCGTTCGGCGGGCTGCAGGGAGTCAGGAACACGTCCGGCATCCGTGCTTCCTCGCGCCCCGCGTCGAACGCCTTCATGCCCAGCATGAACGTGTTGGGCAGGTAGGTGGCGATCCTCGCGTCGTGGGCCGGCCGCATCGCGTCGCCGATGAAAATCTCGATCTCCTTCTCGCCCCCGATGGCTTCGGGGTTGAAGAGGTCCGGATTGCCCGGCGCCAGCGTGCGGAAGTCGACTCGCCCCAGCTTCTTCGCCCGTTCGACAAAGGCTGCCACCAGGGGGGCTGGACAGAGAATGGTGATCGAAACGAGGTCCCCCTCCTCGATCGCCTCGAGAGCCTGTTCCATGGTCTTCAAGCGCGACTGGTATTCGTCCCGCCAGTTGTCATAGCGAGCGGCCAATGCTCCACCTCGTCAGTTGTGTGGCGGGGATTCTACGGGGCGGTGAAGGAAACTGCCCGTGTGCACGGGAATGCCGACCTCTGCTAGAGTTCCGCCACACTTTTTGGGCCGGTCGCCGCGGCCCGCGCGGAGGTGCGTATGCAGTCACTCGACAATCTCACCATCCTGGACATGACCCACCACATCGCCGGACCCTACGCCACGAAGCTGCTCGCCGATTTCGGCGCCAACGTCATCAAGGTCGAACCGCCCGGCGGCGACATCGCCCGCCAGCTTGGGCCGTTCCAGGGCAATCAGCCCCATCCCGAGAAGAGCGGCACCTTCTTCTTCCTCAATACGAATAAGCGCTCCGTGGTGCTCAACCTCAAGACGGCCGCCGGTCGCGAGGCGCTTGCCGCGCTCGCGCGGAAGGCCGACCTCGTGGTGGAAAGCTTCGCGCCCGGCACGATGGATCGCCTGGGCGTTGGCTACGACTTCTTCAGGGCGATCAACCCGTCGCTCCCGCTCGTGTCCATCTCGAACTTCGGCCAAACCGGGCCCTATCGCGATTACCGGCTGACCGACCTGACGCTGTACGCCTTCGCCGGCGAGATGTACTCAATGGGCGAAACAGACCGCGAACCGGTGAAGATGGCCGGGACGGCCGCGCTTATCGAGTCCGGCGCTGCCGCCGCCGCCGCCGCGATGGGCGCCATCTTCGCCTCGAAGCGTCACGGCATCGGCCAGCACGTCGATATCTCCCTCGCCGAGACCCACCTCGGCGGCGTCGATCGCCGCCACGGCACTGCCATCGCCTACCAGTTCAGTGGCCGCAAGGCCCTCCGCGTCGCGAGCCACGGGAGCGGCATGCCCGGCGGCATCTACCCCTGCGCCGATGGGTACGTCGACTTCACCAACGCGGGCATCTACCCGGACCGCGTGCGCGACATGGTCGGCAACCCGGAATGGATGAACGACCCGCGTTACAGCGACCCTGTCCAGCGCCTCAATCCCATCGTCATCGAAGAGTGGAACGCCAACTTCCTCGGCTGGTGCCTGGAACGCACGAAACGCGAAATCTGGGCCGAAGCAAGGCGCGCACGCGTCCTTTGCGGGCCCCTGTTCACCATGGAAGACCTCTTTACCGACCCGCACTTCCGCCAGCGCGGCTTCTGGGCCACGGCCAGCCACCCGGTGATGGGCGAGGTCACCATGCCCGGTAGACCCTTCATCATGGAGCGAGGCGGCTGGCAGCTACGCCGCGCCGCGCCACTCCTGGGCCAGCACACGGCCGAAGTACTGGCGGAGGTGGGCTTCGACCCCGCCGCCGTCGCCGCCCCCACCGGAGGTGCAGCATGAACCCCAGGCCCCTCGAAGGCATCCGCGTCATCGATCTCTGCGTCGTCTGGGCGGGTCCGTTCGCCACCATGCTCCTGGCAGACCTCGGCGCCGAGGTCATCAAGCCCGAAAACCCGTTCGTCTTCCAGCCCATGACGCGCGGCGCCATGGCCCGCCCGCCCCAGGCCCTGGCCGATAATTCCATCGCCTGGTCCGGTGGGATGCCGGGGGGCAAGGTCGGCGACCGCCCGTGGGACTACAGCCCTACCTTCGTCAGCCTCTACCGCAACAAGAAGAGCTTCACCGTCGACCTGCGGCGCCCCGAAGGCCTCGATGTCCTCCGCCGCCTCGTCGCCGTCTCCGACATCGTCTACGAAAACAACGCCACCGGGACGGTGGAGAAGCTTGGCATCACCTATGAGTGGCTGAAGGAGGCGAACCCGAACATCATCTTCATTCGCGTGCCCGCCTACGGCAGTACCGGGCCGTACTTCGATGCGCGCGCGCTGGGCGTCCACCTCGAGGCCGTCATGGGACATAGCCTCCTCCGGGGCTACAGCGACGCCGACCCCTCGTCGAATACCGCCATCTACTCCGGCGACTACCTCGCGGGCACCCAGGGCGCCTTCGCGGCAATGGCCGCTATCTGGCACCGCGACCGCACCGGCGAGGGCCAGCTCATCGAGATTGGCCAGGCCGAAAACGCCGCCGCCATGTTCACGCAAGCGATCATGGATTACAGCCTCAACAAGAATGTCCAGGGCGCCATCACCAACCGCGATGTTTTCGGCCGCGCCATCCAGGGCGTCTACCCCGCGAAATCCCCAGGAACCTCCGCGACCATGGACGACCACTGGATCGCCATCTCCATCGAAGGCGACGACGAGTGGCGCGCGTTCGCGACCGCCATCGGCGACCCCGAATGGACCCGCGACCCGCGCTTTGCCACCAACCCCGGGCGCATGGCGAACCATGACGAGATCGACGCCCGAATCGCGGAGTACACCGCCGGGCACGACGATTACGAGCTCATGCACCGGCTCCAGGCCGCCGGGATCGCCGCGACCCCCGTCCTCGAGGCCTCGCGCATGTTCGATGACCCCCACCTGCGGGAGCGCAACTTCTTCCGCACGCAAACGCAGAAGGCCGCGGGCACCTACGAATACCCCGGGCCGCTCTGGCAGTTCCCGGAGACTCCGGTCGATTTCTACCAGCCGCCGGTGATGTTCGGCGAACACAATGAGTACGTATACCGGGAGGTGCTCAAGGTCTCCGACGAGGAGTACCAGGCGCTGCTCGCCGGCGGGCATATCGCCGACGCCTACGACCCCAGCGTGCCATGACCGAACTTCCGCGGATGTACCACGAGCTGGCGGGGTGGTTCCACCTCATCGCAGCTCCAGCGGACTACGCGGAAGAGGCGGCCTACTACCTGCAGGTGATGCGCAACGTGATCGGCCATGTGCCGGCGAGCCTGCTCGAGCTCGGCTCGGGCGGCGGCAACAACGCCTCGCACTACAGGGCGCACATCCCCGACGTGGTCCTCAGCGACCTCTCGGAAGAGATGCTCGCCCTCAGCCGCACCATCAACCCCGGACTGCCCCACGTCCAGGGAGATATGCGCAGCGTGCGACTGGGCCGCCAGTTCGAGGCAGTCTTCGTCCACGACGCGTGCTCCTACCTCACGACAGCAGAGGATATTCGCCAGCTCGCCGCCACCGCGTTCGAGCACTGCCAGCCCGGCGGTGTGGCCCTGTTCTGCCCGGACCACACCGCCGAGAACCTGGTCTTCGAGACCGGCCACGGCGGGCACGACGGCGATGGACGGGCGCTGCGCTACCTGGAATGGACCTACCCTGGCCCGGCCGGGACGCACGCGTTTTACGTGGACTTCGTCTACGTCCTCCACGAGGACGGACGCGATCCGCGTGTGGTATACGACCGTCACATCAACGGCGCGCTCCCCCGCGAGACGTGGCTCCATGCGATCCGCGATGCCGGGTTCGAACCGGGCGCGGTCCCGCTCGTCCACAGCGAAGTGCCGAAGGGCCACAGCGAAGTCTTCACCGGCTGGCGCCCGCGCTGAGAGATAGCGCTTCAGCCGGTAGAATGCCGCACCAGAGATCACCACAGGCCGCCCCTGGCGGCTTTCCCGGAGGCATTGCGATGGCTGAAGCCGGACTCCCCGTCGATGAACGGTACGCTCCCCCCGCGCGCGTGAGCGAGGGCGCGCTCGTCTCCAGCATGGCCGAATACGAGGCGCTCTACCGCCGCAGCATCGAGGATCGCGACGCCTTCTGGAGCGAGATGGCCAACGAGCATATCCAGTGGATGGCCCCCTTCCACACCGTCTGCCAGGAAGACCTCCGCACCGGCAACATCCGCTGGTTCGATGGCGGCAAGCTCAACGTCTCCGTCAACTGCCTCGACCGCCACCTGGCCACCGACGGCGACAAGACCGCGCTCATCCTGGAAGGCGACGAGCCCGGCACCAGCCGGGGCGTGACGTACCGCGAACTCCATGCCGAGGTGTGCCGCCTCGCCAACGCCCTCCGCAAGCGCGGCATACGGAAGGGCGACCGTGTCGCCATCTATATGGGGATGGTCCCCGAACTCGCCGCCGCCATGCTCGCCTGTGCCCGCATCGGCGCCATCCACTCGGTCATCTTCGGCGGCTTCAGCCCCCGCTCCATCCGCGACCGCATCGACGACTCGACCTGCAAGGCCATCATCACCCAGGACGAAGGCCGCCGCGGCGGACGCCTGGTCCCCCTCAAGGCAAACGTCGACGAGGCCCTCAACGAACCCGGCCACTCGATCGAGTTCACCATCGTCTTCCGGCACACCGGCAACCCGGTGAACATGGAGCCGGGCCGCGATGAATGGTGGCACGACGCCCTCTCCGGCGAACCGGCCGAGGCCGAACCCGAAGCCATGGAGAGCGAGGACCCCCTCTTCATCCTTTATACCTCCGGGTCGACCGGGAAGCCCAAGGGCGTGCTTCACACCCAGGCCGGCTACCTCCTCCACGTCATGCTCAGCCATCGTTATGTCTTCGACCTGCGCGACGACGACATCTTCTGCTGCGCCGCCGATGTCGGCTGGATCACGGGACACAGCTACATCGTCTATGGACCACTCGCGAACGCCGCCACCTCGGTGATGTTTGAGTCGGTGCCCACCTACCCCGACGCGGGACGCTATTGGGACATGGTCGACCGGCTCGGCATCACGATCCTCTACACCGCGCCGACGGCCATCCGCGCCATCGCCCGCGAAGGCGACGACTACGTGAAGCGCTACAGCCGGAAGTCGCTGCGCGTCCTCGGTTCCGTGGGCGAGCCCATCAACCCCGAGGCCTGGCGCTGGTACTACAACGTAGTGGGCGAAGGCCGCTGCTCGATCGTCGACACGTACTGGCAGACGGAGACCGGCGGCCACATGATCACCGGCCTCGCGGGCGCCACCATCATGAAGCCGGGCTCTGGCTCACTCCCGTTCTTCGGCGTCCAGCCCTGCGTCGTCGACGAGGTTGGCGAGGAGCTGACCGGCAACAACGTCACGGGCCGCCTCTGCATGAAAGCTTCATGGCCCGGCATGATGCGCACCGTCTATGGCGACCACGAGCGTTTCATCCAGACCTACCTCTCGACCTACCCGGGCAAGTACTTCACCGGCGATGGTTGCCTGCGCGACCAGGACGGCTACTACTGGATCACGGGCCGGGTCGACGATGTCCTGAACGTCGCGGGCCACCGCCTGGGCACGGCCGAGATCGAGGGCGCCCTCGTCGGCCACCCGGCCTGCGCCGAGGCCGCCGTCGTGGGATACCCCCACGACGTGAAGGGCACGGCCGTCTACGCCTACGTGCACCTCAACGCCGGCTACACGGGCTCGCCCGGCCTCGCGAAGGAACTGCGCGAGGCCGTCCGCAAGGAGATCAGCCCCATCGCCACCCCCGACAAGATCCAGTTTGTCGAAGGGCTGCCGAAGACGCGCTCGGGCAAGATCATGCGCCGCATCCTCCGCAAGATCGCCGAAGGCGAACCGGAGAACGTCGGCGACGTGACCACCCTCGCCGACCCGGCGGTGGTCCAGGAGATTATCACGGGCTCCGCGCAGGCGAATTGATGAGAGTTTTACAAAAACCGCCGCACATTTTGTCGTTGGGCTGATAGTCTTTAGTCCGCCCGTGGTCAGCGATCATTCGCTGATGCCGACCATTGGAGGTGGTGGAATGAGGTCAGTTCCCTTCAAGGCTTGGGCAGCTAGGAGTTCGAGCCTCGCTCTCGGGGTCATGGTGGCTTTGGTTGGCGGCGTTGGAGCTGTCGCTGTCAATCCATCGAGCGCGGCTGCTGCATGCGACCCAGGTCGCCCCGGCGGTGGCTGGCCTGACTATCGCTGGGTAGGTAGTGGTCGCTCCGTATCGGGCCCCTCGTACATTAACGGCGTCAAAGCTGCGATCTCCTATTACGACGGTTTCGTCTATCCTTGGAGTCCGTCACTCTACCTCAGCACGACCTCGGCGTGGGTTCAGATCGTCAAACCTGACACGTTTCCAAACGATGGGTGGGTGAAGGCAGGCCACACGACCAGAAGGGTGCCAGGTGGCGGCACTGAGTTCCGAACCTTCATCCACGCGAAGCCACGCGGATACTCTACCCCGAGCTTCTTCACCACCTACGCCGTCGCGTTGGGAAGTAGTCCCACCTACGAACTCCGTTACAACGAGAACCAACAGTACGTGGGCGCGATTGATGTTTACCGCAACGGTCAGGCGTTGCTCTCGAACATTCTCGTGGGGTTCGGAGGCCCGAGCGCTCATCCGCCAGACCTCGCCCAAGCGTCCGGGCAGGCCGATATGGTCCAAGACCAAATGCCCGGAGCAACCAACGCTCCCGTTTACTTCTCTGATGTGAACGTTCGAGTTAATGGGTCATCCACTTGGCAGGCCTTTTCGGGAGCCGCGTTCAACAGCAACCCGGTCGAGTACGGACTTGTCGGCTACTCCACGTCATCTTTCAGCATCTGGGATAAGAAATGCACGTATTGAGTTCACGAACTAACCGCAAGGCCTTCACCGCCACATTCATGGCAGCCCTCGTTCTGTGTGGTGTCTCTCTGGGAATCTGGCTCAGCTCGGGAACCGAGGCACAGGAGCCGGGTCCATCCGGTCGAGCTTTCGACACGATCGAGGAGAAGAACATGAGCGTCGATATCTCGTTCACAAGAGTCGATCCCTCACGCGATCCCTCTCTATTGAGCGAGAGCGAGCTTCGCAGCCTTCTTGGGCCTGCCATGAACGTGCCCATGCGGGAGTCGCCGAAGCTTGTTCAGGTAGTTAAGAATCCGTTCGGCGTCGACGGCGTGAATGGGCCGCTCTGGGCAGTCCTTCCTGACCTTGACCCCGTTTGGGCGCTGGGGCCCATTCCGGCGGGAGTTAAGACGTACTGGATTCAACTGTACGACGCCAGGTCCGGTGAACTCGTCGTCGAGTTCGGTGGTCCAGTCGTTGACGGCCAGAATGAGTGGCATCCTGAGGTCCCGGCCGAGGATCGGAATCTCTCACCCGAGTAACTTCTGTCTTCTGAGGGCGCCCCGCCTC
>DAOKYT010000006.1:0-12033 GCA_035326025.1 Tepidiformaceae bacterium
GGAGGGAACGATCGCGAACTACTTCGACGAGGCCACCGATATCCATCACATCTTTCCCAAGGCATGGTGCCAGCAACACGGCATCCCGGCCGCCCGCTACGACTCCATCATCAACAAGACCCCGTTGTCCGCGCACACGAACCGGGTCATCGGCGGCCGAGCGCCCTCGGACTACCTTAAGCGCGTCGCGAGCGGCGCAGGAATCAGCGATACGCAGCTCGACCGCTACCTTGCCACGCATCTGATCGAGCCGGCCACGCTGCGGGCGGACGTGTTCCAGGCATTTTTCGAGCAGCGAGCACAGGGGTTGCTGGCGCATATTGAGCGGGCCATGGGGAAAGCGGCAGCCGCCGAGGCCGCGCCAGAGGAGCCTGACGAGCGACTGACCTACGACGATCTCGGGACAGAAGATCTCGAGCCAGAAGATGACGCTGCCTGATCGACATCCCGGAAAAACACCGTTGGGGACTCGTGTCTCACCACCGACGGTGCTTCAAGGCGAGCTGGAACAGCTCATCGTCGCCGACCTGCCCGGCCCAGCTGGCGGTGCGGACGAGACCGTGCCGGGCGTGGAGCGCGTTCGCGACCGGTATCTCGCCGGCCTCGCCGTGCCTACCGCCGCCGGGCCAGAATGCCAGGACGGCCCCGGCTCCGACAGTGACTCCGAAGGTGGCGATAGCGATCCGTTGATCGCCCGCTACCTCACCCTGGCGCAACCGCGGCAAGACCAGCACACCCGCTGCCCTTACCAGGCTCTCACGGGTCAGGTTTGCCGGCCACGGGGAAGACGTGTTTCGCGGTCCTGGAGCCTGCGCGCGTCAGGCGATCACCCCCTGCGCCCTAAGCCTCGCGACCTCCTCCGCATCGAAGCCAATCGCCGCGAAGACCTCGTCAGTGTGCTCGCCAAGAAGTGGGGCGCGGTGGCGGACTCCCACATGGCTTTCGGTCATCCGTATCGGGCTGTTGACGATGGTCGCGAGGCCAGGCATGCCGGGATGTTCGACGCGAGAAAGCATCTGGCGACGGGCGACGTGAGGATCGACAAAGATGTCGGCAGCCGTGTTCACTGGCCCACATGGCACAAGCCCGCCGAGAAGATCCTCAACCTCTCGTGTTGAGTGCCGGGATGTCCACTCGCCAACGATGCGGCGGACTTCATCCGCCCGTGCGACACGCTGTTGGTTGGAGGCCAGCTCCGGGTTGACACCGAGTTCCGGGTTGCCCATCGCGTCGCAGAGATACTGCCAGTGTCGTTCCCCGGGCGCCGCAATGGTGATCCAGCCATCCCTGGTGGGGAAGGCGTCGAAGGGGCAGAGTTGAGGATTGCCGGCTCCCTGGGGGACGGCAACCTGCCCTGAGTACGAGTAGATGTAGACAATGCGCTCGCAAATGGCCAGGACGGCGTCGTACATCGCGACATCGACAAGTTGCCCTCGGCCCGTCTCGCGTGCATGAAGAACCGCGGAGACGATTCCCAGGGCACAAAACAGGGCGGGAGCCATATCGCCAAGTGGCGCGCCGGCATTCATGGGGCGGTCGGGACCAGGGCCAGTCACGCCGGTCAATCCCCCCATCGCTTGCGCAACCACGTCGAAAGCCGGCCACTCAGCGTAAGGACTGGGGGGGAGAGCCTGGTCCCCGGTCCGGTGATCACCGAATCCTCGAATGCAGGCATAAACAAGCCGTGGGAACCGGTCGTGGAGGACCTCGTACGAGAGACCGAAGCGATCCATGACGCCGTCGCGGTAGTTCTCCACGAGCACATCGGCACCGTCGAGGAGCCGTTCGAACACCTGGCGTCCGGCTGGATCGCCAAGATTGATAGCGGTGCTGCGCTTATTGCGGTTCACACTATGGAAGTACGCTCCGAACGCCTTCAACTCATCGCCCGGCGCGAAAGGTCCGAGCTTCCGTGTGCCGTCGCCGTGCAATGGCTCCACCTTGAGCACGTCGGCACCAAGGTCGGCAAGGAGCATGGTGCAGAAAGGTCCGGCGAGGGCGTGGGTGAGATCAATGACCCGAACGCCCTCGAGGGGGCCCGCGGCAGTCACCTCTGCGCCCACGCGGTTCGGCGCTTCAGCAGGACTCGCCGCTCGCCTTCGAAGACCAGCTTCTGGTCCTGGTTCACCCCCCAGTGCCGGAACGTGACGATCCCGGCGTCGGGGTGATCCGGCGCGTCCTCTGTTTTCAGGACTTCACTGAAGGCATAGAGGGTGTCGCCATGAAACACCGAAGCAGGGAATCGGATTTTGTCGAGCCCCAGCTCAGCGATAGCGTTCTCCCCGGTATCCTGCATGGCAAGTCCTATGCACATGGAGGCAGTGATACCTCCGAATACGATGCGGTGCTGGAGGGGACTCTTGGCCATGCGGTCTTCGTTGAAATGTCCCTGCGCCGTGTTCATCACCAGGTTTGTAATGAGGACGTTATCCATCTCGGTGACCGTCTTGCCTCGCGCGTGCTCCCACGTATCACCGGGATGAAAGTCCTCGAAATAGTTGTCGTTGGCCGTCAGTTGCGAGATGCCCTCAGACATTGTCGCTAGCTGCCTTGCCAAGGAGTCTGTCGGAGATGATGCGCAGCTGGATTTCCGAGGTCCCTTCGAAGATCTTGGTGAGCCGGGCATCTCGCCAGTAGCGTTCGATCGGGAGGTCCGACGTATACCCAACGCCACCATGAATCTGGAGCGCCTGGCTGGTCACACGCTCGGCCATTTCGCTGGCGAACCACTTGGACATGCTCGCCTCTTTGTCACAGCGCTCGTTGCGGTCGTCGAGGTCGGCGGCATAGTACATGAGCTGGCGGGCGGCCTCAATCTCAGCCGCCATCTCGGCGATTTTGAAACGAATCGCCTGGAACTCCGCGATCGGGCGCTTGAACTGCACCCGGTGCTTGGCGTAGGCGATAGAGTCCTCGAGTGCGCCACGAGAGAGGCCAATCGCCCGGGCCGCTGTGTGGACACGAGCCGTCGACAGGCCGCTCATGGTGCCCTTCAACTGCGTCTCGGTCCGCTCGTCTCCGCCGATGAGGGCACTCAACGGCAGGCGGAAATCCTCGAAATGCAGTTCCCAGGTCTTCCAGCCAAAGTAGCCAATCTTATTCATGGGCGTCGCATGAAGGCCCGGGGGAAACGAACCGCGCTCCTTCTCGAAGAAGAACATGCCTGTGCCCTTGTGGCGGTTAGCTGGGTCCGGGTCCTCGGTCCGGCAGAGGACCGTTATGTAATCGGCACCGTCGGCGAAGGTGCACCACATCTTGTTGCCATTGATGACCCATTCGTCACCCTCGCGGCGCGCGCGGCAGCTGATATTCGCGAGATCAGAGCCAGCCTCGGGCTCGGAGAGTGCCACCGCGCCAAGAAATTCGCCACGCGCGATACGCGGGAGGTACTTCTGGCGCTGTTCTTCGGAAGACCAACCCACGCCCCCGGCCCGCGCGATGATGCTCGCAACACTCATCCACCCACGCGCGAGCTCTTCGGTGATGATGCAGTACTCCATGACCCCGAGGCCCAAGCCTCCATACTGCTCGGGCATGCGGATGCCGAAATAACCCATCGCCGCCATCTTGTCTCGCAGCGACATCGGGATGTCGCCCTTCACCTTGTCGAGCTCGTTGGCAACCGGGAGGACCTCTTTCATGGAGAATTCCCGGGCTGTCTTTTGGATCATGAGCCGTTCTTCAGTAAGGTATGTCATTTACCGTTGCCTCGCTTTGCCACCAGGTTCGTACGACGGAAATCCACCACCAGTTCCCCCTTCGCGTTGTGGCCCATCGTGTGCCAGGTAACAATCCCGTCACGCGGCCTACTCTGCGATTCACGGAGATCGACCACCTTACTGGCGGCAGTCAGTGTCTCACCGGGATACACTGGCCGATGAAACGTGAGCGACTCGACACCAAGGAAAAGGCCGCCCGACTCGCTCAGGTCTTCGACTGAAAGACCGAATACAGTGAGGAAGACCAACATGGGGTTCACGACAATAGCCGCATGGCCCAGGGCCCTCGCGTATTCCGCGTTGAAGTATAGCGGATTATAGCTGAGGGTTAGTGAGCTAAAGAGACTGTTATCTCCTTCGTTGATAGTCCTACCCCAGTGGTGCCGGAAGACCTGACCGACTTCGAAATCTTCGAATTGATTGCCCTTATGCCAGAGAGCTGGCCTGGCGGACTCTGTAGTCACGAATTCACCATCGCATGATGTGGATTGAGCAGCCTGGTTAACTCACTGAGGCTGCCGAGCGTCTCCAGGCGGGAGATGACATCGATGATATCAGCGGCTCTCCGTGCACCAACAATCGGCGTGGCCAGCCCGGAGAACTTCGTCGCCAGGCGACTCCATTGGAGATCGAGGTCTGTGGCGGGCGTGTTCACATCCACCCGCTCCGTGAGGCGGCGCCCGTCGGAGAGATGAATCGCCACTTCGGTTCCACCCTGCGCCTCCCCGCTACCAGAGACCGAGACACGTTGGCTGAGGGCACGCAATGCCTCATCGCGCACGGCACTATCGGTGAACGCCGTCTCAGAGGTGTCGTCGCTGGCGAGGGCAAGGGCAGATGTGAAACGAAGGCTGAACTTGCCTTCGAGCCCGGTCCTGGGGTCCTGGATGTTGCACATTCCGAGCGCGGCCTCTGGCACGGACAGATGGATTGCGGTCACATCCCCGGGGCTGAGGTGATTTGCCGCCTTCAGCCGGAGCACTCCCTCAATGGCCGAATGGGTCCCGTAGCAGGCCGCATGGTACTTGAACAGGACGGACCGTAGGGCGAACCCGCCCGGCGGGCCCGCGAAAAAGCGCTCGAGCTGCGGCTCCGGTGTCTGCGTCCAGGCGAACCCTTGCTCCACCTCAACGGCCTCCGGATTGCTGGTGAACCCCCGCGCCGCGAGGGAAGCGGCAAGGAGCCCATTGGCAGCTGCCTTTCCGGCATGAAATGGTTTGCACATGGTGCCGAACATGGACTTCAGGCCGGCTGCCTGGGTGGCGGCGATACCGAGAGCGTGCGTCCAGCGTTCCTGGTCGAGACCGAGCAGCGCCGAACATGCAGCAGCTGAGCCGAATGTGCCGAGCGTGGCGGTGGCGTGCCAGCCCTGCGCATAGTGGCCCGGATTCATCAGTAAGCCCAGGCGGCACTCCGTCTCAAATCCAACGACAAAGGCCGAGATGACATCCCGGCCGCTCGCGCCCCGGTGCTCAGCGAGGGAAAACACCGCCGGCATGACCGGCACGGTCGGGTGCCCGGCCATTGCGGTGTTCACATCGTCGTAGTCCAGGGCGTGCGACGCGGCTCCATTGAAGAGCGCCGCTTGCTGGGTGCTGGCCCTGCGGCCCCGGCCGAGCAGGGTTGCCTGGTCGTGCCCGCCTTGCTCGATGATCTCAGCCAGCAACAGTTCGCTCAGTGGCTCAACACTGCCCGCGAGCGTGACGCCGACCCAATCAAGAACACACTGCTTCGCGAGGAACAACGCGTCGCCAGGAAGTTCTCCGCCGGCGAGTTCCTGGCCGAGGCTTGCCAACGTCGCGGTAACCGGTGCGCTCACCCTCTCACCATGCATGAACCTGGTACCTCCGATTTCCCTGCCTTCGAACCTCGCCTATTGGTCGAGCCATCGATAGACCATGCTCTCCGTGGCCGCTCCATAACCCTTCGTGCGGTACGTGTCGGCATTTCGCACCTTGCCCTGATGCGCCGTCCAGTTGGTGCCCGCACGAAACTGGCTCGGGACGTAGTACATTTTGCCGGCCTGATACCTCTGGAGCTCCAGGAACAGCTCGCGCCGTTTCTCGGGATCAAGCTCCGACTGCTGGGCCAATGCGATGCGATCGAGCTCCGGATCCCGCACCTTCCCCCGATTCTTCGGGTTGTCCGTGAAGAGCCTCAAGGCATAGCCGCCCGCCTCGGGGAATGGCGTTTCCGGACCGAATGCAATGCCCTTGAAGTTGCCCAACGAGGTCTGAGTGATGTAGACCGAGTTGTAATCCTGAACTTCTGTCGTCACGTTGAGACCGATGTCGCTCAGGAATGAAATCTTCGCCTCGGCCAGTGCGTTGAAGTCCGAACCATATCGATTCCCGGCGTATTGGAATTTTACCGGGAACCCATCCGGGAACCCGGCCGCGGATAGGAGCTGCCTGGCTTCGGCCGGGTCATAGTTGAAGTACTTGCCCGTTTCTCCATGTTCAGACGATTGCGGATCGAGCCAATACCTCGTCATGCCAGCGGGGATAATGTTGTTCCAGGGGCTCTGGATATCGATGCCTGCCGACCTCAGTTTCGTCACTTCGAAGATAAGCTCGTTCATCCCATCGCGGTCGAGTGACATCGATACCGCCCGGCGTACGCGCTCGTCCCGCCATGGGGCACCGGGGTCGGAATCGAAGTAGACATAGCTCGTCTGTTCGCTCAGGTTGCCCTCGAGAATGACATCCTGGATTGACTGCTTGATGGATACCAGGTCGGCAGCGTTGACCGCGGTCGCATGAATATTCCCGGCACGGAACTGGGCAATCCGGTTGGCATATTCCGGAATAATGACGATCTCTACCCCGTCCATGAGGGGAAAGCCATCCATGTACCAATCTGGATTCCGCTTGAACTTCAGGCTTGATGAGATTGCGTACGTCTCGAGCTGCCATGGACCACTTCCGATGGCCGTCATTGACGGGTTGAAACCTCCGTCAGACTCGGTGGGCATCACCCAGAGGAGGTTCCCATCGGCAAGAACATCGAGAAACGCCGCGTTCGGGGCTTTGAGCGTGAACACCACCGTACGTGGGTCCGGGTATTCCACTTTGTCGACGAAGGAGAGCTGGCTGTAGTTCGGGTTCGTTGTCGCGGTTGCCCGACCCCACGAGAACTTGACGTCATCACTCGTGACATCGCGACCGTTCACCGGGGCCACATTGTGGAACCTGGCGTTGGGGCGAAGGGTGATGGTCCACTTCAGGCCGTCGGGGGATGCTTCGGCCGACTCGGCGAGATCCCCTGTTGGGGTCACGTCGCCCGGCGCAATCCCCGGCCCCGTCTGATACTTGAAGAGTCGGCTGTAGACGTACGCCGCGAAGGTCTTCGTGAGAAAGCCAGTATTGCCATGCGGGTCAATGGTTGGCGGGTCACCGGTCCAGTCGAGCCTGTAAATGCCCCCTCGCTTTGCGGTTGCAAACGGGTCGGCGGGGGTTGGGGTGGCCGTCGCATCGGGGACGGTCGTGGGAGTCGCAATGATTGAGGCATCATCTCCATCGGAGTCATCACCACATCCCACGGCTGCCCAGGCGGTGGCGCCCGCCCCGACCGCCGCAGTCCGGCCCAGGAAGCCCCGCCGCGTTGTATGCATCGATATTCGTGTCATGTCTGTCCTCTCTGCCCTCATGCTCTGCCTCCCGTGTCCCCCCGGGAGCTGTGCGCCGCTATCCTGCCCGAAAAGTTTGTGGTTGACAACATACAAGGCGGGGGCCAAGAATTCCCGCGTGCAAAGAACCGGCGAGCAGGGGCCTGAAGGCACCGATGTCAGCGATATCGAAGCGAAGCAGCTACGTTCCAGAGTCTCCACGGGGCGGCTCCTGCGTGCCGCGACTGAACTGATCGCGGAACGCGGATATGAGAGAACGACCCTCGCGGCTGTCGGTGCGAGGGCGGGCTACAGTCACGGCCTGGTGACCCGGCGCTTCGGGTCGAAGGACGGGCTGCTCGCCGCATTGCTCCAGAAGATGATTGCGGATTGGCACGAACGTGAGATTGCGCCGTTCCTCGCAGAAGCGAGCGGCTTCGCCGCCATTCGCGTGCTGATCGACGGGATTCGCAACAGCGTGCGGCGCGACCCCAACGCCATGCGAGCCCTCTACACCTTGATGTTCGAGGCGCTGAAACCGGAACCGGCTCTGCTGAACCAGCGGATGAGCCAGATTCATCAGTCCCAGCGACGCCGACTGGCGGAGGCCATGACCCGAGGTATCGCCGCCGGGACCGTACCCGAGGACACGGACCCCGAGGCCGTTGCCCGCCTGGTGGTGGCCTCTCTTCGAGGTGCGGCCTACCAGTGGCTCCTCGATCCGGGCTTCGAGTTCGACAACACGCTCGTTGCCTTCGAGGAGTACATGGAAAAGGCGCTGCAACCACGCCCCACCCCTATCCCATCTTGAACCGCCCCCGGCACGGCGCCGCCGGACACACCTGGAGGAACCACATTGGCTCGACCCTTTCGCCTTCGCCGCTCGGAACTCTCAACGCCGGGTACCAGTGAGAAAATGATCGCAAAGGCTGCGGCAAGCGATGCCGACCTGGTGTTCCTCGACCTCGAAGACGCCGTGGCTCCGTCGGAAAAGGAGGCGGCGCGCAAACCCATCATCGATGGCCTGAACAACCACGACTGGGGGAGGAAGACTCGCGCTGTCCGCATCAACGGCACCCACACGAAGTGGTGCCACGAAGAGCTGGTCGACATCGTCGGTGCCGCGGGTGCCAACCTGGACGTGGTGATCATCCCAAAGGTGAAGGCACCCCACGATGTCAAATTCGTTGACACGCTCCTCTCGCAGCTGGAGATGAAGCACGACCTCCCGCTCGGGCGCATCGGGATCGAAGTGCTGATTGAAGAGACGGAAGCGCTCGCTCGCGTCGAGGAGATTGCCGTATCCAGCCCCAGGCTCGAAGCACTCATCCTGGGCGTTGGCGACCTTTCAGCGAGCCAGGGAATGCGCCTGGGGCATATCGGCAGCAGGGAGAGCGCCTACCCCGGAGACATTTGGCACTACGCCCGGACCCGGCTGATTGTAGCCGCTCGCGCGAATGGCATCGACGCCATCGATGGGCCGTTCGCCAACTTCCGCGACCCGGATGGTTACCGCCGCGAGTGCACGTGGGCGACGACTCTCGGCGCCGTGGGGAAGTGGGCCATTCACCCGAGCCAGGTGGAAATCGCGAATACGGTTTTCGCGCCCACCGAGGAGGAGATCGAGCGCGCGAAAGCACTGGTGGAGCGCGTCCGCGCCGCGGAGGCAGCGGGGGCGGGAGCGGCCAGCGATGACGGCGTGATGATCGACGCGGCAACCGCCCGGATTTTCGAGGCGACGCTGGAGCGGGCCCGCCTGATGGGCAAGGCGTAGCAGCTTCTGCCCCTGCCCTGGTATCTCCGTGGCCAACGAGTTGAGCCGGTAGCCGGCGCGCACCCGGCATCCCGGCCCCTTGGGCGCAGCCCGTTGCCCCGGTTCGCCTGCTCACCCGCCAGTCGCCTGGGCCCAACGGCGAGTGGCGGGTGAAGTGGATGCGCGTTGAAGGGCAGGACCCCGAAGTCCCGCGACAACCCGGCGAGGAACGCTGCGTTTCGCGGGAGGGCGGCGCCATGGGAAGGAGTAGCGCGTGCGGTCAGTCCGCGTTCGACTCCTTGCTGGCGCCGGCCAGCGTGAGTGCGTCCAGCGCAACCGTGACGCGATGGTACAGGGTTCCGACCGGATAATTCCCCTGGGAGTCCCGCGTGCCAGCCGGGATGCCGGTGAGGAGTTCGATGGCATCTTCGACCCGTTCGACTGCCCAGATGTGGAAGCGCCCCGCGGCAACAGCGTCGACAACGTCAGGCCGCAGTGTCAGGTGGGTCACGTTGGTCGCGGGGATGATGACCCCCTGCGATCCCGAGAGGCCGCGCGCGTGGCAAACGTCGAAGAAGCCCTCCACCTTCTCGGTCACGCCGCCGACGGCCTGCACGCGCCCGAACTGGTCGACTGAGCCGGTCATGGCGATGTCCTGGCGGATGGGCGCGTTCGCCAGCGCGCAGAGGATTACGATGAGCTCGGCACACGAAGCGCTATCGCCCTCCACTTCGTCGTAGCTTTGCTCGAAGGTCAGGCTCGCGGTGAAGGCCAGCGACTTTTCGCGGCCGAAGGTGCCGGTGATATACCCGTTGAGCACCAGCACGCCCTTGCTGTGGATGGCGCCGCTCCGTTCGACCTCCCGTTCGATGGCGACGACGCCGCGCCGGCCGGCGCCGGTGCGGCAACTGATGCGCATCGGCGTGCCGAAGGCATGCGTGCCCACCTGGTAGACGGCGAGGCCGTTGACCTGCCCGGCCACCAGGCCGCCGGTTTCCACGCGGCGGGTACCCTCGAGAATCATCTCCCGGAGGCGGTCGGGGATCATGCTGGCGCGCCCACGGCGGCCGTCGATGGCCCGGCGGACGTGCTCGCCCGAGACCACGTCGCCGCGCTCCAACGCCGCCAGGTGCCCGGCTTCCTTGCAGAGGTCGCTGAGCTCGCCGAAGCGGGTGCTCAGCCGGTCCTGGCGGCCAGCCAGGCGCGCGCTGAACCGGAGGATCTCGGCGAGCGCCTCCCTGGAGAACGGGGGCATCGCGCACTCATCAACCACGCGGCGGATGAAGCGCACATGGCCCGTGACGCTTTCCGTATCGAGCGTGGAATCGGGCTCGAACTCGGCGCGGACCTTGAACAGGCGCCCGAACTCCGGATCGACCATTTCCACAAGGGCCATCGTGAGCGGTTCGCCGATGAGGATGACCTTGCCTTCGAAGGGCACGCCCTCGGGGGTCAGGTTCACGGCGGGGAGGTTGGTCATCAGGTCGCCGATGCCTTCGACCCGCAACTCGCGCGTCTTCAGTGTGCGCTTAAGCATCAGCCATGCGCGTGGATCGAACAGGACGTCTTCGAGCTGCAGCAGGATGTACCCGCCATTCGCCCGGTGGAGCGCTCCAGGGCGGATGTGCGTGAAGTCGGTGGTCAGCGAACCGAAGTGCGCCTCGTAGTCGATCCGGCCGAGCAGGTTATGGTAGGTCGGGTTCCGCTCCTCAATGACTGGAGCACCGGTGTCGGAGTCAGCCCGGGAGACAAGGAGGTTCACGCCGTAGCGGCGGAGGAGCGCCTCACGTTCGTTGGTGACTTCGCCCACGATGTGTGGAGGAAGCTGGCTCAGGGCAACCTGAGAGAGCTGCTTGAGCTGCGCCAGGTTCGAGACGATGTCGTCCCGGATGGCGTGGATGTGGCTGGCGAGCCCGTACTGGCCGTACGTGCCCGTCAGCTCCTCGACGATGTGCGCGATGACGAACGTCGCCACGTCCTCATCAAGCCTGGAAACGGCCTCTCGCGCCGACGCATCGAGCTTGCGGAGTTCGCGCATCGCCTGCTCCACGAGCCCCTCGACGAACTCACTCCGCTTTGCGATCTGCTCGCGCATATCGGTGGGCAGGCCCTGAAGGACCTCGGGCGCGAGCGGCCTGCCGTCGCGTCCCAGTGGGACGATGACGAACCCCATCGGGGTCATATTGACCGCGAATCCCTGGGCCGTGGCGGCCCGCTCCATCTCCGAGATGGTCTGCTCGCGCGCCTTGTTGAGCGGTTCGAGCACCTCCTTGACGCGCTCCTGGTAGGAATCGCTTTCGAAGGCCTGGGGAATGTCCTTGCGGCAGGCTTCGGCGAGCTGGGCGAGGTCGCGCTGTAGCCGCGCGCCAAGGCCGGCCGGGAGGGAGGCGGCACGCGGGTGCGCTGGGTCGGAGAAATTGTGGAGGTACACCCAGTCCTTGCCGCGGGGCGCGCTGCTCGCCACCGCCCGCACCAGTTGCTGCGCGGCCGTACTCCTGCCCGATCCGGGTAGGCCGGAGATGGCGACGTTGTATCCGTCGGCGTCGAGTCCGAGGCCGAAGCGGATCGCATCCTGGGCGCGATCCTGGCCGGTCAGCTGGTCAAGTGGCTCGATGTCGCGAGTCGATGCAGGCAGGACCGCTACGTCCAGTGCCGCGCGGAGCTGGTGCGGGGCGAGCTCGGTAAAGCGGCCGCTCGCCGTGGCTTCGGTACTGGTCACACGTTCGCCTCCGGGCAAAGGGCCCGTCCGGGGACGGGTCCCGCCAAGAATAGGCGGTTTGGCCGATCTCCGGCAGGCGGCCGCCTGACAGGCAGGCCCGGGCAATCCCTTGTGAGTAGGAATTCACGTCTACGGAGAGCCATGCGGCACCGAGCCCAAACGCCCCGCGGCCGATGGCTGGCGACTTATCAGTGAGAGGACCCAGGATGTATTCGCGGCGCCCGGTCATGCAGCC
>DAOKYT010000006.1:12133-76469 GCA_035326025.1 Tepidiformaceae bacterium
GGCACGATGCTGCGCCGGGGTTGATTGATGGTGGTGGGCCCGCCGGGATTCGAACCCAGGACCAATCGGTTATGAGCCGACCGCTCTCACCGCTGAGCTACGGGCCCCCGCGTAGATGATACGCGAGGGCCCGTGAGTGTGTTCGCTGAAGTGAAGAGCGGTGCCTGCTAGCGGCGGCCCTTGCCACCCTTGCGGTCGTTCCACCCGCGGCCACCACCGCCGCCGCGTTGGCCGCGATCGAAACCGAAGTCTCCACCGCCACCGTAGCCGCCGCCAGGGCTGGATCCGCCGCCGTAGCCGCCGCCGCTGCTGCGTCCGCCGCCGTAGCCGCCACCGCTCCCGCCGCCGTAGCCGCCACCGCCGCCGCCACCGAAGCTGCGGGTACCACCACCACCGCCACCGCCACCCGAGAGGGTGCGGGGCTGAGGCTGGAAGCAGTCACTGCAGTACACCGGACGATCGCCGCGAGGTTCGAATGGAACTTTGGCTTCCTTGCCGCACGATGCGCAGGTCGCATCGAACATTTGCCGTGGCGGCCGGCGATCGGCGAATCCGCCGCCTTCACCTCCGCCCATTGTGCCCTTCCGTGCCCGGCGGCAGTTGGGGCAGCGCCGGGGCTCACGCGTAAAGCCCTTCGACGCATGGAACTCCTGTTCACCCGCGGTGAACACGAACGACTCGCTGCAGTCGCTGCAGACGAGCGTCTTGTCGGTGTACGACACCCAATGACCCTCCTGAATTTGCGTGGAACCTACGGTCATCGAGCGCCGGTGGAATTCGAATGACCTCTCCGTGAGGCCGATGGAACGCGGTTACCGGTGTCAGCGTACCAGTACCGATCCCGGCTGTCATCAAGAATGTGCTGATTTCGGTTCGACAGGCAGCAATCATCCGGCCGCGGAAGACCGCCATGCGGGAGCCTGGGCAGGCCAGCCGCTTCCAAGCCTCCCGAAGAAAGCTGCGCTATACTCTCCGCTAACCGTCCCCTTCGCAGCCAGGTCCGGGCCCAACGGTCCCCACGGGGAAGTCGCGGAACCTGGCGAGACGGCAGCCCGGGTTTTCACCCGGAAAGGGCCCAAGTACCCCCACGCACAGTGGAAGGAGGCTTGGGACATGGGAATCAGCCCGCCCACACGCACCAGACCCTTCTAGCCCGTCGTACCGGCGAGTTCCACTCTGCGCCGGCGTACGCCGGTAGCCTTCCATGCAAGGAGTCGACACGGTGCACCCTGACACGTTCTCCAGCCGTTCCACGCTCACCACCGGTGGCGGCACTTACACCTACTTCTCGCTCGATGCCCTCCGCCAGAAGGGCATCGGCCATATCGACCGCCTTCCGTTCTCATTGAAGATCCTGCTCGAAAATCTCGTGCGCCTCGAAGACGGCCGCGCCGTCACGCGCGACGACATCGAGGCGTTGGCCTCCTGGGAGCCGAACAGCGGGACCGGCCGCGAAATCGCGTTCACACCTGCCCGTGTGCTCCTCCAGGACTTCACGGGCGTGCCGGTGGTTGTCGACCTGGCCTCGATGCGCGAGGCCATCGGGAAGCTCGGTGGCGACCCAGGCCGGATCAATCCACTCCAGCGCGTCGACCTCGTCATCGACCACTCGGTACAGGTCGACAACTTCGGGACAGCCGACGCCTTCGCGCTTAATGTGGAGAAAGAGTTCGAGCGCAACCGGGAGCGTTACCAGTTCCTGCGGTGGGGCCAGCAGGCGTTCGACAACTTTCGCGTGGTCCCCCCGGGGACGGGCATCGTCCACCAGGTGAACCTCGAGTACCTCGCGTCGGTGGTGTTCGAGAAAGAGGAGGGTGGAGTCACGCTCGCGTACCCGGACACACTCGTGGGTACGGACTCCCACACCACGATGATCAATGGCCTGGGTGTGCTGGGATGGGGCGTCGGTGGCATCGAAGCCGAGGCCGCCATGCTCGGCCAGCCGGTGGCGATGCTCATCCCCGAGGTGGTTGGGTTCCGCCTCACGGGGAAGCTGCCCGAAGGCGCGACGGGCACCGACCTGGTGTTGCGCGTGACGCAGATGCTCCGTGAACGTGGCGTCGTTGGGAAGTTCGTGGAATTCTACGGGACCGGGCTTTCCAGCCTGCCGCTGGCCGCTCGCGCAACCATCGCGAACATGGCGCCGGAGTATGGCGCGACGATGGGGTTCTTCCCGGTGGACGCCGAGACGCTGAACTACCTGCGCTTCACCGGCCGCGACGAAAAGCTCGTCACGCTGGTGGAAGCCTACAGCAAGGCGCAGGGCCTGTTCCGCACCGACGAGACGCCCGACCCGGTGTTCTCGGACACGCTCGAGCTCGACCTGGGCGATGTTGTGCCCGCGATCGCCGGGCCGCGGAGGCCCCAGGACCGGATCCCGCTGACCGCGGCAAAGGCTGATTGGGAGAGGAACCTGTCCGGGATGATCGACCCGGCGAAGGCTGGAGCCAGGGGGCACATCCAGGACGGCGTCTCATTCGACTTGAAGCACGGTTCGGTGGTGATCGCCGCCATCACCAGCTGCACCAACACCTCCAACCCGGAGGTGATGCTCGGCGCGGGCCTGCTGGCCCGGAAGGCGGTGGAGAAGGGCCTGAGGACGCCGCCGTGGGTGAAGACGAGCCTCGCGCCCGGGTCGCAGGTGGTCACCGACTACCTCGATGCCGCCGGAGTGACACCCGCGCTCGACGCGCTCGGGTTCAACCTCGTTGGGTACGGCTGCACGACCTGCATCGGGAATTCGGGCCCGCTGGACCCCCGCATCAGCGACGCGATCAAGGACAACGACCTGGTCGCCGCAGCCGTGCTTTCGGGGAACCGAAACTTCGAGGGCCGCGTGAATCCCGACACGCGCGCCAACTACCTGGCTTCTCCGCCGCTCGTTGTCGCCTATGCCCTGGCCGGACGCGTTGATATCGACCTTTACAACGAACCGATCGGCACGGGCGAGGACGGCCAGCCCGTCTACCTTCGCGACATCTGGCCGTCGCAGGCAGAGGTCGCCGAGGCGATTCGTACGTCGGTGCGCTCCGAGATGTTCCGCAAGCGGTACGCGGAGGTGTTCAAGGGCGACGAGCGCTGGCGCAACCTGGACACGCCAACCGGCAAACTCTTCAAGTGGGACGCAAGGTCCACCTACATCAAGAACCCGCCCTATTTCGACAGCCTGACGCTGACACCAGGCCCGGTAACCGACATCAGCGGCGGGCGGGTACTCGTGATGGTGGGCGATTCGGTGACGACCGACCACATCTCGCCCGCGGGCAACATTAGCGCCAACAGCCCGGCCGGCATCTACCTCAGGGAGATGGGCGTCGACCGTGCCGACTTCAACCAGTACGGGGCACGCCGCGGCCACGACGAGGTGATGGTGCGTGGTACGTTCGCGAACATCCGCCTGCGCAACCACCTGGCGCCCGGCACCGAGGGCGGAGTGACACAGCACCTGCCCGACGGCGAGGAGATGACCATCTTCGATGCGTCGGTGCGGTACCGCGCTGAAGGCGTACCCCTGCTGGTGTTGGCCGGCAAGGAGTATGGCACGGGCTCATCCCGCGACTGGGCCGCGAAGGGTGTGAGCCTGCTCGGCGTCAAGGCCGTCATCGCGGAGTCCTACGAACGCATTCACCGGAGCAACCTGGTGGGCATGGGCGTACTGCCGCTCCAGTACCTCCCCGGCGAGAATCGTGAGTCTCTTGGCCTGACTGGCCGCGAGACCTACACCATCGCGGGGATCGCCTCCGGCCTCCAGCCGGGCAAGCGCCTGGCGGTGACGGCGGTGGCAGACGATGGCACCACGATCGCCTTCTAGGCGCTATGCCGCATCGACACCCCGGGCGCGCTGGGTTACTACCGCCACGGCGGGATCCTGCCGTACGTACTGCGCCAGCTGGCCACCCGGCCCCAGGCGTGAGCCCACAAGGAAAGCAAGAGGAGCAACCTTCCCATGGCGAAAATCAAGGTCGTTAACCCGGTCGTCGAGCTCGATGGCGACGAAATGACCCGCATCATCTGGCAGTTCATCAAGGACAAGCTCATCCTGCCGTACCTTGATATCCAGCTGGAGTACTACGACCTTGGCATCGAGCACCGTGACGCGACGAACGACCAGGTGACCGTTGATGCCGCCAATGCGATCAAGAAGCACGGCGTCGGCGTGAAGTGCGCGACCATCACCCCGGACGAGGCCCGCGTCGCGGAATTCAACCTGAAGCAGATGTGGAAGTCGCCCAATGGCACGATCAGGAACATCCTCGGCGGCGTGGTGTTCCGCGAGCCAATCATCTGTTCGAACATCCCGCGCCTCGTCCCGGGGTGGACGAAGCCGATCGTCATTGGCCGCCATGCTCACGGCGACCAGTACAAGGCGACCGACTTCAAGGTGCCGGGCCCCGGCACCGTCACCATCAGCTGGGTGCCCGAAGGCGGGGGAGAGCCAATCCAGCTGGAGGTCGCGAAGTTCCCCGGCCCCGGCATCGCCATGGGTATGTACAACTTCGATGACTCGATCCGGGATTTCGCCCGCGCATCGTTCCGCTACGGGCTCGATCGCAAGTACCCGGTCTACCTTTCGACCAAGAACACCATCCTCAAGGCGTACGACGGGCGTTTCAAGGACATCTTCCAGGAGGTGTTCGACGCGGAGTTCGCCACTGACTTCAAGGCGGCGGGGCTGACGTATGAGCACCGCCTCATCGACGACATGGTCGCCGCCTCGATGAAGTGGGAGGGCGGCTATCTCTGGGCCTGCAAGAATTACGACGGCGATGTCCAATCGGACACGATCGCGCAGGGCTTCGGGTCGCTGGGCCTGATGACATCGGTGCTGCTGACACCCGATGGGAAGACGTGCGAAGCGGAGGCCGCCCACGGCACGGTCACCCGGCACTACCGCGCCCATCAGCGCGGCGAGAAGACCTCGACAAACCCGATCGCATCGATCTTCGCGTGGACGCGCGGGCTCGCGTTCCGCGCCAAGCTCGACAACACGCCCGAGGTGGCGCGCTTCGCCGAGACCCTCGAACAGGTGTGCGTGGAGACGGTTGAAGGTGGCGAAATGACCAAGGACCTCGCCATCCTGATCTCGCCCGATAGCCCCTGGCTGACGACGGAGGGCTTCCTGGACGCGCTCGACCGGAACCTGCGGAAGAAGATGGCGGCCTGGTAGGCCTAAAGGCCTGGGGCGAGGCGGACTCCCCCTCCACGTGCACCGTGAGTAGTCAGGCGACCGGCGTGAGCGACAACAGGTGGCGGACTTCAACGCCGCCGTCGAGCTCGTCCCAGTAGATGGCGAACCCGCCCGGTTCGAGGCGCCAACGCCGGCGCTGCGCATCTGTGGCATCGCGGAGCCAGTGAAGCCATGGCCTGTCCAGCCCGATCTCAACGATGCGACCATCGCTGAGTTGCACACGGAGGGTCTTCTCTGATAGCTCCGCGTCCACGGCTGTCACCTCTGACTCAGCGCTCGAACTTTCCGAAGTAGCCATTCCATGCCTCCAGGAACCTTCCCGCATTCGCGGCGCAAAGGCGGAGTACCTCTCCCAGTTCCCTCGAAGTGTATCCCGGTTGTGCTGCAATGCGACGGGATTGAGCCAGACCTTCGCCTCGCAGGAGTCGCGGAGGATGTGGATGTGGGGAGGCTCGACGCAATCGGACGAGTAAAAGCGAAACAGGTACTCCCCGATCCTGAACGTTGGCATTAGTTCATGCCCCGCTCGAACCAGATGCCGCCCTCCGGGCCCTCGCCGTGGCGCGGGCTGAAGCCCATGCGAATCCAGAAGTAGGCCGAGAGTCCGAGCGACGGGTGTGCCCAGGCGCGCAACCGGCGATACCCGGCCTCGCGTGCCGCCCCAACCAGCAGCCAGGCAGCCTCCGAACCGGCGCCGTAGCCGCGGTGGGTGTCATCGATGCAGAGCCGCTGGATAGTGAGGCCATCGCCGGCGGGCTCGACCTCGACCATCCCGACTCGCTGGCCATCCGCGATCCGCACGACGGCCAGGCCGGTTGGCCCCACGGGGACCAGCTCAAACCGCGTTCCGCGCGCGGCAAGGCCAGCGGAAGGTCCGTTCATCGTGACAGCCAGTCGCGCACCGCGTCGCCGACTTCGCGCGCGGGCGCCTTCAAGCGGGTGCACTCCGGCAGCGAGTTCAGGAAGGCCTTGCCGTACTGTTTCTCCCAGAACCGCCGGTCCAGCACGGCGACCACGCCCCGGTCGGACTTGTCGCGGATCAGCCGTCCAAACCCCTGGCGGAAGCGCAGGATCGCGGACGGCAGCGCATAGTCGATGAACGGGTTCGGATACTGCTCGGAGCGGGCCTTGAACACCGGGTCGGAGGGTACGCCGAACGGCAGCCTCGCGATGATAAGCAGGGACAGGGCGTCGCCGCGGATGTCGATGCCCTCCCAGAAGCTTGCGGTCCCGAGGACGAGCGTGCGGGGGTTGGACCGAAGCTGCTCGGTGAGCTGGCGTGGTGATCCATCGACTCCCTGGGCGAGTGCCAGGATCCCGCTGGCATCGAGCTCCGGCTTCACCAGTCCGGCGACGCGGCGGAGGGCCGCATTCGAGGTGAACAACGCCAGGGCCCGGCCACCCGAAGCCTGCGTGAGTTCGATGATGGCGCGGGCGACCGCGTCGAGGTAGTCGCGCGCGGCCGGGTCCGGCACGTCTTCCACGGCCGCGAGCAGCGTGGACCGGCGATAGTCGAAGGGCGACCCGAGCTGAAGGGTTTCGGGGTCTTCGAGGCCCAGCCGCTTCGCGGCGAAGCTCATGTCGCCGTTGGCACTCAGCGTCGCGCTGGTCGCGACGAGCGTCCCGGTCCTGGAGAACAGCTCCTCCCAGAGGCGTGGCCCAACTTCGATTGGGGCCGAATTGAGCGTGCCATTGCCTTCGCGATCGCGCCCGGTCCAGACGATCGTGTCCTCTCCAGGCGAACCCATGAGCTGTTCGGCGAGGAGGTGGACCTCCTGGACGCGCCTCAGCGCCGTCTCGAACTCCGCGGCCAGCACATCGGCGGATTCCACGGCGGCTTCGGCGACGGCCTTCGCCGCGGTGGCGCCCCGGGCTTCCACATCGCGAATCGAGCGGAGCAGCGCATCCCAGGCCTCTTCCACGGCTTCCCACCGGTCACCGTGGCGCAAGGCGGGAGTCAGGAGCTGGCGGTCGTCCTCGCCGGCGGGAGTGAGCCGGCCGAGCGCCGCGAAGTACGGCCCGGCACGCTCGTGGCAGCGGGCCACGGCCTCTTCCAGCGACTTCGCCAGCAGTCCGAACGCCTCCTGGGGCAGCGCCCGGAGCAGGGTGACGACTCCGCCCTCGCGCTGTTCTCGCGAGCCGCGCCGGTGGATGCCCTCCAGCGCTTCAAGCATGCGCCGCAGGCTCAGGCTGGCCCCGAACTGGTTGGTGGCGACATCTTCGAGGTTGTGCGCCTCGTCGATCACGAGGTGGTCGAACTCGGGGATGGCACTGCCCCCCGCGGCGAGGTCGGCCAGCAGGAGCGCATGGTTGACCACGAGGATATGGGCCGACTCCGCGGCCTTGCGCGCGCGCAGCAAGAAGCAAGTTCCCTCGCGGACGTACCGGTTCTGCCTGGCGAGGCAATCCGCATCCTGCGCGCTGAAGCGCTGCCAAACGGACCATTCGCCGGGGGCGAGGTTGAGCTCCGAGCGGTCGCCCGTTTCCGTTTCCGGGAGCCAGAGCAGCATCGCCGAGCCCAGCCGGGCGAAGTCCGGGTCGCCCAACCCGGAGGCGTAGTTCGCGATCCAGCGCTGCAGGCAGAGGTAGTTCGACCGGCCCTTGAGCAGGCTCGCGCGGAGTTCCTGCTCGTCCGCGATAAACCCGGCCTGGACGAGGATTCGGCGCAGGGCGGGGATGTCCTTCGCCAGCAGCTGTTCCTGGAGCGCGATGGTGTTGGTCGAGACCACCACCCTGCGGCCATTTCGAACGGCATCGATGGCGGCCGGGAGCAGGTAGGCGAGCGACTTGCCCACGCCGGTGCCGGCCTCGATGAGGTAATGGCCACCTCCCGAGAAGGCCTTCCGCACGGCTTCCGCCATTTCCCTCTGCTCCGGGCGCTCTTCGAAGCCATCGAGGATTGTGGCAGCCGCGCGAAAGCCCGCCTCGATATCGCGCGGCGTGACGGGCAGCGGAGGCTCGTGCGGGGTGAGTGCCGGGTACTCCGGTGGCGGACTCAAGGCGGGGATGTGCCTGGCACCATCGGCTTCCCCGGCGGGGCCGGCAATGACGGCTGCCAGTGCCGGCTGGTTGATCCCGACAAAGCGCGCAAGCTGGCTCCGCTGCGCCGGGTCGAGGCGGGCGGCGCGCGTCAGCAGGCGGGTGAACACGGCGGCCGCCATCCGCGCGTCGCTCAGGGCGCGGTGGTGCTCGAAGGTTTCCAGGTCGAGCTCGCGGGCTACTTCCGCGAGGCCATGCGAGCGGAGGCGCGGCACCAGGTAGCGCGCGAGCTCCGCCGTATCGATGGCATCCACCTCCAGGCGCACGCCTTCACGGGCAAGGTAGTGGAGGTCGAACCCGATGTTATGTCCAACAACCTGGCTCGAACCCACGAAGGCTTCGATCTCGGGGCCAGCCGCGGCGATGGTGGCAGCCCCCCGAACCATCTGATTGGTGACACCCGTGAACCGCTCGATGAATGCCGGGATTTCGCGGCCCGGGTTTACCAGCCGCCGGAAGGTTTCGAGCTCCGTGCCTGACTCATCGAAGCGGACCGCGCCAATCTCGATGATGCGGTCTTGCTCCGGGTCGAGGCCAGTCGTTTCGAGGTCAAGCGCGACGTAGGTGCGGGTCATGGTACGAACATCCGTGCGAAGAGGCAGTCTACGGCCCTCATCGGTCTGGGCCAATTGACGTTGACAATGCTCGTTTTCACACGCGACAGGACATGACGCCTTCCGTCGGGGTCAGGCGTGCGGCAGCCGCCGTTGAGGCGCCTTCTCCGGCATGCGTAGAATCGGGCACCACGGGTCACCCCAGCGAATGGAGGTTTGCGTCTATGAAGGTCTATGCGACCGAAGACATCCGTAACGTGGTCCTGGTTGGCCACGGGAGCGTTGGGAAGACGATGCTCGCCGAGGCCGCGCTGTACGAAAGCGGGGGAAGTACGCGCCTCGGGACCATCCAGGACCAGAACACCATAAGTGACTACGACGAAGACGAGCATAAGCGCAAGTTCAGCCTGAACCTCGCCATCGTCCCGGTGGAATGGGAAGGCCGCAAAATCAACATCATCGATACGCCGGGGTACGCCGACTTCGTCTCGGAAGTCATCTGTGGCAGCTATGCGGCGGATATGGCGCTGGTCGTGGTCGATGCGGTCTCGGGCCCGGAGGTTGGTACCGACCGCGCCTGGGGCATCATCGAGAAGCTGAACCTGCCCCGCATGATTGTGGTCAATCGCATGGACCGCGAGAACGCCGATTTCGAGGCAGTCATGCGCAAGCTCCAGGAACGCTGGGGCCACCGGGTGATGCCGCTCCAGATCCCGATTGGCGCGCACGACTCGTTCGAGGGAGTCGTCGACCTGTTGCACATGCGCGCATACGTGGGCGAGAAGGCCGAGGAGGTGGCCATCCCCGGCAGCTTGCTCAGCCGCGCCGAGGAGCTCCGCGCTCAGCTGATCGAGGGCATCGTCGAGACCGACGAGGAGCTGATGACGAAGTACTTCGCCGACGAGGAGCTGACCGAGGACGAACTGCGAAAGGTGCTCCACGGCGGCCTCGACCACAACCTGATCATCCCGGTGGTCTGCAGCTCGGCGACGAAGCTCATCGGGGTGCGCCAGCTGTTGCACAACATCGCGTTCAGCGGGCCGTCGCCCGCCGACCGTGACCCTATCGAGGCGGATGGCGTGGCCCTCACCGCCGATCCCTCGGCTCCCGTCCGCGCGCTGGTGTTCAAGACCGCCGCCGACCCGTTCGTCGGGAAGCTCACGTACCTCCGCGTGATCAGCGGGACGGTCACCGCCGACAGCCACCTGTGGAACGCGAACAAGGAGGCGGATGAGCGGCTCGGCTCGCTGTATGTCCAGCGCGGGAAGGAACAGCTCCAGGTGCCGGAACTACGCGCCGGCGACATCGGCGTGGTGGCAAAACTGGTGCACACCGCCACCGGCGATACCCTCGGCGCCCGGGAGAGTGCCGTCAAGCTCCCGCCCATCACCTTCCCCAACCCGGTGTTCAGCATGGCCGTCCACCCGGTCGGCAAGGGCGCGGTCGATAAGCTGGGGCCGAGCCTGCAGCGCATGGCCGAGGAGGACCCCGGGCTCCAGTTAAGCCGCGACCCGGGCACCGGCGAAGTCATCCTTGCCGGGCTCGGCGATGCGCACCTGGACGTGGTCATGGAGCGGCTGAAGCGGAAATTCAACATCGATGTCGAGCTCTCGCTTCCACGGGTGCCGTACCGCGAAACCGTCACCCGCAAGAGCCAGGCTGAGTACACCCACAAGAAGCAGACAGGCGGCCACGGGCAGTACGCCCGCGTGGTGCTGGAGGTCGAACCCCTCGGCCGCGGCACCGGGTTGCAGTTCGGCGAGCGCGTCGTCGGTGGGTCTGTCCCGAAGGAATTCATCCCGGCGGTCGAGAAAGGGGTGATGGAGACCGCCCACGCCGGCGTCTTCGCCGGCTACGAGCTGACTGACTGCCGGGTAACGCTGCTGGATGGCAAACACCACCCGGTGGACTCGAGCGAAATGGCCTTCAAGGTGGCGGCATCACAGGCGCTCAAGGAGGCCATCAATAGCGTCGGGGGCACGCTCCTGGAGCCGGTGATGACGATCACGGTCTGGGCGCCCGAGGAGTACGCGGGCGACGTGGTGAGCGACCTGAACACGAAGCGCGCCAAGATCCACGGGATCAACCCGGATGGTGGCATGAGCGTCATCGAGGCCGAGGTGCCGCTGGCCGAAGTCCAGCGCTACGCGTCTGATCTGCGCTCCATCACCCAGGGCCGGGGCGCGTTTACGCTCCAGTTCGACCACTACGGCGAGGTCCCGTCGCACATCGCGCAAAAGGTGGTGGCTGAACACAAGAAGGAGCTCGAGGAAGCCCACTGAGGCGGGTCAGGGCGATCCCTCGTAGGTGATCCCGGGCAGTACCGACCGGAACCCGGGCCCCGGTGCTCCACCCCCGGTGTCGCCACGGACGACCTGGACGTTGATGGTCGTAACGCCGCCGCCGCCAAGCAGCGGCTCGATGATGACCGTCCCGGAAAGGGGGCCGGCGGGGAGGTTCGCCGCGTCCACGGTGATCACCAGCTCGGAGTCACGTCCCCGGGTGGCAATCCGGGGGCTCTTCTGCACCACCACGTCGGTCTCGCTTCCGATCGCGACACCACCGTCGACGACACGCCCCGGAGGGTCGGCCGGGTGGCGAACGATGAGCCACGCCGCCGAGGTCCGCACCCGGAACGGAGCGATCCACGTCCCGGTGTTGCGAACCGTCACGGGCGCCGTGGTGGCACTCGCCGCCCCGGCAGTGATCGAGACCGAACGGTCGCCGATGACCTGGAGTATCGGGTTGCCGATGAATGCCGGCGCAAGGGCGGGGTCAACCGGCGGCGTGGAGTCGAAGTGCGGCTCGATCCCGAGTTCGGGAATCGCTGTCGGGAAGTCCATCGCGGCGCAGCCGTCGTTGTAGTCCGCCTTCGAGCAGGCGTGGTAGTGCTCTGGCGCCAGCGCGGTTGCCACCTGGGGCGCGCTGAGGCTGGGCATCACGAACACCTGCGGGAGCCACATGCGCCCTTCCGGGTTCACCGGCGCCTCGGGGTCGGGGGCGCTGACCTTCACCAGGAAGTCCTGTACCGACCAACCGGTGAGAGTCCCGGCCTGGATGTTCCACCAGGTGAATCCGTCGGCTTCGGACGGGCCGCCGATGATGGTGACCACCGTCCCATCGGGCACGGTAGCGAGCTTTTCGGCCTGGGTGCCAGGCTGCGCGCGGACGTTCAGCCCGTTGCCCGTCCCACTCACAATCGCGCTATCCCCAGCTGAAAACCGCGATGCGCCGGGAGGCGGCGGAGGGGTAGAGGGACTGCCACCGAGCGGTGGAGGGTAGCTCTCGCCCTTCGGCACGGGAGGGTACCGGAGGCACCCGTACACCACCTCGTTGTAGGTATAGTCGCTCCGGTTGAACACCCCGTAGCCCGGGGCGTTGGGGTCGCCGCAATGCCACAGGCTGCCGCGCAGCGGGTCGCGCGCGGGGTTGAGCGGATGGTTGCTGAACGCGAAGCCGTTGTAACTCCAGACGGCGTAATACCAGTCCTCGATGGCCAGCGGATCGCCATTGCCGGCAATGGGGCGGAGGTTCGGCGCACTGTTCCACTTGTCAGCGAGGATGCGTATTCCCTCGGCGATGTTGAACACCGGGTGCGTGCCGATGACTGCCTGGCGGGCCGAGGGAACCCGCACCTCGAGCGCCGGCGGGGCCGAGAGATGGCCCATGCCGCTGGTGATCTGCCCGATCCCATACCCGCAGTCGATAGAGGTGAGGATTGGCCCCACTCCACCGTACGGCGTGCTGTGCGACGCGTTGCCGTAGTCGGCCTCAACCCACGCGATCGCCTTGTAGAGCGAGGGCGGGATTCCGATGGACTTGCTCGCGGGCTGCCGCGCGGCCCGGGGACCACTCTCCACGCCCTGGTAGGTGACATCGATAACTTCGCCGCTGGTAAGCGTGTATGCGGGGGGCACGACCAGTCCGCGGGCGGCAAGCTCGATGGCGCGGCCATACATGCCCGCGTAGTCCTCGAACTCGAACGTGTCAAACCCCCACCCCCGGTTGGGCAGATGGCAGGCGTAGTGGTCCGCCTGCCCGCGTTCGGGGCTGCCGAGGGCGAACGCGAACGCCAGGACACTCAGCGCCGCCAGCGCGGCCAGGCGTTCTAGCGTCGCGCCCATCCGAGGAACCTCTGATAGTCGTCGATCGTGGCGCGAACCCCATCCCCACCGACAAGAGCGAGCTGACCGCGGCCCGCCTGTTCGAAGCTCTCGCCCGACCAGTTCATCACCGCCAGGCTGGACCCATCCGGGGAGTAGGCCAACGGGATGTCAATCCCGGATGCCTCGGCCTTCAAGGACTGCGCCGCGACGCCCCCAGGGGTTTGCCCGGGCTCGACGCCGAATACCGGGCCGCCGCCGGCCGGCTGCCACGCTACCCCGAGGGCCTCGATTTCGGCCGAGAGGGATTGGGCGGCAACGTTGCCATCGCCAGCAAGCGAGAGACTGCGGGCGAGGTAACGGAGCCCCCCGGCGGTGTTGGCTTCGACGTATGCGAGTTGCGTGCCATCCGGGCTGAGACGCCAGTCGCGGGTGATGTGGGGTCCGAGCGACACCACGTTCGCGCCATCGCGTGTGACGGTGGATCCAGAACCGTCGATCACCACGGCGATGAGCGCCCCGCCCTGGTCGAAACCGACAGGGAAGACGCCGAGGGCATCGGAGCGCGACCAGAGGATGTCCTCGGTGCCGCGCAGGGCCACGCGCACCACCTGGATCGCCCCGGTGGACTCACCAGCCCCGATCCCCCGGGTGACAACGACCGCGTCGCCATCCCGCGTCCAGACCGGTTGTTGGTTGGGTTCGATGTCCAGCGCCGCGCGGAAGAGCTCGCCGGTGACGAGGTCGACGGTCACCAGGGATGCCACGGGCCGCGAGGGCGTCCCGGCATCGACGAGGGCGAGGGCGACCTTCGTGCCGTCGGGCGAGACCGATCCGGTCGCCGCCATGCCGTCGACATGGGGCACCCGCGCAACCTCGGTCACGGCGGAGGGGTTCTCTGCCCAGGCCACACCAATGACGTCGACCTGGCCTTCGGTGCGCGAGACCACGGCGTAGTTGCCGGATGGCGCGCTCGCGAAGGCGGTGCGCGGAGTGACCTGCTGGCCAGTGATGCCGAACGCGGCGGCGATGATTGGGGCGATGGCGATCAAAGCGGCAAGCCCGGTCGCCCCAATGATGAGCCGGGAGAGACTGGTGTGCCTTGCCACGTTCCGTCGAGAAACAGCCAAAGAAGGGCTCCGTAGTTCGCTAGGATTAGTTCAGGTCCTGGACCCAGCCCAGGAAGTTGGCCCCGGGCTCCTCGGCGATCCGCTCGCGAGTCGTCGCGGTTTGAAGTTCGAGGAATTGCTCCGCCCTCACGGTCCGATCCGGCCCGGGCACCACCACCGTGGAGACCCAGACGTCGCCCGCCGGCGCCCAGTCGAGAGGCACGACGTAGGCACCCTCGACCTCCGGATCTTCGAGCGCAAGCGCGCCGCCGGGGCCACCAAAGACGGGTACGGGCGACCCGGGAGCCCAGGTGGCCCCGAACTGGTCGTCCCCGGCCGGCTGTGTGGTGATGTCTCCCGTGGCGATGGTGAGCGTGCGGCCCACATAGGTGCGCGACCCGGCACCGAGCACGTCGATGAACGCGAGGCGCGAGCCTCCCGGGCTCAGGGCCCAGTCGCGCGTGCGCCCCGGGCTGAGCTCCGCCAGGCGGTTGACCTGCCCGGCCCGGCGCTCCCACAGGTGGGACCCTGTCTCATCCACGACCACCACGAACAGTCGCGAGCCATCGATGCTGTAGCCAACCGGCGCGACCGTGAACGGGTCCCGGAACTCCGCCACGACTTTCGGTTCGCCAACCGCGAGGTCCACCTCCAGCACACGCGCCACCCGGGTGCCCTCGTCCGTCGATGTCTGCACCGCCGCGAGGCGCGATGCATCGGGTGCCCACGCGATCGCGCTCAGGTAGTCGAAACTGCCGGGAACGCTGGCGATTTCGCGGGCTCGCACATCAACAACGGAAAGCGAGGCGTAGGTACCGGTCGTCACGGAAAGAACTGCAACCTGGTCGCCCAGGGGAGACGCGGCGCCGCGGGCATGGAGGCCTGGGAAGTGCGGGAAGACGGCGACGAGTTCCGGAGTTGCGCCCGGTACAGCCTTCCGGACCATCAGCCTGTCCGCCCCGCCGGCTGGAACCGTGTAGGCAATGGAGCGGACCGTCGCGAGCGGCGCCGCCGGTGTCGCCGCCAGTTCGGTGCCAGACTGTCGCGAGCTCAGGGCGGCCCAGGCAACGACAGCGATGACCACGGCCGAGAGCGCGAGAAGGAGCGGAACAAGGCTGCGCGGTACGTGAAGACCGTGGCGAACCCCGGGAACGAGCACGCGGCTACCTCGCGCTTGCGGGTGGGCAAAGCCACCCAGGTCTGGCGCCGGCTCGACTCCAGCGCTTCGGCCCCGCATCGATGAAGCCCGGTACCCCCGCGGTACCGCGGAATCCGCCCGAAAGCGGCGGTTCAAAGCCCGCCCGGCCTTCGGATCTCTGCCGAACGTAACAACGCCGATCTGTCCCGTCAATCGTCCTTGACCCCCAGGGGGTTCGTCGCGCCGTTCAAATCGCGCACCTGTGCTAACATTTCGGCACATGATCTGGTATTTCCAAGACCTCGCGGAGAACCCCGAGGTCCTGCTTGTTTATGTCGCCGCCACGGCGGTGGCGATCTTCACCGGCCTGGCCTTCCACGAATTCAGTCACGCGTGGGCGGCAAACGAACTGGGCGACGACACGGCGGCGCGGGCCGGGCGGCTGACACTCAACCCGCTCGCCCACCTCGACCCGATAGGGTCGGCGCTGGTGCTCCTTTTCGGATTCGGCTGGGCGAAACCGACACCGGTAAACCCCTGGCGCCTGCGCGCGGGGCCGCGGCGCGGGAATGCCATCGTCGCGTTCGCCGGACCGGCGTCGAACTTCTTCTTCGCGGCGCTTGCCGCGCTGCCACTCAAGATGGGGCTGGTCGAGACTCGCTTCCTCAGCATCGAAAGCATCATCCGCCGCGGCTCGGGCGAAGACTTCCTCTGGCTGTTCCTCTTCTTCATCATCAGCATCAACATCCTGCTGGGCATCTTCAACCTGATTCCCATTGCGCCGCTCGATGGGTTCAAGGTAGCCGTCGGACTCCTCCCGCGCGAAGCCGCTCGCAACCTGGAGCGGCTGGAGCCGTACGGCCCGGGCATCCTCATGGCCTTCATCGCCATCGGATTCATCGCACCCCAGCTCAGCCCGCTCCGCTGGTTCGTCGATCTTGTCTACGACGACATCTTCGACATCATCCTGTGACAGGGCGCTGGCGCCGCGGGAGGCGCAAGGTCAGACCCTCCGTGTGCTAGCCTAGGAGTACAATTCTGCGCATTCAGCAGGAATCGCCAGGGGTCGCAATGCCACAGTCCCGCATCACCATTATTGGTACCGGCCTGATCGGTACGTCGATTGGCCTCGCCCTCGCTTCCAGGCCGGACCGCCAGTACGAAATCGTGGGAGCCGACCGCGACCGCGCGGCCGCCCGGGCAGCCAGGAAGATGGGCGCGCTGGATCGCGAAGTCGGGTCACTCGAGGAGGCGGTGCGGGGTGCGGGCCTCATCATCCTGGCGGTGCCCGTCGTCGCCGCGCGCCAGATTCTGCAGGATGCCGGGCCGTACCTGGAGGCCGGCGTCGTGATCACGGACGTCTGCAGCACGAAATCCGACATCATGCGCTGGGCCCAGGAGTACCTGCCCGAATCGGCGAACTTCATTGGCGGGCACCCCATGGCAGGCCTTGAACAGAGCGGCCCTGCGGCAGCCTCCGCCGACCTGTTCAAGGATGCGACCTGGGCGATTACGCCGTCGCCCCGTGCCGACCAGCAGGCGGTGAGCGTGGTCCTCGGCATGATCGAAACGCTCGGGGCGATTCCCCTTTACATCGACCCGGCCGAGCACGACCAGTATGCGGCGGCCGTGAGCCACGTCCCGCTCCTTACGTCCGTTGCGCTCTTCCGGATGGTGCGCGACAGCCAGGGGTGGGAGGATGCGTCGCTGTTGGCCGGCCCGGGATTCCGCGACCTGACCCGGCTTGCAAGCGGCGACCCGGTGATGTCGCGCGACATCATGTTCACGAACCGCGACGCCATCCTGCACTGGATCGGACGCCTGCAGGACGAGCTCGCAACCATCAAGAAGGCGCTGGAGCTTGGCGGTGAGCCCGTGCTCGATCTCTTCCGCAGCACGCAGCTCGACCGCGACACCTTCATCCAGAACCCGCCTGTTCGCAGGCGGCCGGAGGGGGTCGAGGCGCCTTCGGCGCAGGACGCGATGGCGCGGATGTTCGTCGGCGGCCTTTACGATCGCCTGAAGGACGTGTCCTCGCGCGGGCCGGGTGCGCCCCGCGACGACGCCGAACTGCGCCGCAAGCTCGGCCTGCGCGACGACCGGTGAGGGTGAACCGCGCGGATCGCATCCGCGCCACGCTGGAAGTGCCTCCGGACAAGTCGATCTCCCACCGTTCCTTGATCTTCAACGCGATCGCCTCGGGGGCAGCGACTATCGAGCGCATCCTGGAATCCGAGGATGTGCGCTCCACGGCCCGCTGCCTGGAGTCGCTGGGGGTGCCCATCGATTGGCCGGCGGGTTCGCCCGTGGCGCGGGTGGCCGGCCAGGGCCTCCACGGCCTCTTCGAAAGCGAGGAAATCCTGGACTGCGGGAACAGCGGCACCACCATGCGGCTCCTGATGGGCCTGCTGGCGGGCCACCCGATCCTCAGCATCCTCACGGGCGACGAATCGCTGCGCCACCGTCCCATGGCACGCGTCGTTGGCCCGCTTCGCCAGATGGGCGCCCACATTCATGCACGGACTGGAGACACGCTCGCGCCCGTCGTGGTCAAGGGAGGCGGGCTGGCAGGCGCCGATTATCACAGCCCGGTGGCAAGCGCGCAGGTGAAGTCGGCGCTCCTGCTGGCCGGGCTCTACGCCGAAGGCCGGACCACGGTGACCGAGCCGGCCGCGAGCCGCGACCACACGGAGCGCATGCTCGTGGCGATGGGCGCGAGCCTCCGAATCGACGGCACCACGGTCTCCATTGAAGCAGCAACCAGCCCGCTGCAACCGCTCAGCCTGCGGGTGCCCGGGGACATTTCGAGCGCCGCCCCATGGCTCGTGCTCGCGGCGTGCCATCCCGATGCGGAGATGGTGCTTGAAGGCGTCAACGTCAACGAAACGCGGACTGGCCTGCTCGACATCCTGCACGCCATGGGCGCCAGCATCGAGCTGCTGGAGCAACGGACCAGCGGTGGCGAGCCGGTAGCCGATATCCTTGTGCGCTCCTCGCGCCTGCGCGGCATCACCGTTGCCGGCTCACTCATCCCCCGGGCCATCGACGAGCTTCCGCTGGTGGCTGTCCTGGGCTGCTTCGCGGAGGGCGAGACGGTGGTGCGCGACGCCACCGAATTGCGCGCGAAGGAGTCGGACCGCGTGGAGGCCGTCGTTGAGGCGCTGGGGCGCATGGGCGCGCGCATCACGGCACACCCCGACGGGTTCACCGTAAAGGGCCCTGTTTCCCTTCACGGTGCCCGCGTGGATGGGCGCGGCGACCACCGCGTGGGAATGCTCGGGGCCATCGCCGGGAGCCTCGCGGATGGGGAGACACGCATCGAAAACGACGCCGCCGGTGTTTCGTACCCGGCCTTCTGGCAGGACCTTGCGCGGGTGGCCGAGGGGGGGATGATCAGCGCGTGAAAGCGCGCCCCCTCGTGATCGTGCTCCATGGTCCATCCGGAGTCGGCAAGGACGCTGTCATTGATCGCCTGCGCGAGCGCACCGGCATCCACCGGGCGACCAGCTCAACAAGCCGGCCGCCCCGGCCGGACGAAGTCGATGGCAACCACTACCACTTCCTTTCGGAATCGCAGTTCGAGGAAAAGATTCGGGCCGGCGAGTTCGCGGAGTGGGCGCGTGTTTACGACGATTACAAGGGCCTGGAGCGCCGCGAGGTCGAAGAACCGCTGCGGCAAGGGCGCGACGTCATTATCAGGACGGACGTACAGGGCGCCCGGACGTGGCGAGAGCGCCTCGATGGGGCGATCTTCATCTTCCTGATGGCCGAGGACCGCGAAGCGCTCCGTGCTCGCCTCGCCTCGCGGGGAAGCGAAGATGCGGCGTCGTTGGCCCGGCGGCTTGGCGAGCTCGAAGCGGAACTGGCTGACATCGAGAACAACGACTACGTCGTCTACAACCGGCACGGCGAAATCGAGCAGACGGTCCAGGAGATCGAGGAAATCATCCGCAAAGAGCGGCACAACCCGGCCCGCCCGCCCGCCCGGCTGCGCATCTGACGGGCGCGCCCGCTGACGCTCCGCGTAGCCCGCCCGCCCCACCCCACGGGAGGCACCCACGGTGCCCGGGGTTCACAATGCTGCCGCGCTACCCCTCGGCCACCTGGGGTCGGCCAGGGCCGGGCGCGCACTCAGGCGGTGAACCGGTAGCCCTTGCCGCGGATGGTCTGGATGTATTCAGCCGAACCCAGCACGTCACGGAGCTTCCGGCGGAGGTTGCTCACGTGCGCCCGGACAAGCGTGCTCGCGCCGGCGGAGTCGTGGTACTGCCAGACGTCGACGAGGAGCTCGCGCGGGTGAAGGATCTCGCCCTGGTGCTCCATGAGATACGCGAGCAGGGTCGCCTCGATGTTGGTGAGGTGCGCCTCGCGGTCACCGCTCCGGAGGGTGTTCGAAGCGAGGTCGAGGTTGATGCCGGGCTCGCGCCCATCCCGGCGGGGATGCCCGATGCGCTCGCGAAGGGCCTCGCCGAGCGCTTCGATCGGGAACGGCTTTTTGATGACTGCGCCTTCTATTCGGAAGTGGGGGCGGCGCGCACCCTTATGCAGCAGGTAGACCATGGCCGGCGGATTGGTTCGATAGCTGCTGGCGAGCCACTGGTTGAACTGGACGAAGTTCGCCCCCTCCTCGCCCCGGGGCAGGCCCTGCACGTCGGTGACGATGGCGTCGTGGCGGTAATCGGCCAGGTGCTGCATCGCATTGTCGTAATTGGAGGCAGTCGCGGTGTCGTATCCGCGCTCCCGCAGGTAATCGGTGACAGTGGCGCGCATTCGGGGTTCGCGACTGATGACGAAGACGGAGGTCATTGCTCGTCCGTGGGAGGTACTGCGCCCTGGCGTTGCAGCATCTTCGTGACGCTGAAAGGCGGTGTCAAGCAATTTCGGGCCCCCTTGCAACATAAAGCTGGTGAACTTCCGGTATGCCGTCGCCCGGGCGGTGGCCGCCGGCCTCCGGGGGCGGGAGAGGCCAACGAACGCCAGCATACGCCCTTCGCCCGCTCCTGATCTTTGGGTGCTGTGGTTAGGTTAGTTCGAGCCAGTCAGCTCATAGATAACATCTTCGATCCCTTCCATTCTGGCTTTCACCAGGCGGCGGGATCCTTCGGCCTCGACCCAGGCGAACTGGGTCACCGAGGCGGTGCGTATGCGGATTTTCCAGGCGGTGAATTCCCCCGCCGGGACCTTCACGGTCTCCTGTCCTTCCACCTTCAGGTCGACAGGGAAGGTCTGGCCGGTACCGGCGTTCACGTTCTGGAACGACCCTTCGTACCCTTCGCGCAGGTCGATCCCGCGGATGAGCCACAGCAGTGACTCATCATCGTAATAGCCCGGGTCCGGGCTCTCTTCGGTGGGCTCCGGGAGGTCGCGCACGGTCTCGCGGACCTTCCCCCGGTCGTCGAACGTGAAGTTCACAACCGGTGGTTCGTAGTCGCTGAGAGCGGCGACGCGCTCGTTTTTCTCGGCGTCCGTCCGTACGCGGGCAGCCTCGAAAGGGGTAAGGGTCCGCGAGTCGACGAGGACGGTGCCGTCATCGCGATAGCGGGGTTCGTTGGCGCAGAGGCGGCTCAGCCGCGTCTTACCCGGCTCGGCATCCACGTCGGTTTCGAGGACACAGCTGCCGTACAGGTCCTCGCCTTCATCGAGGAGCCGGTACTCGTGCCGTTCGTCGCCAGTCCATGGGGGCGCAACGAACACCTTCGTGAGGGTTCGGTCCGAGCTCCCGGCACAGGACGAGAGGAGCGCGGCCATGGCAGCCGCGGCGAAGAGAGGAAGAACGGCAAGGGGTTTCAAGCGTGAACTACTCCAACGAGCGACCCGATCCGGCGGAGTGCCTCGTCGATGTCGTCGCGCGTGATATCGATGTGGGTCACGAGGCGTATGCGCCGCGGCCCGAAGGGGACCGCGAGTACGCCCTGCTGCTCGAAGGCCGATAGCCAGTCGCCGAGGCGGCCTTCGAGAACATCCACGAGGACGATGTTCGTCTGTGGCTCGTTTGGGCGGAAGGGGGCGAGGTCGCGCAAGCCACGAGCGAGGGCACGGGCGTTGGCGTGGTCCGCCGTGAGCCGGTCGATGTGATGTTCCAACGCGTAGAGCCCGGCCGCGGCAAGAATGCCCACCTGCCGCATGCCCCCGCCAAGCAACTTACGGTTCCGGCGCGCCCGATCGATGAACTCCCGGGGGCCGCACAGCAACGAGCCCACGGGACAGCCCAGGCCCTTCGAAAGACAGAACGAGACGGAGTCGCAATCCCGCGCGATGCGCCCGGCGGGGATGCCAAGCGCGGCAGCCGCGTTGAAGATGCGCGCACCATCGAGGTGCACCGCCACACCGCGTTCCCGGGCGGCCGCCGCGAGCGCGTCGATCGTGGCAGCCGGCAAGGCAGCGCCTCCGCACCGGTTGTGGGTGTTCTCGAGGCAGAGCAAGGTTGTGCCCGGCGAGTGGAGTTCCTCCACCCGGATGGAAGCCGCGACGGCCTCGATTTCGAGCGATCCATCCCCGGCATTGGGCAAGGGCCGGGTGAGCACGTTGGCGATACGGGCAGCGCCACCGAGCTCGTACTGAAAGATGTGCGACTGGTCGCCCAGGAGGATTTCGTCGCCAGGCCGTGTGTGAGTCATCACGGCCAGCAGGTTGGCCATCGTGCCGCTCGGGACGAAGAGGGCGGCTTCCTTACCCAGGAGTTGCGCCGCCCTGCCTTCCAGCGCGATGACCGTGGGGTCATCGCCGAAAACGTCGTCACCGACTTCCGCCTCCGCCATGGCCTGGCGCATGGCCGGAGACGGCCGGGAGACGGTGTCGCTCCGGAGGTCGATGACGGTCGTCATGCGCGCTGGCGTTCCCAGATCGTCTGGTAGTGGTCGGCGCCCCGGATCGCGCCGAAGACCTCGCGGCGTTCGAGCGCCATCAGCTCCTCCATCGCCCGGCCGCACGATTCGGTTGTTTCGTCATCGCCGAGCGATGAGACGCGGTCGACAAGGTGTTGCCAGACGCCGCTGTTGAGCAGGACCGGCACCGAGCGCGGCCAGTGGAACGACATGACCTTCTCGGGCAGGGGGAACTCGGGGCGGAGCCGCCTGATCGAGCGGAAGCGGTCTTCGACCGACTCGGCTCGGGGCACGATCTTCACCAGTGGGAGCACACCGGACCTGGTCCGGAAGTCGACCAGGAGGTGCTTATCGATGAGGTGGAAGCGGACGACGAGCACGTCGGCCGTATCGATGACCTTGAATACCTCGTCGAGGTCGACGCCGAATTCATCACTCATGCGGGCTATCCGGTCGAGACGTGAGGGATAGCGCCATGGTATGGCAGGGTGCAGGACGGGGCAAAGAGGAGGGTGGTCGGGGTGCACAGATTTGAACTGTGGGCCTCTTGGTCCCAAACCAAGCGCTCTGCCAGGCTGAGCTACACCCCGCAGATCCCAAGGGTACAGGGATCGCGCCCGAGGGGCGACGATCTACCGGCATTGGAGGACTGCCGCCCCCGAAAGCTGCCCGGCGGCGAGCCGTTGCAGTGCCGTATTTGCCGCTTCGAGCGGGTACACGTCGATGGTGGTCTGGATCGGGATGGAGGCCGCCAGGTGAAGGAACTCGCGCGCATCCTGGCGGGTGAAGTTGGCCACGCTCCGGATAGAGCGTTCGAGCCAGAGTAAGTCGTACGAAAACTCGGGGATACGGTCCAGGTGGATCGCGTTGATAGCGACGGTGCCGCCCCTGTCCACGGCTTCGAGAGCGCGAACGACTATCTCCCCGGCGGGCGCGAAGGTGATGGCTGCATCGAGCGGAACGGGCGGCACCTGGTCGTAGCCGCCCGCCCAGGCGGCGCCGAGTTCTCGAGCACGCGCCTGCTCCCGCTCCGACCTCGTCGCGACGAACACCTCACAGCCCCAGTGGCGCGCGACCTGGAGCGCCAGCGAAGCCGACGCGCCGAATCCGAAGAGCCCGAGCCTGCCGCCCGGTGAAATGCCGCTGATCTTGAGCGAGCGATAGCCGATGACGCCACCGCAGAGGAGTGGCGCCGCATCCAGGTCGCCGAACCCGGCGGGAATGGGGAAGGCGAAACCGGCCCTCGCGGCGAGGTACCCCGCATAGCCACCGTCGCGATCCCAGCCGGTGAAATGGGCCCGCTCGCACAGGTTTTCGCGGCCAGCGGCGCATTGCCGGCACTCCCCACAGGTCGAGCTGAGCCATGCAACCCCGGCGCGGTCACCCACGCGCCACGACGAAACGCCATCGCCCAGGGCGGCGACCCGGCCAACGACCTGGTGGCCGGGAACGATGGGAAGCCTGTGCGCCACCAGGTCACCTTCGGAAAGCTGAAGGTCGGTACGGCACACACCACAGGCGGTTACCTCCAACAGGATCTCGCCCGGCCCCACGTCGGGTACTGGCAGTTCCACGAGCCGCAGTGGGCTTTCACGGATGGGCGCCGGCCGGTGGAGCTGGGCGGCGCGCATGGCTACCCTGCCCGGAGAGCCCCGGGGAGGGCGCAGCCGATGATCTCACCGACCGTGGCGACTCCCTCCCGTTCGAGCCATGCCTCCATCCCTTCGAGGACATCGAGCAGGGCGCGCGGGTTCGCGAAGGTGGCCGTTCCCACCTGCACGGCGGTGGCTCCCGCCATGAGGAACTCGATCGCATCCTCGCCGGTGGCGATCCCGCCACACCCTATGACGGGGATGCGAACCGCCTTCGCAACGTCGTAGACGATGCGCAGGGCGATGGGCTTGATCGCGGGGCCACTGAGCCCGCCGCGGGCCCGGGGCAGCACCGGCTGGCGGCGCTTCGTGTCGATGGCAAGACCGAGCACCGTGTTGATGGCGCAGATAGCCGAGGCGCCCGCGGCTTCGCAGGCGAGTGCGAGGGCCACGGGATCGGTGACGTTTGGCGTGAGCTTCACAATGACCGGGAGGTCGGTATTGCGGACGGCCGCGCGGGTGGCCCGGGCCGAGGACTCGACATCCTGGCCGATTTCGATGCCGCCGATGTCGACGTTGGGGCAGCTGATGTTCAACTCGATGCCCGCAATCCCGGGGACGCCATCGAGCATCCGTGCCATCTCGCCGAACTCATCGATGGAATCGCCCGCGATGTTGACGATCACGGGGACGTCCCAGCGGGCCCAAAGGGGGGCCATTTCCTCGACACATTCGCGGATGCCGATATTTTGCAGGCCGATGCTGTTGAGCATCCCCGATGGAGTCTCGGCGACACGAGGCTGGGGATTGCCGCCCCGGGGGGCCATGGTGACCCCCTTCGAGACAACGGCGCCAAGGCGGCTGATGTCATAGTGCCTGGAGAACTCCAGGCCCCAGCTGAACGTCCCACTTGCGGGCATCACCGGGTTCTTCAGCAGGAGCCCGGTCTTCTGGCCCGGCGCGAGATCGACCGAAAGGTTTGGGGCCATCGGGGAAAGTGTACCGGCTGGCTGCGCGGCGGGCGAAACGAAACCGGCCGGTCCTGGGGAGCCGGCCGGTCGCGCATGGTTGCGTGAGACTGTTCAGGACTCGGAAGCGCCCCGGCGCCCGCGGTAGCGTGAGCCGTTCAGGCTGAAGCTGTCGTTGTCCCAGAGGGCCTCTTCCGAGGAGTTACGAAATTCGCGAGCGGTGCCGCAGCGCTTGCAGCGTCCGTGGCTCAGCGCGCCGTTGGGCGTCTCGATGACCCAGTGATGACGGCAAAGCGCGGACGTGGCGGCAGCCTCGCGAGTAGCGTGATCAGTCATGAATTCTCCCTCTTCATGCGTACCGGACGGCAGGATAAGTGTACCAGCAACCCGTCCAGGGCCTGCATCCAAGCTAACGCGCCGCGCCGAAACAGAGGGTAAACGGTTTGCCCGCCTGCCCCCGCACCAGCTACGATCGTGTTGCCGGCCCGTACAGTTGCCCGCGCAACACTCGATTCGCGTATCCTGATTCCGCTGGCCGAGCCAGCAGGGAACGCGCACACGACAACCCCAGATTACGCGCCAGGCCGGCAAGGAAGGCCATGACCTCCGCTCCTCCCGCAACTCACGACGCCGTCCTCGCTGCCCTCGATCAAGTCCAGGACCCCGAGCTTCACGCCAGCATCGTCCGCCTCGGCATGGTCAAGGACCTCGTGGTGGAGGGCGGCGATGTACGGCTCACGGTCGAACTCACCACGCCAGCCTGCCCCCTGAAGGAGACGATCGAGTCCGACATCCGCTCGGCGCTCGCCGCGGTGGCGGGCATCTCGGCGATCACACTCGAGTGGAGCGCCAACGTCCGGCCAACCAACCCGCGCGAAGGCCAGAAGCCCATCCCGGGTGTGCGCAACATCATCGCGATCGCGAGCAATAAGGGTGGGGTCGGCAAATCCACGCTGGCTTCGAACATCGCGGTCGCACTGGCGAAGTCCGGGGCCAGCGTCGGCCTGATCGACGCCGACATCACGGGACCGAACCTGCCGACGATGTTCGGATTGCCGGCGGGGCTCCAGGCGGGAGCCAGCGATGGCCTCCGGCCCGTCGAACGGCACGGCGTGAAGGTCGTATCGCTCGGGTTTCTGCTGCCGAAGGGGACACCGGTTGTGTGGCGGGGGCCGATGATCGGGAGCGCGGTACGCCAGCTGCTCCATGACGTGCCCTGGGGCGAACTCGATTACCTCCTGATCGACCTGCCACCCGGGACGAGCGACGCCTCGATGAGCATGGCCCAGGACGCGCCGATCACCGGCGTCGTGATCGTCTCGAGCCCCCAGGATGTCTCGGTCGAGGATGCGATGAAGGCCGTGGCGATGTTCGAGAAACTCGACGTGCCAGTGTTCGGGATGGTGGAGAACTTCAGCTATTTCGTGGCACCGGACACGGGCAGGCGCTACGACATCTTCGGGCACGGGGGGGCCGAGAAGGCCGCCGACGAACTCGGGATCGACTTCCTGGGCGCGATCCCCATTGAACCCGCTGTTCGCGAGGGTGCCGATCGCGGTGTCCCGGTGGTGTACAGTGCCCCGGAGACCGAATCGGCAAAAGCGATTGAGCGCATCGCGAAGAACGTTGCCGCTCGTATTAGTGTTTTGCAAAGGATGGGTGGGTAACCCCAACAACGAATGGTCCTCAATATCTTTCCACGGCGCGAAAAGGCAGTAGCCGCTTCCGCCCCAGAACCAGAACCAGTCCTTCCCGAGCCCTCGCCAGAGGCGCTGGAAGACCCAAGGAAGCGCACGCGCCGCAGCAGCCGCGGAGGGCGTGGCCGCCGCAAGCCCGCCGAGGGCGAAGTGCTGGCCACAGAACCCCAGGAAGAAGCCGCAGCCGAAAGTCCTCCGGCCGAGACAGCCGAGAAGCCGGCAGCTCGCAGGGGCGGGCGGCGGGCGGCGGCGGTGACGGCGGAGGACGGACCCGCCCCCGCACCCACAGCCACGCCGGAAGAGCAACCGCAACGCGCTCCGCGGACCCGCAAGCCGAGGGCCGAGGCGGCGACGGCCAGCGCGCCAACAGGCGACGGTGACCTCAAGGCGCTTGCCCGCGCCATCGAGGCCCAGGGCAAGCAGCTCGAACAGCTGGTCCGCATCCAGGAAGACCTCGCCCGGCGAATCCCGGCCGCGGGCAGTGCACCGATCGGGGCCGTGCCAGCGCGAGTCGGCATCTTCGTCGATGCGGCCAACATCGAACTCGCCTGCGATCGGCTACGCTCCCGCATCAACTGGAAGAAGCTGCTCGATTTCCTGACAGAAGGGCGCCAGCTCGTGCGGGCCATCGCCTATTCACCGGTCCACGATGACCCGGGCGTCAGCCTCGAGACCCAGCGATTCGCCGAGCCGTTCCTCGATAAGGGCTTTCGGGTGGTCACCAAACCGCTGAAGCGTTTCGCCGATGGCAGCATCAAGGCAAACGTCGACATCGAAATGGCGCTCGACATTATGGAGATGCTCGACAGGCTCGATGTCGTCTGCCTGGTCTCCGGTGACGGCGACTTCCAGCGCCTGGTCGAGGTCGTCCAGATGAAGGGTGTCCGCGTCGAGGTCGTGGGAGTCGGGACGAGCACCGCCTCCCAGCTGCGCAACGCTGGCGACCGTTTCGTCGACATTCAAAGCATCCTGCCCAAGATCAAGGTCTGAGCGCGAGCCTCGCCGCATTCCCGGGGGCCCGGTCCCATCATTGCGCCTTCCGCCGCATTGCGCGATTCGCCAGCGCGTAGCGCCGCGGCTCGCCGTCTGATACCGTCCGGCCGCTGTGCTGCTGATCGCGCTGGGGCTGGCGTGGCTGGCGGGATTGCTGCCGGTCGCCGCCTGGTCCGCCCCGTGGTGGACCGGGGCAGCGTGGGTGTCCGCGGTACTGCCGGCGCTGGCCATGCTGAACTCCCGGGTACGGTGGCGAGCAGGGCTCGCATTGCTCGCGATGGCGCTCCTGGCCGGGTGGCGGATGTCGAGTTCGGTCGAGGCGGATGTCCCGGCCATCGCGGGCTTCATCGGCCAGGACGTGGTGATCACGGGCACCGTCCTTTCCGAGCCCGACCCGGGGCCGGTGAGCACGTCGTACGACATCCGCGTGGATGAACTGGCGGGGCCCGAAGGGGGCGCTCGCGAAGCGGGTCTCGTGCGGGCATCGTTGCACCAGTACGCGGAACTGCTACCTGGAGACGTGGTCCGCCTCGAGGGCGAGCTCGGAGACCCACCCGTATTCGATGGATTCGACTACCGCTCGTACCTGCGCCAGCGCGGGGTCTGGGCGACCATCCGGTTCCCGAAGTTCGAAGTCATGCGCCCGGGCGCCAGCGGGTTCGAGCGTGTGGCCACCAGCGTACGGCTTCGATTGGACCGGTCGCTCCAGCGAGCGCTTCCCGAGCCCCAGGCTTCGCTGGCGGCCGGGATCGCATTCGGCCGCGACGGCAATCTCCCCGGCGAGGACCAGGAGGCGTTCAACCGCTCGGGGCTCCGGCACCTCGTCGCCGTCTCCGGTTCCAACGTCAGCCTTGTCGCAGGCGTCACGATGGCGCTCGCACTGCCCGTCGCCGGGAGAAGGAGAGCATGGCTACCGGCGGCGGCAACCATCGCCGTCTACCTGGTCGCGGCGGGGTTTTCCGCGAGCGTCATCCGCGCCGGCGCGATGGCCGGGATCTACCTGGCTGGCGGTGCCCTTGGGCGTCCCCAGAGCGGCATGCCAGCGCTCGCCGGGGCATTTGTCGCCATGACGTGGTTCCAGCCGGGCAATGTTTTCGATACGGGCTTCCAGCTGAGCATGGCGGCGACGGCCGGCCTGCTAACCCTTGGGCCGTGGTTCGACTACGCCCTTGAGTCGGCTGCGGCCCGCCACGGGCTTCCTCTCCCCCGATGGGTCACCCAGGTCGCGGCACTGTCGCTGGTGGCAACGATGTGTACCGCTCCCATCATGTGGGCGACCTTCGGAGAAATCTCACTTGTTGGTCCGTTCGCCAATCTGGTTGCCGGGCCGGTCTTCGTGGTGGCGTTCTGGGCGAGCATCGTGGCGGCCGTGCTGGGAACCGTCTCCAGCGAGCTCGGATGGTTGGCCGGGATTGTGGCCTACTATCCACTGGCATACCTCCATACCGTGGCGCGGTTTTCGGCGGAGTTGCCATTCGCCTCCGCCGCGCCAGGCCGCGTATCGCCCACGGTGGCGATCGCCGCGTCAGCCCCGGTGGCAGCGGTTTCGGCGCTCGCGTATCGCTTCTTGCCGCCGGCGAGGCAGGTCCCCCCTCCGCTGGAACGGCGGCGCCGGATGGCGAACCGCATCCTGGTCGCGGGCGCCTTCGGGTCGGTGGCGATGGCGTTCATCCCCGTCACGCTGCTACCGGTCCGCGGCCCCGGCGAGCTGCGCTTCGACTTTCTCGACGTTGGCCAGGGCGATGCCATTCTCGTCACCACACCACGGGGCAGGCAGGTGCTGATTGATGGTGGTCCGAGCGCCGCGAGGCTTGCGCAGGAACTGGGCGAAGTGATGCCGCACTGGGACCGATCGCTTAGCGCGGTCGTGCTCACGCATCCGCAGGAGGACCACATTGGCGGGCTCCCCGGGCTGGCCCGGAGAATGGGGACGGGACAGATCTATACCAACGGCCGCGAAAACGACACGCTCACGTTCGAAGTCTTCGAGCTGTGGACGGGCGATGCGACCACGCTGGCACGGGGTGCAGGATTCACGCTCGATGGGGTCAGGTTCGACGTATTGTGGCCGCCGCCCGGGTTGGACGCGCGCAATTTGAACGACACGTCGATCGTCCTCATGGTCTCGTACGGGGGAATCACGGCGTTGTTCCCGGGTGACATCGAGGCGGCCGCGCAGGGCCAGATCGCGGGGCAGGGCCCGCCGCACGCCACCATCCTCAAGGTGCCGCATCACGGTTCGAAGACAAGCGACCCCGCCTTCCTCGGCGATGTTGGCGCAGCGGTGGCGGTCATCCAGGCCGGGGCCGGCAACCGTTACGGTCATCCTCACGATGAGACGCTTGGCGCCCTGGCGGGCAGCCGGGTGTACCGTACTGACCAGGATGGCCGGGTCACCATATCCACGGATGGCACCACGATTCGCGTGTCGACCGAGCGGTGAGGCGCTTTGCGCGGCAGACGCGCCCGCCGTACGGTAGCCTGCGGGCCACGGCCCCAACACCTCACCGCTGGAGCTCCCACAGTGACCACCCGTATCGATGGGCGCCGCCCCGACGCGCTGCGCCCGGTGCATCTCGCCACCAATGTCCTCGATTTCGCGGAGGGGAGCTGCCTGGTCGAGTTCGGGCGGACACGTGTGCTGTGCGCGGCCAGCGTCGAAGACCGGCAACCGCCCTTCCTTCGGAACACGCAAAGCGGGTGGGTCACGGCGGAGTACTCCATGCTCCCCAGGGCGACGCACACCCGCAGCCAGCGCGAGGTCGAACGTGGACGCCCCGGGGGACGCACGCAGGAGATCCAGCGGCTCATCGGCCGGGCGCTCCGCGGCGTGGTCGACCTCGAGATGCTGGGGCCACGCACGATCACACTCGACTGCGACGTGCTGCAGGCCGACGGGGGAACGCGGACAGCGTCGATCACGGGTGCATACGTCGCATTGAGCCTCGCCATCCGCAAGCTCGCGGAGGCGGGTGTCCCGGCCACCGCGATCCAGTCGCCAGTGGCGGCGGTGTCCGTCGGCATCGTGAAGGGTGTCCCGATGCTGGACCTGTGCTACGAGGAGGATTCGACCGCCGAGGTCGACTTCAACGTGGTGATGACCGGCGGCGATGAGTTCGTCGAACTCCAGGGCACGGCCGAGGGCAAGCCGTTCAGCCGTTCAGCCATGGACGCGCTGCTCGACCTGGCGCGCCAGGGCATCCTGGAGCTCTTCGAGAAGCAGAAGTCCGCGATAGGCTGAGCCGGTCAGGCGATATAGTGGCCGAGGAACATGCCACCCAGGATGTGCAGGTGGCCGTGCTCCTGGCTCTGCATGGCGTCGAAACCGAAATTGGAGACCAGGCGAAAGCCCCCGGGGCATAGCTGCCGCCCGATCTCGGCGGCGATGCGGCCAATCTTGCCGATGTGGTGTTCCCAGAGCTCGGCCTGCGTCGTGTGCTCCTTCGTCATTGCCAGGAGCATGACCGGAACCCACCGCAGGATGTTCTGGATGACGATGATGTCCTCGTCTTCGTAGACGACGTTCGCAGGCTCTTGCCCGGCTACAATGTTGCAGAAGACGCAATACGGACGCATGGGGTCGGACGATCATAGGTTCGGCCTGTTCCTTGAACAAACCGTCTCCACCATCGAGGGAGTGTGAATGCCCCAGTTCCTGCCATTTCGCGGGCTCCGCTACACCGCCAGCGCGGGTCCGCTGAGCGAATTGCTCGCCCCGCCATACGACGTCATCACGCCGGCCCAGCAACAGGCCCTGGCGGCCCGGAACCCCCACAACGCCGTCCACCTGGAGCTCGCCGAGGGCGGCGAGGACCGCTACCGGCGCGTCGCTGGCCTGCTCGCCGAGTGGCTACGCGACGGCACCGTGCGCCGGGACTCGTCCCCTATGCTTTATGTCTATGAGCAGGAGTTCATCGAAGAGGGACACGTCTTTATGCGCCGGGCGCTCATCGCCGCCGTGGAGGCACAGCCCTGGGACGAAGGGGCGGTGAAGCCGCACGAATACACGATGTCCGGCCCGAAAGAGGACCGCCTCAAGCTCCTGCAGGCGACCGGGGTCCAGTTCAGCCCGGTGTTCATGATTGCCCGTGACCGGGCCGGCCGGCTGGCGGCCTTCCTGCACTCGGCCATCGTGAGCCGGCCCCCCGACGCCACCGCAACCACCATCGACGGCGACCACCACCGGTTCTGGGCCATCGAGGCCGGGACCTTTGAGATGCGCCAGGTCGCTCCGTTGCTGGGCGAGTCGTTCTACATTGCCGACGGGCACCATCGCTACGAAACCGCGGTCAGCTACCGGGACTGGCGCGCCGGGCAGGAAGAGCTCCCGCGCGACCACCCGGCCCGGTTCGCCATGACCGCGATCGTCGCTGCCTCCGACCCTGGCCTGGTCATCCGGCCAATCCACCGGATGGTGCCCCGGACGGCGCCAGCCGATTGGCGCGAGCGGCTGGGCGGCGCCTTCGCGGTGACCCACGTGAAGCTGGTGGGCAATGCCGGGGAGCGCGCGGCCGAACTGGCGGCCCTCCTCGCCGGGGCGCCCTGCAACATCGTCGCGCTCGGGCTCGAACCCGGCCAGGTGCATCTTCTCTGCCGGCAGGGCGGTGCCAGGCTTGCCGGGAACGTCCCGGCCGGGCGGAGCGAGGCCTGGGCATCGATTGCCCCCAATGTGCTGCGCTACGGCGTCCTGGAGCCGCTCTGGGACATCTCTGATGACGACCTTCGCGCGGGCGTCGTGGAGTATTCGCACGACACGCAGGAAGTGTTGGAGTTTCTCGACGCTCACCCCGGCTCGACGGCGTTCCTGCTCAACCCGGTCACGATCGACTCCGTCATGGCCCTCGCGGACCAGGGCGAGCGGATGCCGCAGAAGTCGACGTTCTTCCATCCGAAGCTCGGGACCGGGCTGGTCTTCCATCCGCTCAACCCGTAGCGGCCTTCAGGCCTCGGGATCGACCGGTTCGGCCTCGAAGAGGTATCCGATGCCCTGCAGGGTCTTGATGATCCGGGGGTTCGAGGGAGTGTCTTCGAGCTTGGCGCGAAGGCGGGAGACCCAGACGCGCAGGTATTGGAGGTCGTTGCGATATTCCGGCCCCCAGACCTTGGTGAGCAGCTCGGTGTTGAGCATGACCTTGCCCGTGTTGGCTGCCAGGTGTTGCAGCAGCAACCACTCGGTGCGGGTGAGCGCCACGGGTTCGCCGGCCTTCCGCACCAGTCTGCGCGTGAGGTCGATCTCGACATCGCCGGCCTTCACCACCCGTTCCACATCCTGGGAAAGGACCCGGCGCATGACGGCGCGAACGCGCGCGCCCAGCTCGTCCGGGTTGAAGGGCTTGACGATGTAGTCGTCGGCGCCCAGCTCAAGGCCGCGGACCTTGTCGGTATCCTTGTCCCTGGCGCTAACCAGGAGCACCGGAACATTGGAGCGCTCCCGGAGCCGTCGCATGACTTCGAGCCCCGAGGCGCCGGGCATCATGATGTCGAGCAGGATCACATCCGGCCGGTGCTCCTCAGCCATCGCGATCGCCGACTCGCCGTCGCTGGCGGTGATAACCCGGAAGCCCTGCGCCGAGAGTTCGAGCTTCATGAGGCGGAGGATCCCGGCTTCGTCATCGACAACCAGTAACAGCGGTTCCGCGGTCATGCATCGAGTCCTTCCTCGTTGTAAGGGGGCAGGCTAAACCCAACTTCGAGCCCGCCGCCGTCTCGTGGGCGGGCCCATACCTGGCCGGACATGGCTTCGACCAGTCTCTTGCAGACGGCAAGCCCAAGGCCCGCACCGCTCGCCAGGCGAGCGGTCCGGTCGGACCGGTAGAAGCGCTCGAAAATGCGATCGGCTTCCCCGGGGGGCACCCCGAACCCCCGATCGAGGACCGCCACCTCGGCCCCGCCGGGGCAGGCGCGGATCACAATCTCGATCGGGGCGCCCGGCGGGCTGTACTTGACAGCATTTCCGACAAGGTTCCGGAGGATGTGTTCGATGTAGCCGGGTTCGCCCGCCACCGCCTCCGGCTCGCCCTCGACCGCGAGGGTCACCTCGCGACCCTGGCCCGGAACGAGGCCCGGGAGCATCGCCGGAAGCAGGCGTTGCAGAAGGACGGGTTCGATCGCGACCTCATGGTCGAGTTCGGCGCGTGAAAGGGCGAGGAGGTTCTCCAACATCCGCGAGAGCCGCTCCGACTCACGCTCCACATCCCGCAGGATGCCATCGGCCGTCTCACGGTCGATCGCCTGGCCGCGAGAGCGAAGCACCCGCGCCCCGCCGTGGATGACCGTGATCGGGGTTCGCAACTCGTGCGACATGAGGCCCAGGAACTCGTCCTTCGCGTCGTTCGCCTTGCGCGCCGCGGTGTAGAGGCGCGCATTGTCGGCCGAGATGGCAGTCCGGCGGGCGAGCTGCAGGGCCAGCTCGTAGTCGTCGTCGCCAAACGGAGCGGAGTCGCCCACGCGGAGGAACGACATGACGCCAAGGACCTGGTCACGGGCGATCATCGGCGCCACGACGAGCGACCGCGGGCGGACCTGCCGCAGCGCGGCGACGGCGTTCCCGTCGCCGGCCTGGAATTCCCGGAGGAACTCCTCGCCGATCTCTCTCAGATATACACCGCCGGAACTCGCGATGGCCGCGCGAGCGGCTTCGCTGGTCCCCTTCCGGTCCCGGGCGAGGGCGTCGAGGGCCGCGATGGCCGTGCCGATCTCCTCGCGGGCATACGCGGTCGCAACTCGCCGGAGGGCCTCGCCCTCCACCAGGTCGATGGTGCAGCCATCCGCAAAACGGGGGACGACCAGACCGGCCACGGAGGTGAGCGTGCTATCGAGGTCGAGCGACGCGTTCAACTCGACTCCCGCATCGGCGAGCACCCGGAGCGCTTCGTTCGCGCGGCGGGCATCGGATTCGCGCTCCTGGGCCGCAGTTTCGCTGGCCACGAGCCGGGTCACCGCGGCGCGGAGGCGCCCGCCGAGGACGGCGATGACGGCGCCTTCGAACAGGAAGGCAGCGCCGACAACGAGATCTTCGCCGCCGATGCGCGGCTCCAATGCAGGGGGCACAAACAGCCACTCGCCAACGACCAGGAGCGCCACCGTGGCCATCAGCGCTGGACCCGTGCCCGCGAAAAGCGCGACGAGAATGACCGCGCCCATGAACACGATAAACGTCGGCGCGAGGTCTTCGAGCGTGACCTGGAGGACAGCCCGGATCGCCACCACCAGGGCGACCGCGAGCGCGCCAACCAGGTAGCCGCGCTGGTGGTCGCTGATTTCCGGTGCGGTGACCCACCTGATGAGCCCCTGCACACGTTCGACGGCCGGCTGCTGTGCTACGCGTTGCACCTCTCGATGGTAGGCGCCCGGCGATCGCTCCGCCAACCAGGGGCCGGCCCGGCATCATTTACCGGTCATGCGGCGGACATCGAGCAGGCGGTCGAGCTCCTGGGCGGGGAGGCCGAGGCGCTCGGCCGCCACCTGCCGCACGGTACGTCCGCTGGCGAGGGCTTCGTTCACGATCGTGGCGGCACGGTCGTAGCCGATGACCTCGGCCAGCGGGGTGGCGATGCTGAGGCCCTGCTCCACGCTTTCGGGCCCGCGGGTGGTAGCCTCCAGGCCATCAATGCATTTCTCCGCGAACACCGCCGACGCCGCCGAGAGCAGACTGATCGATTGGAGCAGTGCCACGCCGGCGACCGGGAGCATCGTGTTCAACTCGAAGAACCCCCACTGGCCCGCCATCGCGACAGTGGCATCGTTGCCGGCGACGCGGGCTGCGACCTGGACGACCGCCTCGGGTACCACGGGGTTTACCTTGCCCGGCATGATGGAGCTGCCCGGCTGAAGGGCGGGTAGCACGAGCTCGCCGAGGCCGGCCCGCGGACCACTGCCCATGAGCCGGATATCGTTCGCAATTTTCACGAGCGAGATCGCAACGGTGCGGAGCTGGCCGCTCGACTCGACCAGCGCGTCGATGGACGACTGGGCCTGGAAGTGGTTCGTGGTCTCGACGAGTTGCACCTTTTCGCGCTCGGAGACGTAGGAGAGCACGCGCCCGGCGAATTCCGGGTGGGTGTTGACACCGGTGCCGACTGCGGTGCCGCCGAGGGCCACTTCGCGCAGCGCCTCGCCGGCAAGGGTGACGCGCCTGCGGGCACGCTCGACCTGGCCGGCGTACCCGCGGAACTCCTGGCCCAGCCGGATGGGCGTCGCGTCCATCAGGTGCGTCCGCCCGGTCTTCACGATGGAGTCGAACTCCACGGACTTCCGCTGGAGTGACGCCTCGAGCCGGTAGAGGCCCGGCAGGAGCCGCTTGCGGATCTCGGTCACGGCGGCCAGGTGGATCGCCGTGGGGATAACGTCGTTCGAGGACTGGCCGCGATTCACGTGGTCGTTCGGATGCACCGGCGAATACACGCCGCGAGGGCCAGCGCCGAGGAGTTCGTTGGCCCGGTTCGCGATGACTTCATTCGCATTCATGTTGGTCGAGGTGCCCGAGCCCGTCTGGAAGACATCGACGATGAACTGCTCGTCCCAATCACCTTTGGCGACTTCTTCGGCGGCGGCCTGGATGGCGTTGGCCAGCTCAGCGGGGATGAGCCCGAGGTCGCGGTTGGCGCGCGCCGCGCCCGCCTTCAGCATGCCAAGGGCGCGGATAAGGGCCCGGGGAACGCGTTCGCCCGAAATGGGGAAGTTCGCGGCCGCCCGGGCGGTATCGATGCCGTAGTAGGCGGCCAGGGGAACCGGATACTCGCCGAGGGCGTCGTGTTCGATGCGGGAGTTGGTGGTCATACCGGCCACTGTAGCAAAGCTGTTCTTGTTGAACGGGGGGTGCCCGGGGCATAGACTGAGGGTTCGCGGGCGGTTAGCTCAGATGGTTAGAGCGCGTCGTTCACACCGACGAGGTCACTGGTTCGAGTCCAGTACCGCCCACCAGGCCACCGCGAACCGGCTCCGGTTGAACGCTCCCCCCCGCGGGCTGATAATGGCCTGAGTGCCGAAGTGGCGGAATGGCAGACGCGCTACGTTCAGGGCGTAGTGTCCTTCACGGGCGTGTGAGTTCAAATCTCACCTTCGGCACCACGTTCTCTCGTATGCGCCCGTAGCTCAGGGGATAGAGTGTTGGGTTGCGGACCCAAAGGTCGGAGGTTCGAATCCTCCCGGGCGTACCATGGCAGTTGAGCGAAAAGCCCCGTCGGCAAGGCGGGGCTTTTTGTGTCAGTGCCCGGCTGTTGAGGAGACAGGCGGCGAATCGCCCTGGCGAGGTGCGAGTTCCCTCCCCCGCATCACCGCCCAGGCATCGCCGACCGTTTGGGGGATCTGCCGCCGCGTGGCGATCAGGATGCCAATGCACAGCACGGTGTAGGCCGCGGCGTAGATGATGCGCGCACCCTCATTCGTGATGAACAGCTGCGTCGCGAAAAGCACGAACAGGGCGATGGCTTCCTTGCGCGCCATGCGAAGGTTCATGAAGACGGCTATCGCGAATGCCGACTGCGCCGCGGTCAGGAAGATCTCCTCCCGCTGCCGGTCATCGAGCGGAAGGCCCGTGGTGAAGCCGAATTCGCCCGCGGAGGCGAGGAAAGCGATCGGGAGCGTGCCGATAAGCAACGTCCATTGGTTGACTTTCGACGAGATGAGCACACCCATGCCGGCAGCGGCGCGGCCTCGCCAGGCGAGCAGACATGCGACGAGGACTTCCGGCGATTCGGAAGCCAGGGGGGCCAGCCACTGGATGAGGAGGAATTCGGAGACTCCAAAATCCTCGCCGATGTGCACGAGCGACTCAGCGAACGGCTCGGCCGAGGCGAAGATGGTGACGGCGCTAAAGATAAGCACCGTGATGACCACCGTGCGCCGGGGCGCGGCGGTCAGAGCGCCCATCGCCTGCGCGGGGCCCACCAGTTCGACATGTTCCGACTCCACCTTCGAGGTGAAATACATGTACATGATGAACAGGGACACGAGGATGATGGTGTCGATGATCGTCACGTGGTGACGTAGCGGAATGAAGATCACGTAGAGGGTGGCCACCGTGAGAAACGTGAGTTCGAGACTGCGCTGACGGTCGACGACCAATTCCTTGAGGCGCGTGCGGTAGAAGAAGAGCAGGAAGACGATGGGCCAGCCGACGCCGATGAGCAGCCGGTTGCCGCCGGTCATGTTGGCGATCGCGAGCCCGCGCTCGGCCTCTGCGGGGTCGGCCCCGGCGTTCCAGGCAAGGATAAAGTCGACGGCGTATTCGGGAAGCACCGCGATGATGGCGATGATGGCAAGGGCAAGGCCCTGGGAGATGTCCATCTCCGCTGTCTCGGCGCCCCAGCTCAGGAGGAACGCCGCCGCGAGGATCGCCAGGCCGAAAATGATTGCAGCCGGGACCGGGTCCGGGTGGATTCCACCGAACCTCAGCACGATACCCGGGAGGCAGACCATCGCGGTGACGGCGATGACTGTCCAGCTCTTGCCGTAGGCGGAGGGGTTCACCGTGCGCTATTCGTAGAAGGGAATCGGCTCGGCCGTTTCCCAGTAGTTGTTGAGTTTGCCCTCGGGCAACCCGCGGCCAGGGTAAAAGCGGCCCTTGTGCATCAGGTCCAGCATGTGCTCGGGGCTCACGATCTCCTCCTCGAAAACGGCGGCGAAATAGCCAATCCCCTGGGTGCTGTGGGCATCCGAGCCGCCTGTACCGGGCTTGCCCATGGTCTTGGCCACCTGGAGCGCGAAGTAGTTCTCCCGCGGTGTGTTGCAGCCATTGAGCACCTCGATGCCGTCGACCAGCTGGAACACTGGCAGTTTCGCCGCCTGCTCGGGGGTCAGGTTGAAGGGCTCCTTGCCTTCGCGCTTGAAGTGCACGGGGTCAAAGAAGTGGCGGAAGGGGTGGGCGACGATCAGGAAGGCCCCTTGCTCGTCCGCGACTTCCCGCAGCTTCTCCAGGCGGCGAATGCCCGGCGCGTATCCTTTCAGTCCAACGGCGAGGATGTGGCCCATGTCGGTCGACACCTCCATGCCGTTGGAGACGAACATGTGGGGGTGCTTCTTGCGGAATGGACCGAGGTCCCACGACTCCCACATCCGGTCGTGTTCGGTGATGTTCACCCCGGTGAGCCCCACGCGCGCGGCTTCGGTGATGAGGTCTTCTGGATCGAGCATGGAGTCGGAGGCGCCACGCGTGGTGTGCAGGTGCATATCAATGATGGTGCCCGGCACGCCGCGCCTCCGAGTGTATTGCAAAGATTTTCACGAGTTCTGGCAGTATATCATCGCTCGGCCAGCAGAGGCATCAGCCACCCGAAGAGGCCCACGAACGCCATCGACATCGAAAGCCACAGCCACCAGAGCCGCCGCGATAGCGCAATCAGCACCGGGATCGGCAGGAAGGCGAGCGCCGCCATGATGAACAGGAACTGCCAGCTTGGCGCTCCCAGCGCACCGGGCTTGTCCTCGAACCCGCCAAGCACGTAGGCCGAGGCGAGCACCAGGCCGGCCATGGTCCACATGACGGTCGTGCCGATGGAGATCGGGACCGCCAGGAGGAAGCCGGGTACCCCCGGGTCGATCCAGACCTGGACGAACTTCTGGGGGCCTGGCTGGAGTGCCAGGTAGGTCAGGGCGAAGGTCGAGAGGATCGCCATCGCGTAGCCGGCGGCCCAGCCGCCAACGACGGCGTTCACCGGGGACCCGCGGTCCGCGTCGGGATGACCATGCAAGGCGCACCCTCCACCGCCTCGGCGATGGTCGCTCCCGTGCCCGGCGGGCCGATCCAGAACAGTGTGGGGCCAGCGCCCGCGAGGTGGACCGGCTCTCCGGCGCGGGCCTCCAGCTCCTCCCGCAGTGCCGCAAGCCCCGGGAAGAGCTCGAAGGCGACACGCTCGAAGGCGTTGGACACGTCCGCGGAGCGGATGCGCGCCGGGGGGTTCGCGGCGAAGCGAGCGGCGATGCCACCGGGATCGAGGGCGAGCCGGTCGAGGGCAGCGAACATTTGCCCGGTCTTGCGTTCGATGCTGAGGGGCGAGACGAACAGCACGACATCGTGAGGAGCCAGCGCCGGGAGGGGGGCGACACATTCGCCCCGGCCCGTGCCCCGCGCCGTGCCACCAGACAGGAAGAAGACCTCGTCGCTCCCGAGTGCCGCCGCGATTTCGGCGAGCAGGGCTTCGCTGGTGCCCGGCCAGGCTGTCGCGAGCAGGCGAAGCACGGCCGCAGCGTCGGACGCGCCACCGCCAAGGCCGGCAGCCGCCGGGATGTGCTTGGTGAGCCGCAACCCCAGGCGCCCTATCGAGATGCCCAGCCGCCCTCCGAGGGCGAGCGCGGCCCGCCAGGCGAGGTTGCTGGCATCGGCCGGGGTACCCGCGGCGAACGGCCCATCGACCTGGATGCCCGCGGGGCCATCGAGCCGCAGTTCCACCCCATCGGCGAGCTGAAGCTCCTGGAAGATGGTATCGAGCTCGTGGTAGCCGTCCTCGCGGCGGCTCAGCACCTCGAGGACGAGATTCACTTTCGCCGGGGCATGGCCCCGAAGCACCTCAGGCACTGGCGCGGACCTCGTCGCAGGCGTCGAGCAGGTGCAACCATTCCCCCACGTCCAGGGTCTCTGGCCTCCGGGAGGGTTCGATGCCCGCGGTCGCCAATGCCTGGCGGGCACTGCCAGGCGGCAGCCACACGCCCCGCGCCAGCGAGTTGTGGATCTGCTTGCGCGGGTTGCGGAATGTCTTCGAGACGAGCTCGAAGAACGCTGCATTCCGGTCCGGCGGAACCAGCGGCACGGGCCGCAAGTCGAGCCGGACAACGGATGAGTGCACCGCGGGGGGAGGGTCGAATGCCTCGGGCGGGACATCGAAGAGCAGGCTGGGCTCGGCATATACCCGCACGGAGATGGTGAGCAACGACCAGTTCCCGGCCGGCGCGGTGATTTCGCGGCCGACTTCGCGCTGGATCATCACGACCATGCTCAGTGGCTTCGGTTCTCCCTCCAGGAAATGCCGGATGATCGGGTTGGCGGCGAAGTAGGGCAGATTGCCCGCAACCACGAACGGGGTGCCCGGGGGGACGAGGCTGGCGGCATCGGCGGTCCGCGCATCCGCCTCGACAATCCGGAGATTGGCCTCGCCGCGAAACCGGTGACGGAGGTGGGCGACGAGGCGGGGTTCGATCTCGAGCGCGACCACCCGCAGCCCGCGTTCCAGCAGCGCTGCCGTCAGCTGGCCCGTACCGGCACCAAGCTCGAGCACGATGCCCCCGGATGGCACCGCGACGGCCGCGGCGATATCGTGGAGAACTCCGGAATCGCGCAGGAAGTGCTGTCCCAACGCTTTGCGCGGGCGGGGTCCGGGCAACCGGGCAGGGGGCATGCTCTGATGGTAGTGGCCTGCCGCTCGCTCAGTCGAGGATGTAGATATCGACGTAGCCTGTGTGCCAGGGGTTCGAGCCAGCGTCTTCGGGGAACCCGAGGTCAATCTTCGAGCCCTTGATACCGCCACCGGTATCCGCCGCGATGCACATGCCGTAGCCCGGGACAACGAAGCGAGTGCCAAGCGGGATAAACGACGGATCGACGGCGCAAATACCATGATCCACGGTCACGCCCGTCGCGGTGCGCCCGTAGTTCGGGTCATCGCGGCCCCAGGCGCCGTGGCTGGCGTTGTACCAGGTGGCCCAGACCGTGACCTTTTCGCGATAGGTGCCGGTGAAACCCGGCAGGTTGACCGTGGGCTTCGTGGCGCTCCCCGCCCTGGTTCCGGTGATGTGCCGCGAAGGAACCGGCGCCGTTGTCAACGTGGCGGACAGGAACGAACGGGACGTTTCCTGGCCATTGCGATAGGTGACCGAGAACGTGCTCACTCGCTCACCGGGTGCACCGTTCACGATCCGGACTTCGCCGCGAGGGAGCGCCGGGTCTTCCTCGAAGACGGTCGGCGCCGGGACCTGCTCGGTCACCGTCTCCAGCAGCACCTCGGTGGTGCCGACGACCAGGTTCATGCCGTTGAACACGGTGGTCTCTCGCGAGGGCGAGAGTATGTCGCCCTCGCCGGGATTCACGCCCAGGAGCTCAAGCACTTCGCCAACAGTTTCCGCCTGTGTGTAAAGCGACGTCTCCTTGCCGTTGAGGCTCACGTTCACCGTGCGAGCCTTGGCGAGCGTCACCGTCATGCCGGCGGCGAGCGGCGTGCCGAGCGGGGGAGTCACGAGGTCGCCCTCGCGTACGGTCATCCCGAGGTCGGCTACCAGGCCCTCGACCGTGGTTGCGGCAGAGCTGACATCTACCCGAGCTGTATCGATGTAGACGGTGTACGGGCGTGCCCGAAGGACCGATAGCGCCACCGGGCGCGTCGCAGACGGGACGGAGGCCGGGGGCAGCCCGGATGCGTAGCGGACGCCGGCGAGGGGCGCTCGCTCGGAAGCTGGCACCCCGTCCATCAGGACAACATCGCCCGGCCGCAGCACCACGCCCGCCTCGGCAAGCGCGCCCCCGGCGGTGGCGGCGGTGGTACCGAAGGCCAGGGATTCTCCATCGACGGTGACGGTAACCGGGCGGGCTCGCTGGACCGCGATCGAGGCATGGTGGTCGGCATCGGCGACGATAAGGCGGTCGCCGGGCTGGAGGGTAATGCGTGCCGCCCCGAGGGCCTCCTGGCGTGCATCGAAGATGGCACTGACCCGGAAGGCCTGGCCGTTGCTCAGGACGGTGACTTCCTGGCCCGGGAAGAGACGGAAGGCGAAGACGGCGAGCAAGACAACAACCGCGATGGCAGCCGCGTGGTGGCGCCCGCGGAAGCGGCGCGCATGAGCCACCAGCTCCTGGCGCTGGTGCCACCGATCCACCAACAGGTGCCCGCGGAGCGGGCGCGTTCGAACCGCCTGAGCCAAGTTCACCCTCGTCGTCATGCCAGGCGCGGGAGGGGTTGCGCGCCCAGAGCGGTAGATTTCAGGCCGTGCACCTGCTGTCGAACTGGACACCGGGCTTGCCCTGCGTCAGCCAGCTCAGACCCGGTTGCCCTGCGGCACCCGAAGCATTCCCCTTATGGCTGCTTCCTTCCGGACCTGACCAGGTTCGAGGCGCCTCGCCGCGCAGGACCAGATCGTCAACACCGCTTGACAAGGACAGTCCCCGGAGACCCAACCCTCGAGCAGGAATTCGACCCCGCTGTAGCGGATTGCGGGTTCAGGGCACCGCTAGCTCCCCGCCTAGCACGGCCAACGGCTACCGTACTGGCGCAGGAGACCACCGGTCAATAGCTCTCCCTCCACCCGGTATTACTGCTGCGGTTAGGGTTATGTGACGTGTATCGCGACCAGTAGCGTGCCCGCGTTCACCCGCTCGCCAGGCTTCACCGGGACCTGCTCGACGACGCCGGCGGCAGGCGAACGCAACTCGTTATTCATCTTCATGGATTCGATGACCAGCAGGACGTCCCCGGCCGCAACGGTTGCGCCAGGCTCGCAACGGACTTCCACGATGCTCCCGGTCATGGGTGCGACGATGCGCTTGAGCCCCGACTCGTCCTGGCGCGCGGTACGCGCGGCCGTCTGGGGCCTCCAGCGTTCGACGTCGAAGTCGAAGGCATGGCGCCCGATGGTGGCCACCGCACCGCCGCGCCGGCGTTCCAGGTAGAGCTCGACCGGGCGGTTATCGATCATCAGCAGGTAGAGCCGCGAATCTCCGATACGCTGGAGTTCGGCGCGTTGCCATGCCTCGTCACCTTCACGGCGGACGAGAAGGCCCTGATCATTGCGCTCGATCTCGTAGGCGACTTCGCTGTCGCCGTCGCGGACTAGATACTTCTCGGCCATCGGCCCATGCCCCTGTTCCCGCCCAAGCCGGCCATCTGGGTCCGCCAGTGGGAAGCTGGTGCTCGCCCTCCGTTGCCGGCCTGGGCCATGGCTCCGTTCGGCGACGGCGCTTCGGCGTAGTCGGCCTCGCCGGCCACCATCAGCAGCGACGCGACCTCCGCGAAGGTGCGCTGCTCGGCGAGATGCTCCTCAACCACGACCTCATGCCGGTCGAGGAACTCCGTGTCGAAGTTGCCACTGATGAAATCGGGCTGGTCGAGGATCTGCTCCAGGTACGGGATGTTTGTGGCAACCCCCACGACTTTGAATTCGGCAAGCGCGCGCTTCATCCGGGTCCGCGCGCCTTCGCGGTTACGCCCCCAGGCCGTGACCTTCGCCAGGAGTGAGTCGTAGTACGGCGTGACCTCCACCCCGTCGTACAGCGCGCTTTCCACGCGGATGCCTGGCCCTGCAGGCTCGCGGGCGAGTACGACCCTGCCAACGGACGGCAGGAAATTGTTGAACGGGTCTTCAGCCACGATCCGGCACTCAATCGCCCAGCCCCGCGTGAGCAGGTCGGCCTCGTCGTAGGGCAGTTCCTCGCCCGCCGCCACCAGGATCTGGTCCTTCACCAGGTCGGCGCCGGTCACGATCTCGGTCACGGGGTGCTCAACCTGGAGGCGGGTATTCATCTCCAGGAAATACCAGCTCCCATCCTCATTGAGCAGGAACTCCACCGTGCCAACGTTATGGTAATTGGCCGCGCGGGCGATGCGGACCGCCGCGCGTGTAAGGCTCCGGCGGAGCTGCGGTGAAACGGCGATGCTCGGGCATTCCTCGATGAGTTTCTGGTGCCGCCGCTGGATGGAGCACTCGCGCTCGCCAACCGGCACGATGTTGCCGAACTGGTCGCCGATGACCTGGACTTCGATGTGGCGGACGCGCTGCAGGTTTTTCTCGACGTAGATCGCCGGGTTGCCAAAGGCAGCCTGGGCCTCCTGCATTGCACGGGCGGCAGCATCGCGCAGGTCCTCGCGACGCTGAACAAGCCGGATGCCCCGGCCGCCGCCACCGGCAGCCGCCTTGATCATCACGGGGTAGCCGATGCGGTCGGCAAACGCGAGCGCCTCTTCGATGGAGGAGAGTTCGCCGCTGCCCGGGAGGACGGGGACGCCAGCGTCCGCCGCGATCTTGCGCGCCGCGATCTTGTCACCGAGGAGACGGATGGAAGCGGCGTCCGGCCCGATGAAGGTCATCCCGGCATCGGCGCACGCCTCCGCGAAGTCTGCGTTCTCGGCCAGGAATCCGTATCCGGGGTGCACTGCCTCGGCGCCGCACTCGCGCGCGACGCCAATGATGCGTTCCATGTTCAGGTAGCTCTCCCTTGCATCCGCCGGGCCGATGAAGTGCGCCTCATCGGCATAACGGACGTGTTGGGACGAACGGTCCACCTCGGAATAGACGGCCACGGAGCGGATGCCAAGGTCGCGCAGTCCGCGAACAATGCGGAGCGCGATTTCTCCGCGATTGGCAACGAGCACTTTGGAAAACATACCTACAGGCTCTACTTCTCTAGAGAGAGTCGATAGCGTTACCACAGCATACGGGGCCGCCGAGCGACAGGCGAACAGGCCATCCGCGACTGGTTCAGCGCCCCGCGCGGCATTACGCTTGAGCGAATGGACGAGCACACGATCCGTGTCCTCGAGTTCGAAAAGGTGCTCCACCTGCTGGCTGGAGAGACCGCCTTCAGCGTTGGGCGCGAGCTGGCCCTGGCCGTCAGGCCCGCCCGGGACTATACGGCAGCCTTCGAGATGCAATCCGAAACAGCGGAGATGCGGCTGCTCGATCAACTGGGCATCGATGTGCCCTTCGCGGGAGCCCGCGATATCCGGCCGGTGATCCAGGCGGCCTCCATCGGCCAGGTCTTGGAACCCGGAGATCTGCTGGAGGCGGCGCAGACACTGAAGACCGCCCGCCGAGCCCGGCTCGTGCTCGAAAAGGTGCGCGACCGGGTGCCCCGCCTTGCCGCTGCCGCCGATGCGATCGGCGACTTTCGTTCCTTCAGCGACGAAGTCGAGCGGTCCATTTCCGCCCGGGGTGAGGTCGCCGACGCGGCGAGCGAACAGCTGGCCGCCACCCGGCGGGAGCTGCGCATCGCCGAGTCGCGGCTCGAGCAGCGCGTCCAGGCGGCACTCGCCGACGCCATTCGCCGCGGGGTCGCCCAGGAAGGCCTGCTCACCGAGCGCAACGGCCGGAAGGTCATCCCCATCAAGGCCGACTATCGCGGCCAGGTGCCCGGGATCGTCCACGATGTCTCCTCCAGCGGGGCGACGCTGTTCATCGAGCCCATGGGCGTGGTGGATGCGGGCAACCAGGTGCGTGAACTCCAGCTCGCCGAGGAGCGCGAGGTGCGGAGGGTGCTGCAACGCCTCACGGCCCTCCTCGGTGATTCGGCCGAGCTCGCCTCGGGATCGCTCATGGCCCTTGCGCGGCTCGACCTGCTGAGCGCGAAGGTGCGGCTTGCCCGGAAGATGCGGGCGGAGCTCCCCCCGCCCGGCGAAGTCGCATCGTGGTTCCAGCCCTCCGGCGCAACCATCCTGGTGCGGGGCCGGCATCCGCTACTCAAGGGCGAGGTGGTACCCACGGACATCGAAGTGGGGGGCGATTACGCCGGGATCGTGATCACCGGACCCAACACGGGGGGCAAGACCGTCGCGCTGAAAACGGTGGGGCTGCTCACGCTCATGGCCCAGGCGGGGATGGGCGTGCCCTGTGACCACGGAAGCCGCATCCGCCACTACCCGAACATCTTCGCGGACATTGGCGACGAACAGTCCATCGAACAATCCCTTTCCACCTTCTCCTCGCACATGCGAAACATCATCGGCATCCTCGACCGCGCGGCAGACGATACCCTCGTGCTGCTCGACGAGCTGGGAGCCGGGACCGACCCGGCCGAAGGTGCCGCGATCGCGCGGGCGGTGCTCGAAACGCTGCTGGACCGCGGTTGCACGCTCATCGCCACCACACACCATGGCGAGCTCAAGGTGTTCGCCCACAACGACCCGCGGCTGCGCAACGCCTCGGTGGAATTCGATGTCGAGACGCTCAGCCCAACCTATCACCTGACGGTCGGCCTGCCGGGGCAGTCAAACGCCATAGCAATCGCGCGGCGTCTTGGGCTCTCCGAAGAGGTGCTGGCCCGCGCCAGCGAGCAGCTCGCTCCCGAGCACTTCGAACTGGAAACGCTGCTCGCGGAGATACGCGCGGAACGCGCGGCCGCGGCCGAAGCGCGGCACCGCGAGGAACTCGCTCGCCGCGAAGCAGAGGAGTTGCGCGTGACGCTGGCCGAGCGCCGCGACCGGATCGAACAGGAGCGCGCCGCCATTCTCGACGACGCGCGACGGGAGGCCGAAGACACACTGGCCAGGCTCCGCCGGGAGGTGGAATCCGCCAGGCGAAAGGCCGCGACCCGGGACTTTGATGCCGCCGGGGCGGCCGAGACCCTGCGGGCCCTGGACAAGGACGTGGAGCGGTTGGCGGTACGCGCCCGGCCGCGCCGCGCCGAACCGGCCGCCCCGGTGGCCATCCGCCGCGAAGTCGAGCCGGGAGATCTCGTCCACGTCCGGGACATCCCTCAGCTGGGGGAAGCCCTGAGCACTGTTGGGGATGACGGCCGCCTGGAAGTACAATTCGGCTCGCTCCGGATGAAGGTCTACGTGGACCGGATCGACCGGATCGAGACGCCCGCGCCTTCGGGTGAACGCATCAAGGTGCCGACGGGGCCTCCGGTTTCGATGGAGCTCGACCTGCGCGGCCAGCGGGCCGAAGCCGCGCTGGAACAGTTCGAGAGCTACCTCGACAGCGCATTCCGCGCCGGGCTTCCCTTCGTGCGGATTATCCACGGCAAGGGCACCGGCGCCCTTCGCGCGGCGATTCGTGAGGCGCTGGCGCACCACCCTCTCGTACGGAAGTACGAATCTGCCGCGGCCAACGAGGGCGGCGAGGGCGTGACGATCGCGCTGCTGGCGGGCTGAGATGCCACGAACCGGGTCCGCGCAGGGCGCTTTCGACCTCGGTGAACCAGCGGTTCCCCCGGATGCGCCGCTCGCCGCGCGGATGCGCCCCCGGACGCTGGATGAATTCGTGGGGCAGGAAGACGCTGCCGGCCCTGGATCGATGCTCCGTGGCTCCGTCGAGCGTGGACGGTTGCCCTCGATCATCCTCTGGGGCCCACCGGGGTGTGGAAAGACCACGCTCGCCCGCATCCTCGCCCGGAGTGTCGCGGCCGAGTTCGTGGCCCTTTCGGCCGTTTCATCGGGCGTGGCCGACCTCCGCAAGGTGATGGCCGACGCGCGGGCGATGCGCGCGGCGGGCCGGCGTACCGTCCTGTTCGTCGACGAGATCCATCGCTTCAACAAAGCCCAGCAGGACGTCATCCTGCCATACGTCGAGGATGGGACAGTCACCTTCGTCGGGGCGACAACGGAGAACCCGTCCTTCGAGGTGATCGCCCCGCTGCTGAGCCGGTCGCGTGTCGTGCGGCTGAAACAGCTGGGGCCCGAGGCCCTCCGGGCAGTCATCGAGCGAGCGTTGCGTGATGAAGCTCGTGGCCTCGGTGCGATGGGCCTCCACATCGGGGAGCCGGCGCTCCAATCGCTGCTGGAAGGCGCCAACGGCGACGCCCGGGCCGCGCTGACCGCGCTGGAGATCGCCGCTGATGTCGCCTACGCCGCCGGCCGGCGGGAAATCGTGGTTGGCGATGTCAAGCAGGCACTCCAGGACCGGCGGCCCTACTACGACCGGCAGTCGGACTACCACTACGACACGATTTCCGCGTTTATCAAGTCGCTCCGCGGTAGCGAACCGGATGCGGCCCTGTACTGGCTGGCGCGGATGATCGAGTCGGGGGAAGACCCGCTTTTCATCGTCAGGCGGATGGTAATCCTCGCCGCCGAAGATGTGGGGCTGGCGGACCCACAGGCGCTGCAGGTGGCCGTTGCCTGCCAGCAGGCGGTGCACTTCCTGGGGATGCCGGAAGGCTTCTATCCCATGGCGGAGGCCTGTCTGTACCTGGCGCTGGCCCCGAAGAGCAACAGCGTTGGGAGCGCCTACGGGCGAGCCATCGAGGACGCCAGGCAAACCGCACACCTGCCGGTGCCCCCGCAGCTCCGCAACGCGGCCACCGCGCTGATGCGGGAATTCGGCTACGGGGCGGGATACCGGTACGCGCACGACGAACCGGGGCATGTCGCACGGGGGATGCGCTATTTGCCGGAAGAACTCGGCCAGCCACAGTATTACGTACCGGGCGAACTCGGTTTCGAGGCGGAGGCGGCGAGACGCTTGCTGGAACTTCGAACCGGAGACGCCGATCCACCCTCTGTTTCGGACTAAGGCATGAAGATCGAGTTCCTCTATTCCAAGGCCACCGGCCGCAGCGCCCAGGCGGAGGAAGCCCTTCGACTGGCCCTCGAGGCCACCGACCCCACAATCGAAGTGATCTACACGGAAGTCGACGGCATGGAAGATGCGCGCGACAAGAAGTTCCTCGGCTCGCCCTCCATCCGCGTGAACGGCGTCGATGTGGAATACGGTGAGCGCGAGCCTGACGAGTATCAGAGCGGGGCCCGCTACTACAACACACCCGAGGGCTGGAAGCCCTACCCCCACGCGCGGCTCATCGCCAATACCATCCTCGAGTTGCAGGCCCGCGAGGCGAAGAAGCCGTAATCAGCCGCGATCGGCGAACGTCGCCATGCCGGAAAGGTGGCATGTGTCGTTATGACGTGCGACCACGAGGCGGCCGGAGCGGTCACTCACGATTTCGGTGAGGCTACAGTTCGCCACGTGGAATGCCGCCGGCCGGTTCACGCCGATCCCGAGCACGAGGTGGCAGAGCGAGCTGATGACGCCGCCGTGAGCGACGGCGACCGTGGTGCCACGGGCTTCGGCAAGCTCGTCCAGCGCCTTGCGTAGCCGGACAGCGAAGTTGTCACGTCCTTCCTCGCCCGGGAACGTAGGGCGCTGACCGGCTGCCGCGGCCGCCAACACCTCTGGAAATCGCTGGCGCAGCTCGCCGGGCGTCAGCCCACTCGCATCGCCGATGTCGTATTCCATGAGCTCGGGCATCGGGAAGGCATCGTGCCCGAGCCGGCCGGCGATGATTTCCGCGGTTTGGGCGGCGCGGCGGAGGGGGCTCGTCACCACGCGATCGGCCCCGCACGCCGCGAGGAAAGCGGCGGTCGCGTGCGCCTGGCGGACGCCGGCCGGGCTGAGGCCGAAGTCCACCCGGCCCTGGATGACTCCGCTGGCATTGCCCTCGGATTCGCCGTGGCGGATGAGGATGAGTCGCACGGGGGCGCTACTCAGTCAGCCGCCGATAGAGCGTGGGCAGGCGGCCGGGCAGCGCTTCGATGTCCGCCACCACCTCGTAACCCATGTCCTCGCACATTGTCTTGAGGTAGTCGTGCCCGGACCGGTCGACCGTGAGCGCGAACGGCGTTATGCCATCGCGCTTGGCCTCGTTCAGTGCCTGCTTGGTGTCGTGGATGGCATATTCCTTCTCGGTCCGGTCGCGCCCATAGCCGTGGTCCTGGGGCCGTCCGTCACTGAGGAGGAAGAGGATTTTCACCTTCGCATCGGTCATGTTGAGCTTGTAGGTGGCATGGCGGATGGCCGGGCCCATGCGCGTCGAGCGAATCGGCGTGATCTTGTCGAGCCGGTTCTTGATGCGTTGATTCAGGGTCTCGTCGAAGTCCTTGATGACGAAGAACTCCACGTTGTCGCGGCCATACCCACTGAAGCCGTAAATGCCGTACTGGTCGCCGATGGTCTCCAGTGCGGTCATCAGGAGCACCGTCGATTCTTTCTCCAGGTCGATGATGCGCTTGGGCGGTGCGGTGAGCTCCTGGCGGCGCTTCGAGACCCACCAGCTCAGGTACTTACGCGGGTCGTCGTCGTAGTCGTCGTCGTAGCGCTTCTCGCGCTTGTTGATCTCCTCGTCGGTGCTCGCGGACATATCGATGAGGAAAGCGACGGCCACGTCGCGCTCGATCTTGTTGCGGCGCCAGTAGATCTTCTCGTTCGGGTTCGCGCCGATGCGCTTCTCAACCATCCACTCGATGGCGGCGTCGAGGTCGAAATCCTCGCCGTCGGGAAGGCGCTTGAGCTTGCGGAACATCTCGGGCTTCATGAGTTCGAACTGCTTGCGGGTTTGCGTCACCAGGCCCGCATGTTCGCGAAGCGCGTTCTCGTAGAAGTTCTCCTCGCCCTCTTCGAGCTTGGATTCCTTGACCGCGCACCAGCGCGGCTTGTAATCCTGGGCGCGGAAATCCCACTCATCGTAGTAGTACACCGTGACGACGGGGGCGAGAGGTTCCTCGCCTTCGCCGGCGCCCGTGGAGTTGTCGCTGGTGGGCTGGCCCGCGTCGCCCTTTTCGGACGACGGCGTGCCGGCCTCCTTCATGAGGTTCGACATGAACTGGCCGGTCGAGGCGTCGAGGTCGCCCTCGTACATGGCATCGAGGTCAATCTCGACGCTCTTGGCCAGCAGCTCGGCGAGTTGCTCGGGTGTGAGGGGGACGGGCGACTGCTGGCCGGCCTCACCACCCTGGGCATTCTCCTTCAGCTTCATCAGCAGATCGACGAGCTCGGGCTTGAAGTCGCCCCGGAAATCGATGTCCGGAGGACTCTCGTAGTCCTGCTCGCCCTCACCGGCCTCGACTCCACCCAGCGTCATCTGGTTCGCCGCCCCGCCCTGTTCGCCGCCGCCTTCCATGGGCATGGCGCGCCCGGCCTCCATCGGCTCGACGGAGTCCCACTCCGCCTCATCGAGCTGTTCGAAGATATTAGGGATGCTTGTCGCGATCTCGTAGAGCGCGAGGGTCGCCTCGGCTGCATCCTCCACCCGCGCGCGCTCATCCTGGACCGCCGAGAGCAGTCCCAGCGCGCGGCTCATCGGTTCGGCCCGGTCGCGCGGCCAGCGGATGGCTTCGATGCCATCAAGGCTCGCGCGCACGAGGTTCTCCACGAAGGCGTTGCGGAGGGGCATCTCGCGGACATCGGGCCGTTTCCCAAGCTCCTCCTGCTGCATTCCAAGAAGCGGGCGCCGGATGCCGCCATACTCGCTCTTTACGCGCGAATCGATTCGCGCGTCCTCGGCGATCGTAAAGAGGTCGCTCGCAAGTTGCCGTTCGGGGAAGAGGTCGAAGAAGGCTTCCATGTCGGTCGCCGGGTGGCTTGCCGGGTCGGCAAGACGAGTGCGCCGGAGTGGGAACACGTTGCCCGCCCGGGCAAACTCGAAGTCGAAACTCCCGAATTCGATGTGCGCGGCCTGGTGGGTGGCGAACACCTTCATCGCCGAGAAGTTGCGGTCCTTCTCGTGGAACCGCTCCATTACCTCTGGCAGGAAGATCGTGCTGCCGTCGGTGCTGGCGCGATGCTCATCGACCCAGCCGATCCCTTTTTCCGCCAGCGACTCGGCAGTCTGAATGCTCACATTCGTGCCGGTGAGCGCCTTGCAATACAGGCGCAGGATTTCTCCAACGCGCGAGAGCTCGACGCGTGCGGAGAGGTTTTCGAGGATATCTTCTCCGCGAGTCGACTGGAGGCGGAAGTAGGCCTCGCCACCCTCACGGCTCGATTGCAGGATGCGCAACCCGGCGTTCTGCCACGGTTCGAGCTCATCGATGCGGATGCGGTGGAGCACGCTGGGGACGGCCGCGACGAAGTCCATCGCGGCATACGGGGAGTATGGAGCGAGCTGCTCGGCAAGCTCAATCACGCGGTAGTGGTCGTCCGGCTCAAGCTCGGCGAGCGCGGCTGTCGCGTCCTCGAAGTACTGGAATGCGCTCCGGTTGTGACCGCGGGCGACCTGTGCCGCGAGCAGCAGGAAGCGCTCGCGGAGCGGTGCATGGACTTTGTGGAGCAGTGGCGCGCCGCGTTCGAAGTACAGGCGCGAGTCGGCCCAGCTGGACTGGGCGAGTTCGACCGCGAAGGCGATGAAGGGGAGCCGGTCGTCCTCGTCAAGCCGTTGCAGGACAGCCGGTGCGGTCGCAAGGCACGCCGCCGCCAGCTCGTAGCTGTGGCGCGCGAGTTCATCGACGAAGAGCACAAGTCGGCTCGCCTGGCCGATCCGCAGGACCTCGAACACGGTGGGCCCGAGATCGAAGAATTGAGCAGCGAGCGAGGAGCTCTTCCAGTTGCCCTTGTAGAGGCGGCGGCCCAGGTCGGCCCAATGCCGAACATGAGACGGCCCGACAACCGCCATGGTGGCGGGTGCCGACCGGAGGAAGGAGACGGCAAGCGGCGCAGACTCGCCAGCCATCTGGAGCGCCTCGCGCCCGAGCGTCTCGATCCCGTCCCAGGTGGCGTTGGGAGGGAGCTGTTCACCCGCCTTAAAGTACTCGACTGCCGCTTCCCAGGAGCGGAGGCTCAGCGCGGTGAGCTCGACGCCGGTTTCGGCCCATGTTTGCAGCTGGGACGGCGTGAGCCGCGGGGCGAGTGCCCGGAGAGCGGCCTCATAGTGCTGCTCGAGCGGGGCGGGGAAGCCCGAGAGGCGTTCGTGATGGCGGGCCAGGAGTTCACCGACAATCGACATAGCGTTTCGCTCGCTTCGTCCTCCCTCGCAGCCTCGCCGCCCGTCGCCGGAATTGTGGCCGCGGGCCGGGCCCGGCCGCTCATTGCTCTCCGGAATGCCTCACGAAGTTGCGGGTCGGATCCTTGTAATCGTAGAAGATGACATCGTCCGTTGTCGTGTCCCAGACAGCGCACGAGAGCTGGAAGTCGTTCCGGTGGTCGCGCGGGTCACCCGCGGAGCCGGGGTTGATGACGAGCACGCGGCCAAAGCGTTGTGCCATCTTGTAATGGGTGTGGCCGACGATGAGAGTGTCGCAATCGAGTTCGGCCGCGCGGGCCCAGACCGCCTCGTGGGGGTAGTGGTAGTCCCTCCATGGCTCCCACGGCGAGCTGTGCGTCATCATCACCTTCTTTCCGTCCACGATCTCTTCGTGCCGGTACGGATGCTGGCGCAGCCAGGTGACCAGGTCCTGGTCGACCTTCGGCGAGGCAAGGGCGCGGATGCCATCGGGGCCGAGAATAGTCTCTTCATGGTTACCCAGGATGACTCGCGCCCCGAGTTCGCGAAGCCGGCCGATGACGTCGTTGGACCAGCGGAACTGGAAGACGCTATCGCCGGCACACCAGAGCTGGTCGATTTCGCCCATCCGTTCCAGGGCTTCTTCGAGGCCCTGGATGTTGCTATGGATATCGGAAACGATGCCAACACGCATTGCTATTCGAAGATCGAGGTGACGACCTCTTCGATGCTGCGCTGCACCTCCGCGTCGTCGGTGAGCGCCCAGGTGATGGAGACCTGGCAGGCGCGGCGGGCGGGCACGCCATTGGCGATGAGTTTGCCGGCGTACACCAGGAGGCGGGTGCTGACGCCTTCGCCAAGGCCATGCTCCTTGAGATTCCGGACCTTTTCGCCGAGGCGCGCCAGGTCGAGCGCAGCCTCGCGGCTACAGTTCGCCTCGTGCGCGATGATCTCGGCTTCCTGCTCCCTTGGCGGATAGTCGAACTCGATGGCGATGAACCGCTGGCGGGTGGAGTGCTTCAGGTCCTTCAATGCGCTCTGGTATCCCGGGTTGTAGGAGATCACGAGCAGGAAACCATCGGCGGCCTCAATCACCTGGCCAAGTTTCTCGATTGGCAGCAGGCGGCGGTAGTCGGTGAGGGGGTGGATGAGGACGGTGGTGTCCTTGCGCGCTTCCACGACTTCGTCGAGGTAGCAGATGGCGCCGACCTTTACCGCGCGAGTGAGCGGCCCATCGACCCAGCGCGTCCCATCGGTATCCAGCAGGTACCGGCCCACCAGGTCGCTGGCGGTCAGGTCTTCGTGGCAGGCGACGGTAATAAGCGGCATCCGGTGCTCGGCTTCCTGGCCGGTGCGCGTCGAGACTTTCATCATCGGGCGGCCGAGCTTGTAGGCCATGTATTCAACGAAGCGGGTCTTGCCCGCCCCGGTTGGGCCCTTCAGCAGGACGGGGATCCGCTGCTCGTAGGCGGTCTCGAAGAGCTGGATTTCGTCGCCAATGGGGAGGTAGTAGGGCTCATCATGGACCGCGTACTCCTCGACTGCGTACACGGTTGAGTTGCCCAGTTCGGTCTCGGTGGTCAAGTTCTGCCTACCTCCCGGCTGCGCGCCGCAGCCGCCCCTGAAGTTGATTCCAGGCTTCCTGGATGCGTGTCTCGAGCGCCTCCAAGGAGCTATTGTTTTCGATGACGACATCGGCTCGAGCCATGCGCTCGGCGTTGGAGAGTTGCGAGTTGATGCGGGCGCGGGCAGCCTCGGGGTCCAGGCCGTTGCGCGCGCCGAGCCGCTCGACGGCGAGCTCTGGTTCGACCACGACGACCCAGACTTCATCGACAAGGTCTTCCCACCCGGCCTCGAAAAGGACTGCCGCCTCGAGCACGGCGACGCTGTTGCCGGCGGCTTCGTATTCCGCCAGCGCCTGGCTCGCCAATTTGCGGATGCCGGGCCAGACGATGTCGGTGAGGCGCTTCAGTTCCTCTGGCTTGCCGAAGACCCTGCTCCCGAGGACCTTTCGGTCGATGCTGCCGTCGGGCGCGACCAGCTCGGGCCCGAACGCCCTGACGACTGCTTCAAATGTCTCGGTGCCGGGGTCGTACGTCCGGTGGCCGAGAATGTCGGCATCGATGACCGGGACACCCCGGTCGAGGAAGAACCGGGTCACGGTGGATTTTCCGCTGGCGATACCACCCGTCAGCCCAATGACATGCACGCGAGACTCCGGAACGTTCGTTTGTGGAACCTTAAGTGTATCCCCGGGCGCGGAAGGGCGGCAAACGAAGGCGATTCAGCCCTCACATTCATCGCTGAGGTGCCCCAACCATGCGCACGCGCGAACCGGGCGCGGGGCGTTCGCACCTGGGGCAGTGGTACACCACGCTCACCCCATGCCCGCACTCGTTGTCGACGAGCGAGAGGTCGCTTTCCGCGAACTCCTCGCCCCAGGTGGCGAGCGCGCCAACCACCACACCGAGCCGGTGCCCCTTCCGGGTCAGGACGTACTCCGAGCGGGGGGGATGGTCGCTGTAGGGTTTGCGCACCACCACCCCGGCCTCCTCGAGGGCCTTGAGCCGGCCGGAGAGGATGGCCGGCGGAATGCCCTCGACGGAGCTCCGCAGCTCGGAGAACCGGCGGCGACCGCGGAGGAGATCGCGAACGACCAGCAGGGTCCACCTGTCTCCGACGAGGTCGAGGGTGGCGGCGACGGGACAACGGACACTGCGCTGGATCATTTGAAACCTCCTGCCGGGTTGCGATATGCTACCGGCGCGAGGGGTCAAGTTCAACTTTTGAACTGAGTACGTAATGCGAATCGACTCCGCGCCGCAGGAGGCCGGAATGTTCGACAGCACCCGCCAGACCCTCGACCTGGCCCTTTCGGGTACACGGCCCGGCCACGCGGCGGCGCTCGCCCTCGCCCGGGAGACCGACGCCGGGCCGCTGCTTGCCGCGGCTGCCACCCTCCGCGACCGGGCCCACCGGAACATCATTTCCTATTCACGGAAGGTGTTTATCCCGCTGACACACCTGTGCCGGGATGTGTGCCACTACTGCACGTTCGCGAAGCCACCGCTCCCGGGCGAGCAGGCCTACATGACGCCGGAAGAGGTCCTGGAGATCGCTCGCGCCGGGGCGGCTGCCGGCTGCAAGGAAGCGCTCTTCACCCTCGGCGATAAGCCAGAACTGCGCTACAAGGCCGCGCGGCGCGAGCTGGACGCGATGGGGTACGCCTCGACGATCGCCTACCTGGCCGCGATGGCCGAACTCGTGCACCGCGAAACGGGACTGCTGCCCCACGCCAACCCGGGCGTGATGACCCGTGACGAAATCGCCGCTCTGCGCGAGGTGACGATCTCCCAGGGCATCATGCTCGAGAACGTCTCCGGGCGGCTTAGCCAGAAGGGCCAGGTTCATTATGGCTCACCCGATAAGGACCCGGTGCGCCGGCTCCAAACGATCCGGGACGCCGGGGAGCTCCAGGTGCCGTTCACCTCGGGGGTACTCATCGGCATCGGCGAAACGCGCCTGGAACGCATCGAATCGTTCCTCGCGCTGCGCGACCTCCACGATCAGTACGGGCACATCCAGGAAATCATCGTCCAGAACTTCCGCGCCAAGCCCGGTACGAAGATGGCGGACGCGCCCGAGCCGGACCTCGATGACCTGCTCTGGACGATCGCGGTCGCGCGCATCGTGTTCGGCCCGGAAATGAATATCCAGGCACCGCCCAATCTCAGTTATGACGAGTATCCGGCGCTCGTCGCCGCCGGGCTCAACGACTGGGGCGGCGTCTCGCCGGTCACTCCCGACCACGTGAACCCGGAGGCGCCGTGGCCCCACCTCGAGGCACTCAGCGAACGGACCGCGGAGTGCGGGAAGGTGCTCACCGAGCGCCTCGCGGTCTACCCCCGGTATGCCCTCGAGAGTGGCCGCTGGCAATCCCCGGTGCTGGCCACGGCAGTCATTCGCGCTATCGATGGAGATGGTTTCGCGCGGGCCGACGCATGGTCGCCGGGCGACGCGGCCACGCCACTGCCAGCGGTCGACGTGCCGGCGAAGCTCACCCCCGGCCGCCCGCGCGATACCTCCACGCCGGAGGTCCGCGACATCCTGGCGCGTGCGGAGTCGGGCGCCGAGCTGAGCACGGACGATATCGTCCGCCTCTTCCAGGCGCGTGGCGATGATTACCACCTTGTGTGCGATGCCGCCGACCGCCTGCGCAGGCGGGTGAATGGCGCCACCGTCTCCTACGTGGTGAACCGGAACATCAACTACACCAACGTCTGCTACTTCCGCTGCCAGTTCTGCGCCTTTGCCAAGGGCAAGATGAGCGAAAGCCTGCGTGGAACGCCTTACGATCTCGGCCTCGACGAGGTCGTGCGCCGCTCAGTCGAAGCGTGGGAGCGCGGAGCCACCGAGGTATGCATGCAGGGTGGGATTCACCCGGAATACACGGGGGCGACGTACCTCGACATCCTGCGGGCGGTGAAGGAAGCACTGCCCGAGATGCACATCCACGCCTTCTCTCCACTGGAAGTGAGCCAGGGCGCCGAGACGCTCGGGATCACGGTGCCGGAATTCCTCCGGCAGCTGAAGGAGGCCGGGCTGGGCACGCTCCCGGGCACGGCCGCGGAGGTCCTGGACGATGACATACGCGTGACCCTGTGCCCCGACAAGCTGCGCACCCAGGAGTGGCTGGATGTGGTCGAGGCGGCGCACCGGACCGGGTTCCGGACGACCTCGACGATCATGTACGGGCACATCGACCAGCCAATCAACTGGGCCCGCCACCTGGTGGCGTTGCGCGAACTCCAGAAGCGTACAGGCGGCATCACGGAATTTGTGCCGCTGCCGTTTGTCCACATGGAGGCGCCGATCTATCTCAAGGGAAAGGCGCGGCGCGGTCCAACGTTTCGCGAAGCGGTGTTGATGCACGCCGTCGCCCGGCTCGCGCTCCATCCGCACATCACGAACATCCAGGTTTCGTGGGTGAAGATGGGGGTGGAAGGCGTGAAGGCCTGCCTCAATGCCGGTGTGAACGACATGGGCGGCACGCTCATGAACGAAAGCATCTCGCGTGCCGCTGGCGCGGCCTTCGGTCAGGAACTCCCGCCCGGGGAGATGGAACGCACCATCCGCGCGCTGGGCCGCGTGCCCCGGCAGCGCACCACCACGTACGGTGCCGTTCCCGAAGAGCGACTCATCACGTCGTTCAACGCCGCCCCCTTGAGCCCGATTGTGTTGACCCCCGCACGGAAGTACGAACGGAAAAAGCAGCGAGTTTCCGCGTAACGCTGACGTACCGCCGCGGACGGGTGTACGCTTCGGCGAATTGTTGGAGCGGAGGCCGGCAGCGCCGTGAACGGTAACGGGCAGTCGCCACACCCCGGGCTCATCAACCTGGTGCTCGCCGAGGGAATCTCGGCGAGCGGCGACGCCTTCCTGCTCACCGCGGCATCGGTCACTGTTTTCCGCGAAACCGACTCCACTACCGCGGTCAGCCTGCTTCTCGGGCTGGCGGCGCTCCCAACGGTCGTCCTCAGCCCGCTGGCGGGCACGCTCGCCGACCGGTATTCGCGGCGCCGAATCATGGTCGGCGTCGATGCGGTGAGCGCGGCGGCCTGCCTCGCGGCCCTGACCGCGGTCGCGGTACTGCCACTCGCGGTCGCCGTGTTCCTGGCTGTCGGGATCGTCTACAGTCTCTCGACATTCCATCGGCCCGCCGCGCAGGCACTGCTGCCCGTGCTCTCGGGCGAACAGCAGCTCGGCCGGGCGAACAGCGGACTGCGGCTCGCAACCAGCCTTGCGAACATCGCGGGCCCGGCAGCGGCGGGGCTCCTCGTCGGTCGTGGCGGTTTTGAGCTGGTCCTCGCGGTCGATGCCGCGACGTTCGCTGTCTCTGGCGTACTCGTGCTGGCGATCACCGCGATCCCGGCACAGGCCACCCCCGCGGTGCGGCGTTCAGTCTTTGCCGATGCGGTGGAAGGGCTGAACTACGCACGCCGCGAGCGGAACATCCGGATCGTGATCGCCGCGATTGGCGTGACCCTGCTGGTCGGAACGGTGGTCAACGCCGGGACCCTTCCGCTGGTCTCACGTTCCCTCGACCTGCCGGAGTCCCGTTATGGCGCCCTGCTGGCGATCGAAGGGGCCGGGGCCATGGCACTCGCCATCGTCTTCCTCTACCTGGGACCGAAGGTCCGTCTCCTCAGTACCGGCGCGGGCGCGCTCGTCCTTGTAGGCGGTTCGACCGTGGCGCTGGGGACGGCGCCAAACTTGCCGGCGGCAGTGTAGCTATCGCCGTCCAGGGAATGAGCGTTGTCGCCCTCCAGGTGGCGTTCGCGAGCTACCTCCAGCAGCAGGCGGTCGATGCCTTCCGGGGGCGTGTGATGGCCCTTACCTCCATGGTCGCATCGCTGGCGAGCATCTCCGGGTTTGCGGTGGCGGGCCCGCTCGTCGATTCCACCGGCGTCCGGCCGGCGTTCGCCCTGGCAGGGGCACTGATCTGTGCGGTCGCCGTGCCCGTCATCTCGATCGCCTGGAGCGCCTCGCGCGGTATCGAGCCGGAGCGGGAACGGGCATCCTGACAGCAAAGCGCGCTCCGCCAGATTCGGGCGTACCCTCCGGGGGAGCCGATCGACGCTGAAAGGGTCACCGCGCTGGGCCTCAGCGGCCACCTCGCGGGCCCCTGTCGCACGAAGCTGCTCGCCGGTCTCGGGGACGGTGTCATCAACGTGGGGCGACCCCGGGGACGCACACCGGGGGGGCACTCCATCGAGATGGCGGCCGCCGAATGCTCGGCACACATGTCCCGCGGCAGCACTGGACGCCGCGTGGGACAGACGGCCGTACCGCTCGTTGACCCGCGCACCCCGCCGTGCCTGTTCGGCCGCGACAACGATTGCCATTGCCGGGAAATCCCGGGGATGAGCGACGCCAAGAGCGGGCGTTTCCGGGCGGCGGGACAGGCGGCTGGTACCTTCGCACCGGAGGCACTCGCCAACGGCTGAAGCAATGGGCCGGGGCAAGCCGAACGGCCAGCCCGGTCTGTTCCTCGAAGGCCATTCACGTAGTATGTGGCCATGGACCCGCTCATACAGTACGCGACGACCCGGGATGGGCTGAGCATCGCCTGTGCGAGCGTTGGCAGCGGGCCGCCGCTGCTCATCCTGCCCATCCTCCCGCTCAGCCACCTGCAGGTCGAGTGGCAGATGCCGGGCATGCGCGAGCTCCTCGAATCGGTCGCCAGCCACCACACGGTGATCCGCTTCGATGCGCGAGGCCTGGGGCTCTCCGAGCGCAACCCCGCCGATCGTTCCCTCGACGCTCACCTGCTTGATATCGATGCGGTGGTCGAAAAGCTGCGGCTCGACCGCTTCGCCATATTCGCCGCCAGCTACGCGGGCCCGATGGGCATTCGCTACGCGGCGCGCCACCCGGATCGGGTCACGCGGCTGCTGCTCTGGTGCACGCACGCGTTTCATGGGGAGGTGGTCGAACGCCTGCCTGAGATGGCGAACCAGCAGCGCGTGGCAGTGAATCAACTGGCCGGTGTCGATCGCGATCTCTTTATTCGAACCTACCTCCACCGGGCGGTGGGCTGGACGGAAGGCGAACTGGCCAACCAGTTCGTGGAAGTGGCGAACAGGAGCATCGACCCGGAAGCGTTCTTCGAAAACCTGGCCGGGCATGCCGCGTTCGATGCGCGGGAGGATCTGCCAAACGTTCGCGTGCCGGCGCTCATCATGCATCGTCCGGCGTTCGTTGGCTCCCACCTGGATGTGGCCAGGGGGCTCGCCGCCCGAATGCCCGATGCGCGCCTGGTGGTGGCCGAAGGAGAATCCGTGGTGCCCTTCATCGGCAACACAGCCCGGGTGCTGAGTGCCATCGAAAGCTTCCTGCACGAAGACGATGCCGCGTCTGCCCCGGTCGCAGCGGGAGACTCGGCACTACGCATTATTTTCTACACCGACATCGAGGCCCACTCGGCGATGATGCATTCGCTCGGTGATGCCCGTGGCAGGGATGTGCTGCGCGAACATGAGCGCATCACCCGTGCCAGGCTTCGCGAGTTTGGCGGAACCGAGCTACAAGCAACCGGCGACGGGTTCATCGCTGCGTTCACGTCGGCGCAGGCGGCTCTGGGGTGTGCCATCGCGCTTCAGCGCCAGTTCCATGCGACTCCCCCGATACACGGTCACACGCTGCGGGTCCGGGTAGGACTGAACGCTGGTGAACCGATCCCGGAGGGCAACGGGCTCTTCGGAGCATCCGTGAACGCCGCCGAGCGCATCGCGGGCGCGGCGAACGGTGGCGAGATTCTCGTCTCGCAGGTAGTGCGGGAGCTGGTGGCGGGCAAGGCGTTCCGCTTCACCGAACGACTTGTTCGGAACCGGGCCACTGAAGACGAGGCACCACGGCTGTACGAGGTGCACTGGCGGGGAGTGGTGCCGGACTGAGGGACCGCCGGGGCGGGGTGTCTACGACGGGCTGGTCTGGTACCCCCGCCAGGAATCGAACCTGGGCACATGGTTTAGGAAACCACTGCTCTATCCGCTGAGCTACGGGGGCCCGGTTTTTCCAAGCTGAACCTCAGTTCAGCAGTGTGGTCTTACGCCACCGGGGTTGGGCAGTACGCACAGCATTCTCCGGGCAGAGAATGACCAATGGGGTGTTCGCTGTGCCAGACCGCCCTTCAACCCCTGGAACCTCGTTGCGCCACACGGGGAGAGTGTACCAGAACCTTTTCGAAGACCAGCTCGTCTCCATCACCGACGCCGCAAGCGGCGCGTGGACGTTCGCCTACGACGCGGTGGGCAACCTGGTTTCGAAGACCAACCCGCGCGGCAAGACCACCACCTACACCTACGACAACCTCGGCCGCCTGCTGACCGAGACCGACCCGCTTTCGAACGTCCGCTCCTACGAGTACGACCTCGGCGGGCGGCTCGTCGCCCGCACCGACCCGAAGAGCCAGGTCATCGAGTACACCTACAACGACCGCAACGAGCTCACCCGCATCGACTACCCCGACACCAGCTTCGTCAGCTTCGCCTACAACGATGCCGGCGCCCGCACCCAGATGGTCGACGCGACCGGCACGACGGCCTACAGCTACGACGCCCTCTACCGGCTGACGAGTGTCACCTTCCCCGGCTCGCGCACCGTGAGCTACGGCTACGACGCCGCCTCGCGCCGCACCTCCATCACCTACCCCGGCGGCTCGAACCAGGCCAGCTACACCTACGACGCCGCCAACCGTCTCACAGCTGTCACCGGCTGGGACTCGAACGTCATCCAGTATGCGTATGATGATGCCAACCGGATGACCAGCGCGACCCTCCCCTTGAGCACCGGCATCGTCTCCGCCTACACCTACGACGGCGCCGACCGCCTGACCGGCATCAGCCACGTCAAGGACGGTTCGACCACGGTCGCGAGCGTCGCCTACACCCTGGACGGCGTCGGCAACCGGACCCAGCGGGTGGACCAGCAGGGCACCCACACCTACGCCTACGACGACCTCTACCGGCTGACCAGCGTCACCTACCCCGGTCCGAGCACGACCAGCTATGCGTTTGACGCCTTCGGCAACCGGACAAGCATGACCACTTCGGCCGGGACCACGGCCTACACCTATGACGACGCCGACCGCATCACGCAGGTGCAGCCGCCGAGCCCGGCGCCGGCCATCAACTACACCTGGGACGACAATGGCAACCTGGTCGGGCGCGGCAGTGACACGTTCGCCTGGGACTACGAGGATCGCATGGTCTCGGCCACGGTGAACTCGGTGACGAGCACCTTCGCCTACCGCGGCGACGGCCTGCGCGACAGCCGCACGGTAGGGATGAGCACCACCACCTTTACGTGGGACATCAACGCCGGCCTTCCGGTGGTCCTCGATGACGGCAACCAGTACCTGTACGGGGCCGGGCTCTCCGCCATGAAGCAGTCGGGGAACTGGTTCTATTACCTGGCGGACGGCCTGGGCTCGACGATGGCCGTGGTCGACAGCTCGGGCGTGGTCCAGAAGTCGTACCAGTACGACGTGTACGGCGAGGTCACCGGCGGCAGCGGCAGCCTGGCGAACGAGTTCGACTTCGCCGGCCAGCAGACCGACGGGAGCACGGGGCTGCAGTACCTGCGCGCCAGGTACTACGACCCCGAGACGGGGGTGTTCCTGTCGAGGGAGCCGCTGGCTGTAGAACCAGCGTGGCTCGGGGGCGCCCACAGCTACTCGAACGCCAATTCGTGCAACCTGTACGACCCATCCGGTTTGGCGCCGGTCGATTCTGACCCTGGACACGGCGGCGGCGGTCGCTCAGATTGTGGCGGCCTCTGGAGCAGAATCAAGAATCACGTATTCTCAATGATCCGAGCAGCGACAAATTGGAGGGCGGGCAATTATGGGAATTGGCATGTTCCGGAAAACAGGCCCTTCACTCCAAAAGAACGCGTGACGCACTACGCCGAGTGGAACCGCCACCAGCAAGGGCTGAAGAGAGCGCTCGAACGCTGGGGCGGATCGGGAAGACAGAAGCCGTGTGGTCCACCGCCAGGGGGATTTTTCGGAACGCTCACGATACTGGTGGCGGAGTATCTGCAACACAAGACACTGGATGAGACGGCCGGATTGGTGAACGTGGAGACCGACGGCCGGACGAAGTTCCTCGGTAGGTACTGGAGCTGGAAACCGCACTGGCCCGATCTTCCGGAAGTATCAGACCAAGATTGGCCGATTGGCGTGCCTCCAGCACCGCCAGTACCCATTCCGGTCCCGTAGGGGTGGTGGCATGATCTCGGATACTCTTAGGGCTTGGGTCCTTACGGTCGCGTCTGCGGAGCCCTTCACGATCGAATCGGAGGGGCACCGTGGTATTGAACTCCTCGAGCACCTTTTGGCAGTTACCGAGGAGCCCAATGAAGTAGTGCGGCTGCTCGGAGGTTCCATCGGCGGCTTTCTCTGGGAGGTGCAGCACGCTGCTGCGGAGGCTTGTTGGGACGACGCTCAAGACCTGTCTCTGAGGCAGGATGTGCTGGGCGGCATACCTCGCCTCCTTCAGGCCGCCTGTGCGATACACGCGGGATCGGATGCCGTGTTCCAGTTCTGGGACTCCTTCCTCGCCCCTTGGGAACGTGAGCACCACGGAAATCACGAACATCCCCTGGTTGCCAGTGTCGCAAGTGCCCTTCTGGAACAGCTGGATGGGGCACGCGATGAGTGTGTGCAGATGAGTGCTCTCCACGGGATCAATCACTTGAGGGATTTGAGCACCGCCAACGCCGCCAAGGAGCTACTTCTCTATCCTTCTCCTGAGGTCCAGGAGTACGCAGGCCGTGCGCTGGCATTTCGGGCGCCCTAACGGGGAGGGTCGCAAATCCTTGCGGGGTGCATGGCTCGGCAGCCGTCGCCGAAACAAGGACCATGGCAACCCTTCCCGGGAAGGACGGCTCTGCGGCGCTGGTCGCTCGCCGATGAAGCAGGGCGGCAACTGGTACTACTACCTGGCGGATGGGCTGGGGTCGACCATGGCAGTGGTCAATAGCTCGGGCGCGGTCCAGAAGTCGTACCAGTACGACGTGTATGGCGAGGTCACTGGCGGCAGCGGCAGCCAGGGGAACGAGTTCGACTTCGCCGGCCGGCAGACGGACGCCACGGGGCTCCAGTACCTGCGAGCCAGGTACTACGACCCCGAGACGGGGGTGTTCCTGAGCAGGGATCCGTTGGCGCTGGTTCCTTCGTGGACCGGAAGCGCGAACGGTTATGCATACTTCAATCC
>DAOKYT010000007.1:0-68238 GCA_035326025.1 Tepidiformaceae bacterium
GCCCTACAGCCCCAGCGCCTCGCGCAGCTCGGCCAGGTGGCCGATCACGCGGTCCGGCACGGCCGGCGCATCGTCCTTCAGCTCCAGCCGGTCGCGGTGGATCCAGGTGGCATGGATGCCCGCGCCCTGCGCACCCCGGATGTCGGCGTAGAGGTTGTCGCCGACATGCCAGGCCTCTTCCGGGTTCGCGCCCACGCTCGCCAGGGCGTGCTGGAAGACGCGCGCATCGGGCTTGCCGTGCCCGAACTCACCCTCGATGACGACCACGTCGACCCGCTCGGCGAGGGGGAAGCGCCCGAGCTTCCAGCGCTGCATCCGGGCCGGCCCGTTCGTGAGCAGGCCGAGATGAAAGCCCGCGTCGCGCAACCGGTCGAGGGTCTCGAGCGCGTCGTCGAACAGCCTCATGCGGTTCGACTGTTCGTCCCAGTAGCAGTCGGAAAGGCGCGGCGCGAGCGCCGGGTTGAGCCCCTTCGCGGCAAGGGCCTCGCGGACGTTGTGCGTGCGGGCATCGTCCAGGCGGGTGCGCCAGTGCTCGACAGCGGCCTCGTCCTTCCAGAACTCCACCATCCGGGTGCGGATCGCCGTGTTGAGCTCGTCCGGGTCGCAACCGAGTTCGGGAGCGAAGGCGTGGCAAACGGCCCGCCACGATTCGGCGACGCCTCCCGAGGTGTCGAGCAGTGTGTCATCCATATCGAAGAAGATGGCTCGGGGGCGCATACATCCATTGTGGGGTCTCGGGGGCCGACCCGCCACGGCGCCACCAACCCCACCGAAGATTGCCATTCCCGGCGCCGCCGCCTAACCTCACCCAAATGGGCGACCTCGTCGAGCCACCGCTGTCGGACCAGATGGCAACTGCTGCGCTTGAGAGACTGCTTCTGGATGACCCGGAGTTCCGCGAACTCGAGAGCTTGGTGTCGCCGTTCAACCTGTTCGAAGCTGCGGGCATCACACGCCAGGAACTGAGGCACTCCGACTTCTTGGCGTTTCTCATGAATCCGAGCGCCAGCCACGGCCTTGGTGACCGCTTCTTGCGTCGTTTTCTGCAGCTCGCAACTCGAGGCCGTGGATCCGACACTCTCGCGGTTACGGCGCTAGAACTCGACCTGCTGGACCTGTCTGACGCACGCGTCGATAGGGAATGGAAGAACGTCGACCTTCTAATCACGAGTCACCAGAACAGGCTTGCCGTTCTGATTGAGAACAAAGTCGGCACAGGCGAGCATGACGATCAACTGGAGCGGTATCTCTTGACGGTGCGAAGCCACTATCCCGGGTGGAGGATCTTGCCGATCCTGCTTAGCCCCTCGGCAATGGACCCCTCGCAGGAGGTGTTCGTTCCCGTGGGCTACGGACCCTTGGCCGACGGCCTGGAGGCCCTCTTGGACCTTCACGCCTCGGCAATCGGCCCAGAAATCGGCATGTCGCTCCGGCACTACGTTGCGATGGTCAGGAGGCATGTCGTGGAAGACTCCAAGGTCGCCGACCTTTGCAAGAGAATCTACGCAAGGCACAAGGCTGCTCTGGACCTCATCTTCGAGTTTCGGCCCGATCGCCCGGCGATGGTGACCGAGGTAGTTCGGACATGGCTGGAGCAACAAGAGGTTTTCGTGTTGGACCAGTCGTCCAAGAACGCGGTTCGTTTCGCGTTGAGCGAGTGGGACGAAACACTACTGAAGCAGCCACAGCCTCAAGGTTGGACTAATTCCGGCCGAATGGTGTTGTTCGAAGCTGTTGTCACAGTCCGGGGTGTGTCCATCACGCTTTACATAGGGCCGGGTCCGGATCGCGTCAGGCGGCGACTGTATGAGGCCTTTCGCTCCCATCAGACATTTACCATGAAGTATCAGGAACTCCGTCGGAAGTGGCACCGCATCTACCAAAAGACGCTCCCGGTGGAACTCACGGAAGGGTCGGTCTCTCAGGCCGAACTGGATGAGGTGATCATTCCACAGTTGAACGCGTTTCTCGCGGTTGATGTCCCGGCGATCAAATCGGCCTTTCAGGGTGAGCGATGGCTCTGGGAGCCGCCACTCTAGCTTGGGCACTGTGGCGCGCCCTCCGCGCCGTGGCGGCTCGCTTACCGTCCGCTGGCAAGGATCGCCGCCTCCCAGGCCTCCTTGCCAAATCCGTTGGCTTCGCGGGGCGGCCGGCGGCGGCTCCGGTGGCGCTCGCGGGCGGCATCGTAGACATCGGCGATTCGCAGGCCGACCGTGCTCCAGCGGAACCGCTCGACCGAGCGGCGGGCGGCCACGCTAAAGTTCGCGCGGAGCTCGGGGTTGCCGAGGAGCACGCCCAGCTTCTCGGCGAACGGCTCGGGGCAGCGCCACGGGATGAGGTAGCCGGTCACGCCATCGGTCACCGTCGAGACCAGCCCTCCGACCCGCGAGGCCACGACGGGGGTGCCGCAGGCCATGGCTTCCACCGCGACGAGGCCGAAACTTTCGTAGAAGCTCGGGACCACGCAAACGTCGGCCGCCGAGTAGTAGCCGGGGAGTGCGTCGTGGGCGACGGCGCCTTCGAAGCGGATGTTCGCGGCGACGCCGGCGGACACAGCCTGGGCCTGGAGATCGGCCTTCAGGTCCTGCGCGCGTTCATCGCCGCCCACGATGAGCAGCGTGACATCGCGCCGCTCGAGCTGAGCGACCGCGTCGACCAGGATTTCGACGCCTTTGAGCTTCTCCAGCCGGCCCACCCAGAGGAGGACCGGTGCATCGGGGTCGAGCCCCAGCTTCGCGCGGGAGGCCGCGCGGTCGCGCGGCTGGAAGAGGCTGAGATCCACGCCGCAGGGGACGGTATGCATCTTCGCGGGGTCGGCGCCGTAGTAGCGGTCGAGGAGCACGCGCTCGTGGTCGCTGGCGGTGACGATGGCGGTGGCGCGGCGGGCGATGGTGCGTTCGTGGCGGATGCGGAGCCCGGGTTCCTGTTCGCCGAAGCGGGCGCGATTCTTCACTTCGCCGAGGGTGTGGAACATGACGACGTGGGGGAGGTCGAGCTGGCGCGCGAGGATGGTGCCGGCCCAGCCGCTCTGCCAGTAGTGGCTGTGGATGAGGTCGTAGCCGCCCGCCTGGTCGTGGACGAACTGGCGCATGTTGCGGGCGAAATCGGGGAGGAAGTCGATGATCTCCTCCTTCTCGATGGGGCGGGCGGGGCCGGCATCGATGCGGACCAGGCGGAGGTTCGGCGCGACCTCCTCGACGCGGGGCAGATCGCCATCGCGCCGGGTGAAGATATCGACCTCGTAGCCGAGGCGGGCGAGTTCGCGGGAGAGCTCGAGGACATAGACGTTCATGCCGCCGGTTTCGCGGCCGCCGAGTGGAGCCAGCGGGCTGGTGTGCGCCGAGACCTGGGCGATGCGCATGATGGTGAGCGGTTCTCCCCTCGCCTCCCCGAGCCGTACCCCCGGGACCTCTTATTGTGCGGCATTGGAACGCAGGTTGCGCACCGACCCGGAAACCCCGAACATGCGTTCGTTGATTAAGGAGGTACCCTATGACTCGGAAAGCATTGAAGGGCGAGGTGCATGACGGAATGTTCCCGGCTGAAGTCCTCATGCGCTTCCGGGATGCCGCGGGGCGCGAGGTCTCCTTTTTTGCCCCAATCGCTCTCGTGAGCAGATCGGCCGGCGCGGTGGGCACGGTCTCGGTACGCGTCATCAGCGCTGAGAACGGCGAGTACCTGGTCGAGCTCCCAGGAGATGTCTACGGGGCAGGCAGGGTCGTGGCAGTGCGAGAATCGTCGCTGGTTTCAGCATAGCGAGAGCCGCCGAACGATTCTGAGCGACTCCGCCATCTTCGAAGCACTGGACGACGGACGGCTTGTGATCACGCCAGAGCCTCAGCCGAGGAGACCCAGTGCGGAGGCTCCTCTCGTGCCGTTCGATCGGACTTCAGTAAACCTCCGTCTTGGGGAGACATTGAGGATTCCGCGCCCGAATCTCGCCATCGCGATCGATCTGAGTTCCGGGACGGCTGGCCCGACTCTCCATGCGCTCTACGATTCACGTGCCATTCCGGACGAGGGGCTCGTGCTCGATCCGAATCGATTCATCCTCGGAATGACCCTCGAGTCCATCAGACTTCCGCTCCCAGACGCGCTCCCCCCGGAAGTCGCCGGCAAGGGGTGCCTGGCCGCCAGAGTCGAAGGGAAGAGCTCTCTGGCCCGCTTTGGATTGCTGATCCATTTCACAGCACCCACGATTCACGCCGGCTTCGAGGGGAACATTACCCTCGAGATCATGAACCTCGGCCCCGCTCCGATTCGCCTGCAACGCGGTATGCCGATTTGCCAGTTGATCCTCGAGCCGGTACAGGGTGTCCCCCTGGGCAGTGGCGGGCAGTTCAGCGGACAACGGGACCCGGCGGGCCGCCGGTAGCCGGGCTCCGCTACCATAGGCACATGCAACCGTTCCGCGTCGCGCTCTGCCAGGTCCGTGCCTTCGATATCGAGGACGCCGAGGAGAACCTTCAGAATCTCCTCCGTGCGCTCGACGAGGCTGGTGAGGCGGGGGCCCAGCTGGTGGGCCTGCCCGAGTGCGCCTACCCGGCCTACTACCTGCGCGATGCCAACCCCTACGCCCGGCCCGGCGTCAGGCCCTTCGAGGAGGCCGCCGCCCTCCTTGGAGAAAAAGCGCGGCGCTACGGCTACTGGCTCGCGGCCGGAATGGCGGTGCCCCACCCCTCTGGGAAGGTGACCAACAGCGGCGTCGTCTTCGGCCCGGATGGCCAGCGCAGGGGCCAGTACGACAAGAGTTTCCTCTGGCATTTCGACAACACCTGGTTCGAACGCGGCACGCAGTTCCCCGTGTGGGATGCCGGGTTCTGCCGCTTTGGCGTGCTGGTGTGCGCCGATGGGCGGCAGCCAGAGGTGGCGCGTTCGCTCGCGGTCAACGGCGCCGAGCTCATCCTGGACCTGACCGCGTGGGTCTCGTGGGGGCGCGAGGTGCCCGAGCTTACGACTACCCAGTGCGAATACCTGATGCCTGCCCGCGCCTATGAGAACGGCGTCTGGGTGGCGGCCGCCGACAAGTGGGGACCCGAAGCTGGCGCGATCATCTACGCCGGCCGGTCGTGCGTCATCGACCCGGCCGGGGTAACCCGCGTGTGCGCGCCAAGTGACAGCGACACGGTGGTGGTGTACGACATCGAACCCGTGGATGCCCCCATGGCCATCCCGCGGAGGCCGGCGCTATACCGGCGGCTCACCGAGCCCACCGCCTCGCTGCCGGTGACCAGGCTGCTGGAGGAGCCGCTGATCCCCGCGCGCGAGAACCGGCGCGTCGCCGTCGTGCCCTCGCCCGCGGAGTACGACCCCGGCGCGGTGGCGGCCATTTATCGTGAGCTGCGCGCGCAGGACGCCGGCCTCGTGGTGTTCGGCGGGACCACCGGGCCGGAGGGCTGGCAGGGCTCGCTCCCGGTGATCGAGGCTGTCGTGAGGGAGGCGGGGGGCGCCGCGGTAATCGCGGTCGCGACCACGGGGTGCCCGGCGCACCAGTCGGTGGTCCTGATTACGCCGGATGCGACCATCGAACACGCCGCGACACACGGCCGGGGCATCCAGCTCGGCGAGACGCCCTCGCCCGTGGTGCCCACGCCCGCGGGCAATGTCGGCCTGCTCTGCGGCGATGAGGGCCTCGTGCCGGAAGTGGCACGGGCGCTCATGCTGGAGGGCGCCGATATCCTGGCGTGGCCGATCTTCGCGCCGGATGCAATGACCGAGCGGGTCGCACGGGCACGGAGCGACGAGAACCGGGTCTATACCGCGGCCGCGTGGCCCGGTGGCGCGGAGATTGTGGCGCCGACAGGGGCGCCGCTGACCATTTCGCCGGCGGGCACGGGCGTGGCGATGGCGGTCCAGGTGAACCGGGCGCTTTCGCGCTGGAAGGATATGGCGCCGGGTACCAACGCGCTGACCGACCGGGTGCCCGCGGCCTACGAAGCGCTCACCCGGCAGCCCTGACCTTGATGGTTGCCCCGGCGAGCGCCAAAGGCTCGCTTTCGAAATCGGCGAGCACCACGTGCATGCCGTCGCCGGCGAAGCGCTGCGCGCAGGCGAACTCCATTCCGCTGGCCGCCCCGGTGACCACGTCGGCCGTGTCTCCCAGCTCCTCCGGGGGCCGATGATCCTCGGTCCTCGTAAACTCTGGAGGGGGCTCCACAGGAAGGCGCCTGAGCGTGGGGCGGGTGCTACTGGCGGAGAGGGTGGGATTCGAACCCACGAGGGACTTGCACCCCTACACGCTTTCCAGGCGTGCCTGATCGGCCACTCCAGCACCTCTCCGCGGCCCGGACATCCATGATACCAGCCCGCTCTTCTACGGCCCCGGGCGGGTCACTCGCGGCGGCGCTTCGTCTTCCGGTCGAAGCGGTCCCAGCCCTCGTCCATCGCCTGCCGGGCGCCCTCACGGCCGGCTTCGAGCATGTCCTTCGCCGTGTCGCCGATCCCGAGGGCAATCGCCCTGGCCCAGCCCACGAGCGGGTTCCCCTCGAGGTTGCGCCACTCGCGCCGCCGCCGCGGCTCCCCCGGCCAGGGTTCCGGCTCGGCCCGGGGGGTTTCCGGTTCGTGCCGCGGGCTCTCGGGTTCGGGCGAGCTCATTTCCGGCCCTTCTTTCGCCGCCGCCTGATGCGGTCGGGCAGGTTGGTCACGGCCGAGAGGCCCGTGCGCACACCTTTCACCACCGCGTAGGTGCGGATGATCGGCGATGCGACGGTCTCGCCAGCGAACTCGGTCGTCCCGCGCACGTTATCGAGCGACTGGCGGAGCGAATCGAGCGCGGGCGCGGCGTTTTCGCGGACGACCTTGCGGGTGACGCCCACCAGGAGGATGAGGGCGACGACGAGCGCGACCGAGAGGAGGCCGGCGAGCATCCAGAACATGGCGGTGAAGACGATGACGATATCGCGCCACTCGCTCCAGCTATCGGGGGCGGCCCAGGCGTCGGGCACGGCCTGATCCGGGACGATGTCGGCGCCGAAATAGCCATCGGCGATGCCGCCGATGGCCAGGTAGAGGAGGAAGAGCAGGATTGCCGCCGAGATGACGGTCATCACGAAGCGCATGCCGGGAAACCCTCCGAGGCTCCAGCGATGATAGGTCGCATCGCGCCCCTGAGTAAAACCGGGCGCGGGCCCTGGCGCGGGAATCGCGTGTTGGCGGCAGGTGTGGTGCCCTATTAGGGGAAATGCGGATAACGCACACAGGCGGCCGCGGCTCAAAATTGGCTCATCCCCCTGGGCTCGCTCGGCCCGGAGCATTCATGTGCGTGCACGCAGCGTCCCCGCGGGACTTACTTCCTTCGGCGGCGCGGCCCTCGGGGCAGAGGAGACTCGGCCGTTGGCTGCGACCATCCTTGTAGTAGACGATGACGACCCCGTCCGGGTGATGCTCGCGCGCCTGCTGCGCACGCAGGGATACGAGGTATTGCAGGCCGCGAACGCGGCCGAGGCACGGGCCCTGCTCGAGCAGAGCCCACCCAGCCTGGTGATCAGCGATATCGTGATGCCTGGCGAATCGGGTATCGAACTGCGGCGCGGGATCCTGGAGCGATGGCCCGACCTGCCAGTCATCCTGATCAGCGGGTACAGCGCCGAGGGACCGGCCGAGTTCGCCGCCCGGACGCCGCACACGCTCTTCGTGCAGAAGCCGTTCGCGGCCGACCATTTCCTCGCACTCGTGGACCAGACGCTGGCGAGCACCACCGGCCAACACTGAATCCCCCGGTGAAATGCGCCGAACGGGCCACGGCAATGGCCCGAACGGTCCTGCCCTCGCGGGCGGCGGCCGGGCATCATCATCCCAGCTTCCCTCGGGGGTGATGCATGTCTTCCCTGATTCGCAGGAATCCGTTCGATGAACTGGCCAGCTTCTGGCCGCGCGACCTGTTCGCCCGCTTCGGCGGATCGCCACTGGCGATGGAGTGGAGTCCGCGCTGCGACGTGACCGAGAGCGACGATGCGATCGTCGTACATGCCGAGCTCCCGGGCGTCGAGGCGAAGGACATGGATGTGAGCATCCACGAGGGCGTGCTCGCGATCCGCGGCGAAAAGCGCTCCGAGCGGAAGGAGGAGAAAGAGGGGCGGAGCTACAGCGAACGCTTCTTTGGCTCCTTCGAGCGGAGAATCGCGCTCCCCTCGAGCGTGGACGAGGACCGGATTGAAGCGAGCCTGAAGGACGGCGTGCTGGAAGTCCGGCTGCCGAAATCCGCCCCGGCCCCTCCTCCCGAGGCGCGCAAGGTGCAGATCAAGGCAGGCTGAGCCGCGCCGCGGCGAAACGGGTGCCCATTGTCGATGGCTGGAGGGGTCCCATGGCCGCCAACGATCCGATCGGAGACGCTCGGGGCTGGGTTGTTGACCTGGCGACCAGGCGTGTCGTGCGGTGCGGACGGAGCGCGTGCGGAGCCGAGCGCGCGGCGGCCCTGCCAGGAGGCTATGCTGGAAGCGGCCGAGATGGCGATTGCGGAGGAGATGGCACCATGTCGCTGAAAGACCTCAACCCGATCGACGACCTGAAGGGCGCGAAGAAGCTCATCGAGGAGGCGAAGCCCTTGAAGGCGCTGAAGGAAGCCCTCACGGAAGGCGCCGAATTCCTGGACCCGGCCCAGGCCGACCCACGCGCCGTCGCTCCCGAGCCCGATACCTACTCCGAAGTGGCTGAGCCGGATGGCCGCGTGGAAGACGAGCGCGCAACCGAGGAGTTCACCGGCTAGCTGTAAATCGCCCGCTCGTGGCCCCTCAGCAGGCCTCGCGGAGGAGCTTCGCCGCGAGGCCTGCCCGGTAGTCGAGGCTGGCGAAGCGGCGGATCGCGGCCGCGCCCTCGGCGAGGAACTGCTCCACGGTCCGGTTGCCCTTGATGAACCGCTCGCGGAATGCCCAGGTGTTGTGCAACTGCGATTGCCACCACCACTCGACGCAGGCCCCCACCGCCGGCGCGTCGAGGCGGTGTTCCTCGCGATAGCCCGCCAGGTACGCCGAAAGCAGCGGCTCATCGAGCAGGAGGCTGAAGGTGAGCGTGCGGAGCACTTCGAACGCCGGGGCGCACATGCAGAACCGCTCCCAATCGACCACCGCGAGGGCATTACCCGCTGCATCGACCATGAGGTTGCGCTCGTGTGGGTCGCCGTGGCAGGGCTGCAGCGGTATGCCATCGAAGTCTGATGATGGGCGCGCGGCGCCGCCTTCGAGCAGGGCGAGTTGTTCGCGCACCCAGCCCTGCACCCGCAGCTGCTCGTCGCCGGGGGCGGGATAGTAGCGGATCAGGTCGTCGATGCGGCTGAGGTCGGCGATGGACTTCCCGGTGTCCCAGCTCAGCTCGGAGTTCGGCTGGAGGTCGCCGGGGGGCCAATCAGCGAGCACGCGGTGAAGACGGCCATTCATTGCCCCGAGGAGTGCCGCCTCGCGCGGTGTCATGGTGCCACGGAGGAGGCTGCGCCCTTCGACCCAGGGGAACACCGCCCAGGGCCTGCCCCCCAGGCGAAAGACTGTCTGCCCGGAGGCATCGGCGCAGGGCGGCACGACGGGGATGCCGCGCTCGCCCGCCCAGCGCGTGACCGCGTGTTCGCGCGCGATTCGCTCCGGCGTGCGCGACGGCCGGTAACCGCGGACAAACCGCGGCCCGGCCGGCGTATCGACCCGGTAGTTGGCGTTGAGCACGGACTGCTCGACCGGGGCGGGCTCGCCCACGCTGTCCCAGCCGAAGCGGCGGGCGAGCGCGGCAATGGCCTGGCGGTGTTCCGCGGGAAGCCCGGGAGGCGGGCCGGGCGGCATCACCAGCGGCCTGCCCGGGGGCGGCAGCCCGCGCGCAGCTCGGCCAAACGCCGGCGCGTGCCGGCCGAAACTCCGCACGGGAGCGCATCGAGCGGGAACCATTCGGCGCGGGCGACCTCGTTGCCAGGGGCCGGGGGCCGCCAGCCAAAATCACGCGAGACAAAGATCGCCACGTGGTCGCTCTTGTCTTCGCCAAATTCGGAGTAGATGCCGAGCAGTTCGAGGTCGCGGATGGTGGCGCCGGCTTCCTCCTCCGCCTCGCGGCGGATGCACTCCTCCAGCGACTCGCCCTTGTCGAGGCCTCCGCCGGGAAGGAACCAGCCGGGCCGGTAGGTGTGCTGGATGAGGAGCACCTGGCCACCGCGCAGGAGGATGATGCGGGCCCCGAGCGTGATGGGGTGGAAGAGGCGCCAGCGTAGCCGCTCGCCCTCCCAGGCGAGGCGCCGCGCGAGCTTGCCAACTTCGAGCCAGGCGCGATGCAGCACGAGGCCAGCCTACCGCGCCCCCGGGGGAGCGGCGAACGTGGCGCCCGGCGCTACCGCACGACTCCCGCCGCGCGAAGCTGCTCGATCTGGCCGGGTGTGAGGCCGGCCTCGGCGAGGACCTCGTCGTTGTGCTCGCCGAGCATGGGGCTGGGCACCGCCGCATCGAGCGGCGTTCCCGACATCTGGAAAGCCGGGCCGACCATCTTCAGGGGGCCGAGGAGCGGGTGCTCGAGTTCCACCTGGAGGCCGTTCGCCACCGTCTGGGGGTGGTTGAAGAGTTCCTCGATGAAGTACAGGGGGCCGGCAGGCACGCCGTGCTTTTCGAGGATCTCGATCCACTCGCCGGTGGTCCTGGTGCGGAAGAGGGCTTCGGCTTCCTGCACGAGGAGGGGGCCACGTTCCTCCCAGCCTTCGGGATTGACCTCGAAGGAGCCATCGGGCTTGAAGCGCGGGTCTTGCAGCCCGGTGGCGGCGAGCACTTTCAACCGGAGCGACATGCTCAGCGCCCCCACGGCAACAAAGCCGTCCCTCGTCTGGTAGACGCGGTAGTAGATGTTGCCAGCGGGCGCCGGGCGGTACTTTTTCTGGACTGCCACCTGCTCCGTGAAGGACTTCATTTCGGCGCGCGCCTGCTTCAACTCCTCGATCATGGGCGGGATGACTTCGTTATCGATGGCATCGATCCACGTGAACTGGGTCGTCTGCATGGCGATGGCCGTGCCCATAAGGGTGCAATCGATGCGCTGGCCCTTGCCGGTCTTTTCGCGCGCGAAGAGGGCGGCGCAGATCGCGTTGGACATCTGGATGCCGGTCGCGTAGTCGGCGATGGCGGGATAGACGTAGGTGGGGACGTCGCCGTCGAGCTTGGCTTCGCCCGCCATGAGGCCCGTCAGGGCCTGGACGACGATATCGTAGCCGCCGCGGCGGGAAAGCGGGCCCTGGCGGCCGAAGGCGGTGTTCTCGCAGTAAATGATGCTCGGGTTGATGGCGCTCAGCGTGGCGTAGTCGATCTTCAGCTGCTCGGCCACGCCGGGGCGGTAGTTGATGATGACGACATCCGCGTCCTTCACGAGCGCGTGGATGACCGCCTGGGCTTCGGGCCGGGTCATATCCATGGCGACGCCGCGCTTGCCGCGGTTCAGGCTGATGTAGGTGCGCGATTCCTTGGGCACAAGCTCAAGCGAGAGCCGCCAGGGCTCCCCTTCGATTGGCTCGAACTTGGTCACGAGAGCACCCATATCGGCCAGGTGCATGCCGCAAAACGGTCCCGCGATGATCTGCGAAAACTCGAGGACTTTCACCCCGGCAAGTGGACCAGAACCCATGAAGCAATCCCCTCCGGCGCGTCATTCTAATGTGTACGCGAGCGTGCGCCAGTGCGCCCGGACCACGTTCGGAGCCGAATCGTCCAGGCCGGCGGCTGCTGCCGCGCAATGACCGGCCCGGCGGCGCGCCCCGGCGTTCCGGGCGGCATCCTTCCGCGCGCGTGGTTCATGGCCCAGAACGTCCGTCCGGTACGGGCGAGGGAGTTGCCCCTCCGTCTCGATCCTGGGGCGGATTGCCGGCACTGGTGATGGCGCGCCTGCGGGCCCGTGCGGGCACCGCGGGCGCACGCCACGATCCGGAGATCCACCCATACAGACGGAGTGCTTCGCCGAAGCCGCTTCACGGGACCTGGCGCCGTGGCTGGCCCGGGAGCCGGCCATCGTCAGGTGTGCGAAGGGACCGCCAGGACCGTACGCGACGTGCTGTGGATGACGCGGTCGGTGGTGCTGCCGAGGGCGATGCGCTTGGCCAGGCCCTTACCGGTGGATGTCAGGACGATGAGGCCAGCGTCATTCTGATCGGCGGCTTCGAGGATGGCGGTGGCGGCGTCGCCCTGCATGAGGACGTACTTTTCGCCGGGCTTCGCGGTGGCCACAAGGTATTCTCGGGCGGCCGCCTCGAGCGTGGCTCCCAGGTCGGCCGGGTAATACGAAAACTCGATCCCGGCGGGAGGCGGAAGGCTGAAGGCGCGAACGAGGACGATCGGCACGTTCGATGCCTGGGCAAGCTGCCGGGCCATCGCAAGCCCTCGCTCGGCTTCGGGCGAACCATCGAGGCCGACGACGATCGCCTTCCCGGGGATCGGGGCAGATGGCTTGTCGGTGCCGGGCTCGGCGAGGACGGGGATCGTGGCGCCACGGATGACCTTATCGGCGACGCTCCCGACGATCATGGCGCGGAAGCCGCCGCGGCCGTGGGTGGCGATGGCGATCGCCGAGGCGCCTTCGGCTTCCTTGAGGATTTCATCGGCGGCCGAACCGGCGACGACATCGCACGTGGTTTCGCCAAGGCCGTGGTCTGCTGCGAGTTCCCGGGTATAGGTTCGGAAGGTTTCGGCGGCTTTGCCCCGTTCAGCGGCGGGCACATCGGTATCCACGACGTGGATGAAGCGGATGGGCGCGCCGGTGATGCGCGATAGCCAGGCTGCAACCGGGAGTGCGTTCTCGGCGAGCTTGGAGCCATCGAGCGGCACCAGGATGGGGCGTAGGTCAGCCATCGGGGGAACCTCATTCGCAGCAGTCTTTGCCCAAGCATGAACCATGTCCGCGAACGGTGCGAGCCTTTCGTTTGCTGCTATAGAAGACGGTGCCCCCACGCCCTTGCGAAATCTGTCACAATCCAGTACGGACGGCCCGGAGATCGGGGCCAACCGGTCCCCTCCTCAAGGTTTCCGCTTGCGAAGATTGGCCCCGGAGACCTATTCGCAACTTCACGGCAGGAGGCCGAACGTAACGTGTCCCAACCCCACTCATCCGAACTGCCAACGATCCAGGAGGTGAAGCTCGACCGGCGCGGTTTTCTTCGGAAAGCCGGCGTCCTGGGCGCCGCGCTACCGGTGGCGGGCGGAGTGCTCGCCGCGGCCTGCTACGAAGACCCTTCGGGCGCGAAGCTCGAATCGCCGGGCGTCGCCCCCGCGAATGTCCAGCCCAACCCGAGCCCGAACCCGGCCACACAGCCCGGCAACACGGAAACCGTGGCCGAGGAATGGAAGCAGATCGACGCCGACCACCAGGCGGGCGTGGTGAACTTCCTGAAGAACCAGAAGGAAGCGCTCACGGCGGGCCGCGGCAACCTCCCCCTCGAGCCCCGCATCGAAAACGGCGTGAAGGTCTGGGACCTGACCGTCGACGAACTCGACTGGGAAGTGGCTCCCGGCCAGGTGGAAAAGGCCCGCGGCTACAACAAGATGATCCCGGGGCCGATCCTTCGCGGCACCGTCGGCGACCGCGTGCGCATCAACGTGAAGAACAACCTGGAGCACAGCACCGCCGTCCACTGGCACGGCATCTACGTGCCAAACAGCCAGGACGGGGTGCCGTTCGTAACCCAGGACCCGATCCAGCCCGGGCAGACGTACACGTATGAGTTCACCCTGCGGAACTCCGGGTCGCACATGTACCACTCGCACCACGACTCGGCCGACCAGGTGAACCGCGGCCTGCTGGGGGCGTTCATCATCGAACCGGCGGATAAGTCGGCCTACCCGAAGTATGACCGCGAAGTCATCCTCATCCTCAACGACTCGCTCCTCGGCTTCACCGTCAATGGGAAGGGCTTCCCCGCGACCGACGCGATCGTGGCCAAGAAGGGGGAGCGCCTGCTCGTGCGCTGGATGAACGAGGGGATGATGTACCACCCGATGCACCTGCACGGCATGGCCATGGAGGTGTTCGAGCGCGATGGTTACCCGGTGACGCCGCCCTACAAGTGCGACAACATCGATGTGGCGCCGGGCAGCCGCATGGACTGCATCATCGAGTGTTTCGAGGCGGGGCTCTGGGCCTTCCACTGCCACGTGCTGAGCCATGCGGAGAACAAGTCCGGGTTCTTCGGCCTCGTCACCGTGCTCGCCATCGAGGACGAGAACTTCAAGGTGGCCGATATCCTGAGCCGGGTCGAGGCCCTCGATGTGCCCGATGCCCGGTTGCGGGTGTCGGCCGCCGGCGCGACTACGGGCCAGGACATCAAGACCAGCGCGAACGCCAAGGGCGCCTTCACGCTCTGGTGCGAGACGCAGGCGTAGCCCGCGACGCCGCTTCGAATCCGCGAAGGGCCAGCCCCTCCCGGAGCTGGCCCTTTCGTGCGAGCGCCGCGGGAGGGGAGTGCTAGACGGCCTCGAGCAGGATCGCGTCGCCCTGGCCGGTGCCGGAGCAGATGGCGCCGATGGCGTACCTGCCGCCGGTTTCCTGGAGCTGGTAGGCGAGGGTGAGCACGAGCCGCGCCCCGCTGGCCCCGATGGGGTGGCCCATCGCCACGGAGCCGCCATGGCGGTTCACCCGCCCGGGATCCCAGCCCAGCTCCTGCCCACAGATGAGCGGCACACACGCGAATGCCTCGTTCACTTCGATGGCCGCCATGTCATCGATCGAGAGGCCGGTCCTGGCGAGCACCTTGCGGATGGCATGAGCGGACGCGACGGGGAACTCGCGCGGAAGGCCCGCCGATTCGGACCAGGCGGCGATGCGGGCCAGCGGCTTTGCGCCCAGGCGCGCCGCTTCCTGTTCCGAGGCGATGAGCACGATCGCCGCGCCGTCGTTCACTCCGGGGGCGTTGCCGGCCGTAATCGCCTTCGTCCCGTAGACGGTGTTGATCCGCCCAAGGCGCTCGACGGTGGAGTTTGGCCGGGGGCTTTCGTCCTTTGCCAGGGCGATGTGATTGGGGTCACGCTTGTTGGGCACGGGCGTGATTTCGCGTTCGAAGTAGCCGGATTCGTGGGCGGCGCCCCAGCGGCGCTGGCTGAGGACTGACCACTCGTCCATCTCCTCGCGGGAGACTTCGCGCTGGGCGGCCATGTCGTCGGCCTGGTTGGCCATGTGGACATCGTCGAAGGCGCACCAGAGCCCATCGAAGACCATGCCATCGACCAGGGTCTTGTTGCCCATGCGCGCGCCCCAGCGGGTGTGGGTGTCGTAGTAGGGGACGTTGCTCATCGATTCCATGCCACCGGCGATGACCAGGCGGTTCTCTCCGGAGCGGATGAGCCCCGCGGCAAGCGTCACGGCGCGCATGCCGCTGCCGCAGACCTTGTTGATGAGCGTGCTCGGCGTGGTGGCGGGGAGCCCACCGCCGATGAGCGCCTGGCGGCTGGGCAGCTGCCCCGCCCCCGCCTGGAGCACCTGCCCCAGGACCACGTTATCGATTGCCGCGGGATCGAGCTGGTTCCGTTCGAGCAGGCGGCGGATGAGGAGGGCGCCGAGGTCGGCGGCGCGGTGCTCTTTCAGCGCTCCACCGAACTTGCCCCATGGGGTGCGGGTGGCATCGATGATCAGGGCATCACTCACGCCACCGAGCGTAGCCGATTGCCCTCCGGGGGTACAGGAACGCGCGCTCCAGGGCCTTGGCTTCGCAGGCCACGAAGTTCGCATCCACCTTGCCGATGCACACGGCCTGGACGTTGTTGGGCCGCGCATGCCGCTCGTCGCCGCTTTCGAAGAGCGGGCTGGAGCGGACCTGGAGCCCAGCGGGCGTGGGCGTGGCGATCCCCGTGCAGGCCGCCGGGATGCCGGCGCCGTCATCGGTCTTCAGCAAGGCGCGGGCTCCGCTCCCATGCCCCAGGCCCGCCGGGGATGAGCCCCGGCGGGAATTAACGGAAAGGAGCCGGGCACCCTATACTGGCCGGGCCCGGCCAGCGGATGAGAGCGGCCGGACCGGTAACTGGAGGTCTCCCATCATGAAGAGGTTCCTGGGCATCTTTGCCATCCTGGGCGCGCTCGTTGGCGCCGTGGTGTTCTGGCGGCGCAGCCAGGACGACGACGAATTCCTCGACGAGGAGCTCGACTAGCCTGGCCGCCCCCGGAAAGAGCCCCGGCATCACTCCGGTGGTCACCGGCTATGGCGCCGTCTCGGCTGCCGGGGCCGGCGTCGATGCGTTCTGGGCGGGCCTCGTCGCGGGGAGCCCGGCCGGGGCTTCATGGTCACCTGATGAAGCCGGGCCGTCCTTCTTCGCGGCGGCTATCGGCGATGAGTACCGCCCGAACCGCAACATCCCGCGCAACCTGGTCCACTTCCTCGACCGGGGGTCGCTCATCGCCCTCGATGCGGCGCTCCAGGCGCTCGATGCGGCGGGGCTGGGCGCGGGCGCGGGTGATGCGCGCCGGTTCGCGGTCGCCGATGGCCTGCCCTACCGGGCCCCGGGCCAGCCAGCCATTTTCGTACCCTACGGCCACCTGGTGGCGCGCGCGCTTGGCGTGCGGGGTCCGGCAGTTTCGCTGGCCGGGGCCGAGGCGAGCGGCGCCCTGGCGGTAGCGGCCGCGGCGCGCATCGTTGCCCGGGGCGACGCCGATGTGGTGGTCGCCGGCGCGGGGCAGGGGTTGCAGCGGCCGCTCCTCGAGCACCTCGCGAGCCAGGGTGCCAGCGGCGCGCCCGCCCGGCCCTTCGATGCGGCCCATGCCGGCTTCGTACCCGCCGAGGGCGCGGCCTACCTGGTGATCGAATCGGAGCAACACGCGGCCGAACGTGGGGCGACCGCGCTGGCGCGCATCGCCGGCATCGGCGAGGTGTTCGATTCGGTAGCGGAACCGCTCGCCCTGAGCGATGCCACCGAGGCCGGCCGGACCATGCAGGCGGCACTGGGCAATGCCGGGTACCTCCAGAACCAGGTCGACCTGTTCGTCGCCGGGGCCGATGGCCGGCTGGCCTGCGACTTCGCCGATGGCTACGGCGCGCTGCGCACCTTCGGCAGACATGCCTACTTCGCGGGTGTGACCACCATCGCCGGGAGCGCTGGGCAGGCCCTCGCGGCGAGCGGGCCGCTCTCGCTGGTGGCAGCCCTGGAGGCGATGCGGCGCCAGGAGGTTTTCCCCATCGCCGGGTTCGAGACGCCCGAGAAGGACCTCGATCTCGCCTACGTGAAGAGTGCCCGCGCCGAGCGGGTCGACTGTGTGATGGTGAGCGCGATGGGCGTGGGCGGCACCAACGTGGTCTTCCTGCTTACCCGCTGATCAGCGCGCCGGCGCGGGGCCCGGAAGCCCGGGCGGAAGCGCCCGACCGGGACGTCGACTGCGGGGCCGGCATGACGACGGCATGGGGGCCGCGAGTGCCGGGGCGGGGACAATCCCGGTCAGAACGGCAACACCCGAACCCTGATTCAACAGCCACGTCCAGCGGTCCTCGCGGGGCAACCGCGCTCGCAGGCTGGCGCGGACGAATCCCGCGCGCCCGCGGCCCGGGCGCGCGATCACCGGGAAATTGCGCAGCTGGTTGATCCGTATGTTTCCGGTAGGGTGGCCAGGCGGTACCATCGGCGAGTGCCAGTAGAGATTACGTACCTCGGCCGCACCTGCTTCCGGCTCAAGGGCCGCGATCGCACCGTCATCACCGATCCCTGCCCCCCGGAAAGCGGGTTCGTGATCGGCAAGCAGACCGCCGACATCGTGACGGTGAGCCGGCGCGACGACCCCGGCTACAGCTACACCCGGGCGATTAGCGGGGATCCCATGGTGCTCGACGCGCCGGGCGAGTACGACATCGGCGGCGTCCTGGTGACGGGGATCGCCACGAAGCGGCCCGACGGGACCAGGAACGTCGTCTTCATCTGCGAGATCGACGGGATCCGCATCGGCCACCTGGGCCTCCCGGCAACACTCGCGTTCGAGGAACTGAAGGATGTCGACGTGCTCCTGCTACCGGTAGGCGGGGGGAATTCCCTCCAGCCAAACCAGGCCGCCGACCTGATGACGCGGATCGAGCCGCGCATCGCCATCCCGATGAACTACAAGGCCGGCGGCGAGACGCTCGACCTGGAGCCCCTGGAGAAGTTCCTGAAGGAGACGGGCTCGAAGCCCGAGCCCCAGCCGCGGATCAGTGTGAGCCGGAGCAGCCTTCCGGCCGACCTGACGGTTATGGTGCTCGAACCGAAGCTGCTGAGCTGACCTCCGCCGGGGGCGCAAGAAAAACGAGAACGCCCCTCTTGCGTGGGGCGTTCCGTGTTGGAAACGGGACGTGCAGTCAGGGCCGGGGGTTGCCGGCGAACGCCCGCCTGATGAGGACGTGGAGAGCCGCCAGCTGCGCGTCGGTATCAACGCCGGGCATGATGAACTTCATCACGCGCGCCCCCCAGTAGAAGCTGTAGAGGGCTTCGGCGATCGCGTGGATGTCGACACCTTCGGGGGCCGGGCCGAACTGGCGCTCCAGCAGGAACACGATGCCGGCGCGGACCTTCTCGAACTCCTCCCTGAACTCGCCACGGGCAGCGGCGCTGCCCTCGCGGACGGCGATGAGGGCGCGTTCGAAGAAGAGCTGGGTGTCGGTGCCGCACCCGGCGGTGTTGAGTTCGGCGAAGGTGAGCCGGGAGAGTTCCTCGAAGGAGAGTTCGGTGCTGGCCGGGTCTTTCCAGGCGTGCTTGACGGACTCATTCGAGACATCCAGGCAGCCGCGGGCAAGCTCATCCTTGTTTTCGAAATAGCGATAGATGGCTCCGGGCGATATCCCCGCCTCGGCGGCGATTTCCGCCATGGTGGCCGCCGCGATGCCCTTCCGGGAAAAGATCTTCGTCGCGGCGGCCAGGATACTCTGGCGGCGCGCTTCGAGGTGCGCCTCGGATACTCGGGCCATCGGCCTAGTGCGCTTTGGGCGAGAGTGCCGGCAGGACCTGCAGTCTTCCGCGCGCGGCCTTGAGCGCCCGCTCCAGGCGTTCGACCCGGGCGATCTGGCTCCAGGCCATCCGCTGGTTGATCTGCGTCTCAAGCACCTTCAGTTCCAGCTGGCGCGCGTTCGCGAGTTCGGGAAGCATGCGGTTCCTCCTGTGAATGACTAAACGTTCATTCACTGAATGAATAGTCGTTCACTTTGCCCGCCCTGTCAACCCCGCCGCGGTAGCAGTTGTGTGAACTTGCCGGCACGGGCCCCGCCGGTGACGCGACATTGGCGCGGGGCCGCCCGCCAATGCCACACTGGGCCGGTGCGACGGTGCCCCGGCCGCTGGCTGCCCGTGTTCGCCGCGGCCATGGGCCTGGCGCTGGCGCTGCTCGCCCTCCGGGGCAACCCCGCCCCGGCGGCGGCCGGCATCTCCTTCCCGGTCCGGGAAGTCCGCCTCTCGCTGCTGGTGCCCTCGGGCGGAGGGTTCGAGTCCGTGGAGATCACGATGTTCGCGCTCGACGACGGCTCCACGCCGATCGGCCAGCGCATCGCCGAAGGGCGGGCGGCGATGCTCGCGCGGTTCCCCGGGGCCATCGAACGGGACCCGGCGGAAGTTGAGGCGCAGTTCAAGATCTTCGGGATCCGCTGGCCCGGACGGTTCGCGACCTGGCTCTACAACCCCGAGGGCGGGCCGCCCTCGATGCCCGCGGACACGGCACTCGCCGCCATCCAGGCCGGCGCTGGCGGCTGGACAAACGCGGGGGGCACGGGCTGGCACTTCGACTACCTCAGCACCACCTCCACCCCGGCGGGCTGCAACGGCGTGCCAGAGGCCGTCCCCCGCGACGGGCTGAACGTGGTGGGCTGGGGGCACATCGCCGGGGGCTACCTGGGCTATTCGTGCTGGTGGCGCAGCTCCACGCTGGTCGAAGGCACCCCCTACTTCGAGGCGATCGAGTTCGACATCATTTTCGAGCCGCTCTTCCCCTACACCAGCCCGTCACTCCGGGCGCTTGCGCATCACGAGTTCGGTCACGCGCTGGGCCTCGACCACACCGAGGCCCCCTGCCCCGGCCAGGCGATGTGCCCGGGCGAGGACGCGATGATCTACATTTCGCCGCAGCCCGACGACCTGAACGGCCTGGTCGCGCTCTATGGGCTCGCGCCGGCGCCCCCGTCCCCGGCGCCCACCACGGCGCCCACGGCCACGAGCACCGTCCCGGGGCTGACCCGGCGGGTGGCGCTGCCGCTCCTCGCACGCGACTGACGCGGGCGGCTGGCGCGGCTACACTGCGTGTCCACTCATCCACGGGAGCGTTGTCCCCTCATGTGCTTCGCCCACGACGCCATGAACGCCGCCGGGTTGAAGAACGAGGTGGTCATCTACGATGGCGCGCCACACTCATTCTTCGACCGCGCCTTCGAGCAGTACGCGAAGGCGAGCGAGGGCGCCTGGCGGCGGATGCTCGCCTTCATCGAGGCCAACCGCTAATTCAACGCTGCGAGGACAACATCGCGCGCGATAGGGCCGGCCTCCATCGAGCCCGACTGCCCTTCATCGAGGACTACCGCGGCGAGCGCGCGCGGCTCGGCCGCCGGCGACATCGCGACGAAGAGGACGTGCTGCTGGCTCCCCGCATCCTCGGCCGTGCCCGACTTCCCGGCGAAATCGGTATAGCCAGCCAGGGCGAACGCGGTCGATGCCGTGCCCCGCGCGCTGGTCACCAGCCGCAGGCCGAGTTTCAGGTGGTCGAACTGTTCCGGGGTCAGCGGGATGGCGCCCCGCGATTCGGCGGCTGCATCGGCGAGCAGGCGCGGCGTCCGCAGCTCGCCCGCCATGAAGGAGCTGTAGGCGTTGGCCAACTGCAGCGGCGTGATGAGGAGGTCGCCCTGGCCGATGCCGAGGTTCACCTCGTCGCCGGGGAACCAGGGAAGGCCGGTGGCGGCGCGCTTCCACTCGGCATCGGGCACCTGGCCATCTTCCTCGGCGAGCCCCACTACCCCGCTCGGCGCGCCGAATCCGAAGGCCCGGGCCATTTGCGAGAGCGCCCCATCGGCCTCGTTGTAGAGCGTGAGGGCGATTTCGTAGAAGACCGGGTTGCACGACCGCATCAGCGCCTCGGCGATGGTGAGCAGGCCCTGGGCGCCTTCCCAGTTGCGGCGTGGCGGGTCGACTCCGTACCAGATCGCGCTGCACTCCAGCCGGTCGGCGGGAGTGTAGCCGCCATGGGCCAGGCCCGCGGCGCCGGTCACGAGCTTGAAGGTCGAACCCGCGGAATAGAGGCCCGTGGTCGCGCGATTGGCGAGCGGCCCGCCCGGCGCAGCCGTGATGGCGGCGAGCGCCGCCGCGTCGTTTCGCTCGAAGGCATCCGGGTCGAAGCTTGGCGAACTGTTCACCGCGAGGATGTCGTTGGTCGCCGGGTCGATGACGACGACGGCCCCCGGGCGCGAGCCGAGGCGCTCGTGGGCCGCGCGCAGGGTATCGGCGTCGAGGGTGGTCTGGACATCGCGTCCGGGCGCGTAGGGCCGGGACACGTAGGTGCGGAGGACCGCGCCATCGGGACCGGCAAGGTTCAGCTCCGCGCCGATCGACCCGGCGAGAACCTGCTCCTGGGAGGCTTCGAGGCCGGTGGCCCCGAGGCGATCGCCGGGGCGGAAGCCCGTGCCGCGGAGGGCTTCGAGCTCTTCGGCGGTGTATTCGCGGGTGTAGCCGACCACGTGCGCCGCCGCGGGCCCCAGGGGGTGGACACGCATCGACTCGAAGTAGAGGATGACGCCCGGGATCGGCCGCAGCGTTGCGCTCGCTTCCTCCACCTTCTCATCCGGGACGGGGCCGACGCGCACCCGCTGGGTGGCCCCGCCGGGTGCGTCGAAGGCGGCATCGACCTGTTCCTTCGTGAATCCAAACTCGACCAGGGCGGTAGTCAGGGCGGCGCGGTCACGCACCAGGCTGCGGTTGAGGCCGAGCATGCGGATATCGCGCGTGACCGCGAGTTCTGCCCCGTTGCGGTCGAAGATGGTGCCGCGGATGGGCCGCTGGATGGTGCTCTTGAACTCGCGGCCATCGACCATATCGGGGTGGATGGCCGAAGGCTGCCAGTTGACGACCCAGCCACCGGGAGCGGAGGCGAGGTTAAGCGTTGTGGAGTATTCGATGTCGCCGAAATAGGCTGTGGAAGCGCGCACCGCCAGCCGCGCCCGGCCCTCTTCGGCCGACTCGACGCCCACGTCGAGCGAGACGAGCGTGAGCTCGGTGGAGAAGTGGCGGTAGGCGGCGTCAAAGAGCTCGGGGGGATAGGCCCGCTGGGCGGCCGGCGAGAGGAGCAGGTAGAGGGCATTGGTATCGCCGTTGGACCATGCTGTAGCAAACTCCGCGGCGGTCGCACCGGGAGAGCCCGGCGTGGCCCCGGCGCTGGCCCCGCCACCGGAGGTGCCGCTGCCGGCATCGAGCGCGCAGCGCGCGCCAGCAACCAGCGCTCCGCCAAGGAGCCCCACAACCACCGCTAGCAGGAACACCGCCCGCATGGCCATACGCCACCGATCCTGGAGCTCCCCCGCCGCCGCGATTGTAGCAGTGCTCGTGTTCGCGTTGGGTTTGCTGGCCACCGCCTGCGGCGGCGACGGCGGCGGGAACGATGGCGGCGGGACGCCAGCACGTGCGAGCGGGCCGGGCCCGGAAGTGGTACGCCCCGGCCCGGAAGGCGACCCGCGGACCGTGCGCCTGGGGCTGAGCTCGTTGCCACCGGAGTTGACGAGCGACGCCTATATCCAGGCCTTCGCGACAGCCGCCCAGTACGCCGATACGGTGCTCATCCAGCGCAACCCGCCATGGAGCGACTTCCTGCCGGGCGGCCAGATCTCCGGGGAGACCGCGGACGCGACCCGCCTCGAGACGGAGCTGCTGAAGCAGTACGGCAACCTGCAGCTCATTTACGCGATCGACCCGACCGACGGGGTGGTACAGCGGAGCCGGCTGGCGAATCTGCCGCCGGAAGCCGACGCGCAAAAGGGCTTCCTCGACCCCGCCATCCGGAATGCCTTCGTGGCCTACGCGGCCTACGTGGCCAAGAACTACGAGCCGGAGTACCTGGCCATCGGCGTCGAGATCAACATGACCTACGAACGGGCGCCCGAGCAGTTCGAGGCCTTCGCGACGCTCTACGATGAGGCGTATGCCATCGTGAAAGGCAACAGCCCCGGGACGAAAGTCTTCCCCACGTTCCAGCTGGAAGACCTGGAGGGCACCTTTGGCGAGGTGCACCCGCCGCGATGGGAGCTCATCGAGCGCTTCCGCGACAGGATGGACGTGCTGGCCATCAGCACCTACCCCTTCCTCGGGGATGTGCGGAGCGCCACCGAGGTGCGGGACGACTACTACGCCCAGCTGCGCCAGCGCTGGGAGGGCGAGATCATCATCTCCGAGACGGGGTATCCGTCGGCGCCGGTGGAGGGCCGCCTGGTGGTGGGGACCGAGGCGGACCAGAACGCCTACCTGAAGCGCCTCCTCGAAGAAGCGAACACCCTCGGGTTTACCCATGTCGTCTGGTTCGCGGCCCTGGACCCGGCGTTCGCGAGCACGGGCGCGACATCGGTCTTCAAGGACATCGGCCTGCGGCGGAGCGATGGCTCGAACAAGCAGGCCTGGACCACCTGGGAGGAGTGGGCGCGGCGCCCGATCGCGGAGTAACCGGCGCCCCGGCGGGTTCGGTTATGGCGAGGCCGGGACTTCCCCGGCCGCCGCGGCATCGGGGTTCAGCGTCTCGGCGAGCTGGAGCCGCTCCAGGATCTCGCGGCGGGTCACGAGCCCGATCATGCGGCCATCCTCCAGCACGGGGACCTGGTTCAGCCGCTTCTCGCCGAGCAGCACCAGCACTTCGACCGCGGGTGTGGTGGCCACAACGGTGATCACGCGCTCACGCGGGGTCATCGCCGCTTGCGCGGGCGTATTGCGCCACTCGGAGCGCGGCACCCGCCGCACGTCGGTCACCGTCAGGATGCCGAGGACGGCGCCGCCGTTGGCGACTATCACGGCGCGTTCGCCCTGGCCCACCATGTAGTCATCGACGACAACCTGGAGCGGGACGCCGGGCGTGACGCTCGGGAAGTCGGGCCGCATGACATCACGGGCGGTCAGGTGTTTGAGGACGCCCTCGAGCTGGAGGTTGGCGGCCTCGCCGCGGGCGGCGCCAAGGAGGAACCAGCCAATGAACATGAACCAGAGGCCGTTGAAGAGGAACCCGCTCAGCAGGAGGAAGAAACCGGCCGCGATAAGGGCGTAGCCAAACACCTCGCCAACGCCGGCGGCGATGCGCGTGGCCCGGCGGAAGCTGCCGGTGCGCTTCCAGGCGATGGAGCGTAGCACCCGGCCGCCATCGAGCGGAAAGCCAGGGAGGATGTTGAAGACGGCGAGCAGCGCGTTCACGAACGCAAGGTAGAAGAGTGTGGCCTCCAGCTGTTCGTTGACCCCGCTGAAGGCGAGGCCAGCCAGGCCGGTGAGCGCCGCGATCACCAGGCTCGTCGCCGGGCCGGCGGCGGCAATCTGAAACTCCTCCCCGGCCGACGCCGGCTGGCGCCCGAGGTGCGACACGCCCCCGAAGATGAACAGCGTGATGCGCGGCACATCGAGCCCGCGGCGTTTTGCCACCAGGGCGTGAGCAAGTTCGTGGATGAGCACGGTGACGAACAGGAGGATGGCCGCGCTGATGCCGACGGTCCAGTAAGCCAGCTGGCTCCAGTCCTCGTACTGGTCCGGGAAGAACCCGGCGGAAAGCGAGTAGGCAACGAAGGCGAGGATCAACAACCACGAGGGATGAATCTCGATATCGATGCCGAAGAGCCTGGCGACACGGAAGGAACTGCCGAACACACCTCTACGCTACTGGCCGGGAAGGCGCCCGCCAAGTAGCACGGATATGACAGAGGGTGTCGCGATGGCGCGGCATGCTTCCCCGCGATGCTCTTCGACCCCCGGTTCGCGGCTCTATGGCCCCGCGCCACCACTTCCCGATGGGCGGCTAAGCGGGCCTGCTCCGGGCCATGCGCACAAGGCCGATCCCGTTGCCGGCATGCCGGGGATGCCTGCTCCTACCGGTGCTGATCGGCGCCGTGCTGGCCGCCGGCAGGCTGGTGGCACTGTCCGGGTGGTGGCTGGTCGCGGCGGGCCTCGGGCTCCTGGCCATCGTGCCCTGCCGGGGGCAATGGCGGAGAGCAGGGGCCCGACGGAGAGGCGCCGGGCGCGGCCTCGTTCGATTCTTCAGAGCAGGCTCTCGTACGCCTGGCGCAACGCCGTCACGCTGGTCCGAAGCGGCCCGAATGAAAAGGTGTCGCCGGGCACGGTGCGTCCGAGCGGCGCGATGGGCACACCGAGCTCGTTCGCCAGGTCGTGCAGGCGGGCCGCGCCGCCGCCCTGGCGGAACGAATCGTCGGGGATGCTCACCACGATGCGGCCCTGGGCCTCGCCAAAGAGCGCGGCGTCGAGCCGGCCGGGGAGCTGTGCATCGCCTTCGAAGCCCTGTTCGCCGAGGACGGAGCATTCCGCGAGCGTGACCGCGAGGCCTCCATCGGAGCAGTCGTGGGCGCTCACCAGGAGGCCTTCGGCGTGGGCGCGGAGGACGAGCTGCTGGAGGCGCTTCTCGGCCGCGAGGTCGACCGCGGGCATGCCAGCGACCACGCCGTGCAGCGCATCGAGGTACTCGCTGGCGCCCAGGGTGGAAGTGGGCTGTTCGAGGCCCGCGCCGAGGAGGAATACCTGGCAATCGGGGCCCTGGAACCCGGCGCGCAGGTGCCGGGTCACGTCGTCGAGGACGCCGAGCATCCCGATGACCGGCGTGGGGTAGACGGGGCGCCCGGCGGTCTCGTTGTAGAGACTGACGTTGCCGCTGACCACCGGCGTACCGAACTGGAGGCAGGCTTCGGCGATGCCGCGGACCGCGTGTTCGAGCGTGTAGTACACGTCGAGCTTCTCCGGGTTGCCGAAGTTCAGGCAGTCGGTCACGGCGACGGGGGTGGCACCCGTGCAGACGACATTCCGCGCCGCCTCGGCGACGGCGATGGCGCCACCGGCATAGGGATCCAGGTAGCAAAGACGGCCGTTGCCGTCGGTGGTGAGGGCGATGCCCTTGCCGGTGCCGGGCACGCGCAGGACGGCCGCGTCGCCCCCCGGCGCGACTACCGTGTTGTTGAGCACCTGGTGGTCGTACTGGCGGAAGACGCCACGCTTCGAGGCGATGTTGGGCCGCGAGAGCAGCTTCAGCAGCACGCCCGTCGCCTCGCCCGGGGTGATATCGGGGAGGCGGCCGGGATCGAAGGCGTTCAGGGCGATGAGCTCGGCCGGGCGGGTGCCCTGGCGGCGATACTGCGGCGGGTCGGTCGCGATATCGACCGGGACGCGGGCAACCTCGACACCATGCTCGCGGATGACCACTTCGTTGCCATCCGTGACGACGCCGATCGGCTCACAATGGAGTTCCCAGTGCTGGAAGAGGGCCGTCACGTCGGCGGCGTGCTCGCGCTTCGCGATGACCAGCATGCGCTCCTGGCTCTCGCTGAGCATGACGTCGTAGGGCGTCATGCCCTGTTCGCGCCGGGGCACGTTCTCGATATCGAGGATGGCTCCCGAGCCGCCCTTCGCGCAGCACTCGACCACCGAACTGGTGAGCCCCGCGGCACCCAGGTCCTGCAGGCCAACGACCCAGTCGCCGTGTTCCGAGGCAAGCTCGTAGCAGGCTTCCATCAGGAGCTTTTCCATGAACGGGTTGCCGACCTGGACGGCCGGGCGCATCTCCTCGAAGCGGGCCTCGGGGTCGGTGCGGCTGGCGAGGCCGCTCGCGCCGTGAATGCCATCGCGGCCGGTATCCGAGCCGGCGAGGAGGAGCACGTTGCCCGCGCCCGTGGCGCGGGCGCTCAGCAGCTTCGCGGTTTCGGCGATGCCCACGCACATCGCGTTCACCAGCGGGTTGCCGTTGTAGGCCGGGCTGAAGACGACTTCGCCGCCGACGGTGGGGATGCCGAGGCAGTTGCCGTAGCCACCGATGCCCCCGACCACGCCTTCGAAGAGGTAGCGGTTCTGGGGGTCGTCGAGCGGGCCGAAGCGGAGTGAATCGAGGATGGCGATGGGATAGGCGCCCATCGCGAAGATGTCGCGCACAATCCCGCCCACGCCGGTCGCCGCACCCTGGTACGGCTCGATGGCCGAAGGGTGGTTGTGCGACTCGACCTTCATCACCACGCAGAGACCGTTCCCGATGTCGACGGCGCCCGCGTTTTCGGCACCGGCCTTCGTCAGGATCTGGTCGCCGCTCGATGGGAACAGTCTGAGCAGGGGCTTGCTGTTCTTGTAGCCGCAGTGCTCGCTCCAGAGCGAGCCGAACATGCCCAGTTCGACTTCGTTCGGTTCGCGGCCGAGGCGCTGGACGAGGAGGTCGTATTCATCGCGGCGGAGGGCGACAGCGTCGAGGGCGGCCTGGTCGACTGGCATGGCGATAGCGTAGCGTGGCCGGGGCTAAGGCGTGAGGCGGGCGCCCGCCCCCGCGAACCGGCCTGGATTGCGGCGCGGCCGCGGCCGCCGGGGCGGTTGCCTGCGGCCAGGATCCCGGCGAAGACGTCCCGCGTATCCCGGCCACCCTTCTCCTTCGGACGCGCGAGGCACGGCTGGCGTTCGGCGGCGGCCGGGCGGGAGGTCGATGGCGCCGCGGTCGCCGGGTGGGTTGGGTGTGGCGCCCTCTCCGCCAGGCGGACGTGGCATGGACCGGCGGGTCGCGCCGGTCCATGCGAAGGATGCCCGTTGGGGACGTGCCTCAGTTGAGGCTGAAGGGCGGGTACTGGTCGGTCAGCAGGGCGGCGTAAGCGGAGTAGCGCATCGTCCAGCGCTGGAACCCCACCATGAAGTTGTGCATGCCGGCGGGGACGGAGCCGGTGAACAGGGCCGCGAACCAGGAGATGAGCAGGACGACCTCGGCCGCGATCTGGAGGACGTAGAGGATGATGGAATGCGGGATGATCATGATCCCGCGGAAGAAGACGGTGAGGCGGTTGCGGCCTTCGGCCTGGCCCCCGCCGCCGGAGCGGACCGGGGAGGGCGTATCGGGCCCCCTCGCGGACGGCGGGTAACTGCCCGTGAGCAGGTACATGTAGCCGTTTGCGCGGGCTATCCAGTGGAACGTGTTGGTCACGAAGCCGGACATGCCGGCCGGGTACGTGCCGGTGAACAGGATGATGAACCAGGCGGCGAGGGTGATGAGGGCGGCGACAAGCCCAAGCAGGCCGATGATGATGACGTGCGGGATGGCGAGGATGATGCGGAAGAACACCGTCAGCCTGCTTTGCGGGGCGGCGGGATCGACCTCGAGCGTGAACGGATACGCGGGGGCCATGCTCACGAAAACGGTTCTCCTCGGCCGGCCACCTGCATTTGTGGCCCGCGCCTTTCCGGGCTCTGCCTCCGGATGGGAGATTTGTACGCCCGCCTACACACATTTGTAAAGATTTCGACCACAAACGGACAGATCGTGGCGAAAGCGCCTCAGCCATTCGGGTCCATCTTGCCTTCCGCCATCGCCGTCCTGGCGGCGCGTGGCGGGCGTGGGCCATGGGAAGGGTCAGGCGGTGAGTACGGCGACAGCGCCGTGGATGACCGATTCCCAGATGCGGTTGCCATCGGCGCCGCCGGTCAACTGCTCCCCGGCGCGTTCCGGGTGGGGCATCATGCCCAGCACATTGCCGCGGGCGTTGATGATGCCGGCGATGTTGTGGGCGCTGCCGTTGGGGTTGGCCGCCGGGGTCACCTCGCCGGCGGCATCGCAGTAGCGGAAGACGACGCGGCCGCGGAGCTCGAGCTCGTTGAGCGTCTGGGCGTCCGCGTAGTAGTTGCCCTCGCCATGGCTGATGGGCACGCGGAGCACCGTCCCCTCGGGGATCCCATCGGCCCAGGGCGTCGAGCCGCCCTCGCGCCGCAGGTACACCCATTCGCAGCGGAACTGGAGGCTCTGGTTGCGAATCAGCGCTCCGGGCAGCAGGTGGCTCTCGCAGAGCACCTGGAACCCGTTGCAAATGCCGATGACCGGCTTCCCGGCCTCGGCGAAGTCCACCACCGCCTCCATCACGGGCGAAAAGCGCGCGATTGCGCCACAGCGCAGGTAATCGCCGTAGGAGAAGCCGCCGGGCAGCACCACCGCGTCGTAGCCCGATAGGTCCGCCTCGCGGTGCCAGAGGATGTCGGCCTGCTGTCCGAGGACGTTGTGCAGCACGTGGTACGTGTCGCGGTCGCTCCAGGTGCCGGGGAAGCGGATGATGGCAAAACGCATGGAGCGATTGTCGAACGGCCGGGCGCGGCTGTCGAACCGGCCTACGTGCGCCCGGGCGAAACGGGCGTTTCGCCGCGCGCCAGGGCCGCGATTTCGTCGGAGGTAGGCTCCGGGTACTGCAGGCGCGGGTGGTAGATGGCGCGAAGGGTGGCCTTGAAGCTCGCGGCGACCGCCTGGAGCTCGCGCATGGTGATGTCGCACTCATCGAACTGGCCCTCGGAGAGCCGCTCGGCGAAGACGCCATCGATGAGCTGGTCCATGGTCGGGGCGCCTTCATCGCGCCGGGCGCGGACGATGGCCTCGCAGGAATCGGCGAGCATCACGATGGCCGCCTCCTTCGTCTGGGGCCGCGGGCCCTCGTAGCGGAAAGCGGCGGCATCGATCGAGGCGCCCTCCTGGGCGGCGCGCCGGTAGAAGTACGTGACCAGCCGGGTGCCGTGGTGCTGGGGAATGAAATCACGGACAACCGGGGGCAGGCGGTAGCGTTTCGCGAGCTCGATCCCGTTGGTGACGTGGGCCCGGATCACCGCGGCGCTCTCGTGCGGGGGCATGCCCTCGTGGGGGCTGGGCGAGCCATCGAGCATGTTCTCGATGTAGTAGCCCGGCATCATGAGCTTGCCGATGTCGTGGTAGTAGGCCCCAACGCGCACGACGAGGGCATCGGCGCCCACCTGGGCCGCCGCGCGCTCGGCGAGGGCGCCCACCAGCATGCTGTGATGGTAGGTGCCGGGGGCCTCGTCCTGCAGGCGGCGGAGGAGCGGGTGTTCGGACTGGGCAAGCTCGAGCAGCTGGAGGCGCGTCGTCACGCCGAAGACCATCGAGAGCATGATGAAGACACCGATCGCCAGGAGGGCCGCCCCCGCCCCGTGGAGCCCCGCGGCGAGGCCGATCCACGCGAGCTCGACGTTGGCGCGCTGCGCCCCAATGAGCCAGAACACGACCATGACCGCCCCGGTTGCCACGGCGACAGCCACCGCGGAGAGGGCATACCGGCTCAGGCGATCGGCCCGGTGGAGGACCGCGGCGCCGGCCAGGCCACCCGCCGCGTACGCCATGCCAAGTTCGAGCGATTGCAACGAACCCACATAGGACGTCCCGGCGATCTCGGGCGCGGTACCCCCCACGAAGGCCGCGAAAAGCCCGGCCGCCACCGCCACCAGCGCGGCGAAGGAGAGGTCGGCGAACGAGGCAGCGATCATGGCTGACGCGGCCACCGGCAGGGCGAACGCGTAGAAGTGGTTCCCGGGATCGGGCATCAGGAGCGGCAGCATGACGCGCGCGCCCAGGAGGACGGCCCCGATCCCCACGGTCACCACGGCCATCCGGCGCCGGGCCGGGGCCTCGAACGGCTGGAAGAGGTAGGCATAGGCCCCGAGCAGGACCCCGAACCCCACGGCCATGATGCTGCCCCCGGCCACGCCATGGAAGTCGATGCCATCGTCGATCACGCCGGAGGCATGAAGCGCTTCGATGTCCTGGGCGGTGATGGGCTGTCCCTCGGTCACGATCACCTGGCCCTTCGCGATGGTGCGGACGACCGGCTGGACCGCCGCGATGGCGGCCGCGCGCCGTGCCTCGGTCGCGGCCACGTCGACCTGGAAATTCGCCACCACAAAGGCGCGAAGCACCTCTTTGGCCGCCGTGAGTTCGGTGGTGGTGGTGGGCGTATTGCCCGGCTGGGCGAGGTACTCGTCGATCGCGGCATCGAGCAGTTCCGGCTTGATCGGCGACGACATCAGCTCGGTGAGAGCGGCCACCACGCGTGCCTGGAAGGCATCGAACCCGGCGGAAATGAGCGCCTGCAGGGCGGACCGGCCCACGCTCGCGACCGGCTTGGGCGTGGAAAGGTTGGCGATCTGGTCGGCCTTCTGCTGGTCGGTCAGGTCGTTGCGGCTGATGATCGCCCGCACCTGGCTGAGGTAGCGGTCGAGCCACTGGGCCTGCTCGTCGCGGATGCTGGAGTCGACAGGGAGCGCCACCTCCTCCACGGCCGCGGCTGCTTCCTGCCTGGCCGCCTCGGTGAGCGCCGCGGACTCGAACTGGGCGTCGCGTGCCGCCTCGAAGGTCGCGGGGGCGATATCACCCTCGCGCAGCTCGCCATCGAACTGGACGAGCGGCACCACCATCAGCACGGCGACGACCGAAAGCACCACGGCGAAGGCCGCGGCGGTGACGCGAGACACGGTGGGGACGGGCTTGCGGCGGATCATGGCTGCAGCCGCAGGATACCAGAGCGAGCGTTCGCCGCCGGGAAGACTCAGAAGACGGTGCCCTCGCCCAGCACCTCGTTCAGCGCCGTGAGGCGGTTGATCACCAGGAACCCGGACCGGTCGCGGACGGGCGTGTTGCGTTGCAGCAGCACCGCCCGCATGCCGGCGTTGCGGGCCCCGGCGATGTCGGTCGCCGGGGAATCGCCGACGAAGATTGCCTCGTGCGGCTCGGCCCGGATGTCGGCGAGGGCCCGGCGGTAAGGCGCCGGGTTCGGCTTGGAGAGCCCCACATCGGCCGAGGAGACGAAGCTATCGATGTAACCGGCGAGGCCGAGTTCGTTGAGCTTCGGCCGGAAGAAGTGGCCAGGGAAGATTGCGTTGCTCACGACGGCCACGCGATACCCCCGGTACTTGAGCGAGCCCAGGAGCGCCCGGGCATCGTCGTAGACTTCCTGGTAGCGCGTTCCCTGGTCGAAGAAGAGCCGGGCGCAGGCCTCCACGTCGTTCGTGCCCGAAGGCCAGCCGAGCCAGGTGAATGCCTCGCCAATGACGCGTCCGATAGTGGGGCAGGTCTCGGTCTCCCCCGGCACGGAGGGCGGAAGGACGGCCTGGAAGGCGCGCGCGAAATCGCCGCCGGCCACTTCCACCCCCAGGTGCTTGCGGGCGTACGCCTCCACGGCGGAGGCGGCAACGCCGATGGCCCCCGGGTCGTTGGTGACGAGCGTGCCGTCCCAATCGAAGAGCACGGCGCTGATGGTCATCTCAGGCGCCCAGGTGCCTCCGCACGGCTTCGTTCAGCGCGCGGCCATCGGCCCGCCCGGCGAATTGCCTGGTAAGGACAGGCATGACCTTGCCGATATCGCGTGGGCCGCTGGCGCCGGTCTCGGCGATGACCCTGACCACGGCTGCCTCAATCTCCTCGGGAGTCGCCTGCTCGGGGAGGTAGCCCTCGAGGATCTTCGCCTCGGCGCTCTCACGCTCCACGAGGTCCATGCGGTTGCCCTTCTGGAACTCGATGATGCTCTCGCGGCGCTGTTTTACCTGCTTCTGGATGACGGTGACGACGGCGTCATCATCGAGCGTCCTGCCCTGGTCGATCTCGGTGTTCTTGATCGCCGCGATGAGCATGCGCAGGGCCGACTTGCGGATCTCCTCGCGGTTGCGCATCGCATCGGCGAGGTCGGCCTGGATTCGTTCCTTGAGGGTTGCCATGGCGAGCTCCCGGAATGCCGCGGGCCCGGCGTGGTGGCCGGGCCCGCGAGGTTGTTCGGTGGATACCCGGCTAGCGCCTGCTGGCTGCGCGGGCTTCGCTGCGGAGCTGCTTCTTGCGGAGCTTCCGCAGGCGGGCGGCTTCCTTCTTCTTGCGCTTCACGCTCGGCTTTTCGTAGTGCTCCCGCCGCCGTGCTTCCGCCAGGATACCATCCTGCTGGACACGCTTGTTGAAGCGCTTGAGCGCGGCTTCGAAAGCCTCACCATCGCCGACGATGACTTCTGCCAAGAGGAACTATCACCTCGCCTTCTTGCGAAACGGACTGCCCGGATCGGGCCGCAGAAGCTTCACCATAACACGCGATGGCCCCGGGCGGAATCCGCGGTCCCATCGCCGGGGGCGCCCGCCTCGCGCATGCGCCGGTCCAGCCGCTCCAGGTGGTACTCCACCCAGATGGCCGGGCGCTCGCTCCGGATGCCGGGCGCATCGTAGTTGAAGCGGTCCTGCCGGCGGCGGAGCGTCCGGGCGAGAGCTTCGTACCGGTCCCGCACCCGCGCGATGGGGAGGCGATAGGCGTGCCAATCGCCACTCCGGGCGGCGGCCTGGCACAGGGCCGCATGCTCGGCATCCAGCCGATCCAGGCGTTCGCAATCCCGTTCGATCTCGCGCGCCAGGTTCAGCCATTCCGGGAGCATGCCGGCGTTCCGCAGGACGCGGAACCCGAGCCAGTTGGCGCCGGCCAGGTTTTCCCCGTCGCCAAGAGCGAGCGGCTTCCCGGACCCCGGCAGGTTATCGAAGAGGCCGGCCGCCATCCCTTCCTGGATCTGCGATTCGGCGGCTTTTTCGAAGGTCACGGTGGCATCTTCCGGGATCGGGAGCGGAGCTCCCGGCGAGAACGCGGGAGGCAGGCATTGCTGCCCGCCTCGAACGGCCCTCGTGAGAGAAAGCCTAGTCGGCCGAAGGGAGCACCTTCGGCTGAAGGAGCTCCATGGCCCGCCCATCGACATTGAGGGCGCAGGGGCCGGGCTTCACGACCAGGACCTCGATGCCGGTTTGCTCATCCTTGTACCGCTTCCCCAGCTGGACGGTTTCCATGCCATCGGTGTTGACGGTGACGGAGGGGTCCTCGGCGCCGCGCATCTGCATGGGTACGTCCCCACAGCGGAGTTCGCCGGCGCCGCCCTTGGTCACGATGAGTTCCGCCACGCCGCCGGGCACGACGTACCGCTTGCCAGTTTGTGCTGCTGCCATCCCTAACCTCTTCTTGCTGAGCCCCGGCCCACCGCGGGGGCGGGGATTATGTGCAGGATCCTACGGATGCTCGCCGAGCCGGTCAAACGGAAGGGACCCCGGGGCCCCTTCCGCGAGATTGTAGTGCGCCCCCGGGCTACTCGACCCAGACCCAGCCCTTCATCGCCGGGTGGTAGTCGCACGTAATCACGAACTTGCCCGGCTCGTTGAAGGTGATGGTGCGCTTATCGCCAGCCGCGGGGCCGATGTCCGGCTTATCGGCGACGCCGTTGATGGTGATGGTGTGGAGGCCCGCCACGTTCTCGAACAGGATGCCGGTGCCCCTGGCGACTTTCACCGCACCAGCGTTCGATTCACTCCGCACGCCATCGGCTTCGATGATCCAGTCGAACTCGGGCACGGTCTGGGTCGCGAAGATCGTCACATTCGTGGAAATCTCCGCCGGCTCCGCGGGTTCGGCGGCCGGCGTGGCGGTGCCGACACCGGGGAGCGTGTCGAACACGCTCTGGGGGACGGCCCACTGCACGCAGGCGGTGCCGGGGTTCTTCTGATCGGGCGGGGCCGAACCCCACGAATCCTCCGGGATGTGCAGCGACGTGCCGATCGCAACGATGTCATCGGGCTTCAGGCCATTGGCCTCCGCGAGCATGCTGGCCGTCGTGCTCGAAAGCGTCTGGGCGACATCGTCGAGGCTCTGGCCCTGGACCACGTACCCATCGATCTTGGGCAGCTTCAGCTCGGTGACTTCCTCCGGGATCTCCGCGCCAGCCTCGAGCCCGCCGAGCGCGTCGCGGTTTTCCGCGACGAGGGCGGCCTCGCTGATGCCGTGGCGTTCCGCGATGGCCGCCACGGTATCGCCGGGCGTCACCAGGTAGATGGCGCCGGCGGGGAGGGCGAGCTTTTCGCCGGGGAAGAGCCCGGCCCGCGGCTGGCCATCGGCCGAGAGCAGTTCCATTGTGGCGACGCCGCGCTTCACCGTGAACTGGTAGTCGAGCTGGTTCAGGTCGGCGATGATGGTGGCGCCCACGAAGTGCGCTTCGGCGATCTTGGTGATGGTCTCGTTGTCCTTGTAGACCTTGTAGGTGTAGCCGTCGGGCAGGGCGCGGTTCGGGGGCATCTTCAGCGTGATGCCCTCCTCCAGTGTCCCTTCGACCGGCAGGTCGTTGAGTGCTGCGAGCGTGGAGGGCCCGATGCCGTGGGCGCGCGCGATAAGCGAAAGGGTATCGCCGCCAACCACCGCGGTGGTGTGGAGGTTCAGGTTGTGGGCGAAGTGCTCAGCCTCGGTCCAGCCGAAGTTCGTCGGGTTCCCGAAGGCATCCTCCTCGGTGGCCGGTGCCGTGATGAGGTTGACGAGGTGTTCGATCTGGATGGCGTTGAGGGAGCCACCGTTCTTATCGAGCCAGGCGGGCATGAGCGTGCCCGCGCGGCCGCACTGGAGCGTGCGGCGGACGAGGTCGCGGTTCTGCTTCAGGACGAGCGGGTCCTGGTCCTGGAAGTCGGCCCGGTTGAGCGCGGGGCCAACGCCGCCCTCGCCCTTGTTGCCATGGCAGGTGCGGCAGTTGTTCGCGAAGAGAAGGGCGCCGCGCTCGATCGACTGCTCTTCGGTCCATTCCTGCTGGTCGGGCGCCCGGATAGGGAGGTCGATGGCGGCATAGGCCGCGCAACCGCCCACGAAGATGAACATCAGCGCGACGATGAGGACGATTTGCTTCTGGGTATTCAATCGATCCTCCGCCTAGCCGTTGTAGGGAACCGCACGAAGCGGGTTGTTGGCGCCGCCGCTGGTGACAGCGCCGGTGTTGACGTCGATGGAACCGTTGCTATTGACGGTGAGGGCCATGGTGTCCATGGGCCGGGGGGCGGGGCCGAACACGCGAATGCCCGCGCGTGAGTAGGTGGAGCCGTGGCAGGGGCAACGGAACCAGCCGACGATACCGGGGAAGTTCACTTCGGCGCCGTTGAAGCCGGGGAGCCAGGGGACGCTGCAGCCCAGGTGCGGGCACTTCCAGTAGAGGGCCAGGAGACCGCCCGTGCCGCCCACGCCAAGGACATCGCCTTCCGGTCCATCCAGGTTCACGAGCCAGAACTTCCCTTCGCTGATGCGCACGGGTTCGGCGCCGGGAAGCGGCACCCGGTTCGCCGCGACGTTTACCGTGCCGCCGAAGCCTGTGGGCTTGCGGAGGTTGAAGAAGCCGAGGAAGCCGGCGGTCATCGCCCCAAGGGAGAGCGTCAGCCCGGCGAACACGCTCACGCGGAGGAAGGACCGGCGAGCGAGCTTGCGCGCTTCGGATTGGCGGGCTCGCTCGATGCGCCCCGGACGCGGCGCGGCGGATGATTCAGCTGCCATTGTCGGTTTCTACTCCTGCCCCGGAATGCCTTCGCTAACTTTCAGCTCCCACGGGAACACGAGCTCCTGGCCCTGCCCCCGGAATGCCGTGCCGGTCAGCGTCAGCACGCCGTAGGAAGCGACGAATCCACCGAAAAGCGCGAGGAGGGCATCGCGGCGGCTGACCACCAGGCCCATGCGCCACATCGTGTAAATCATCAGGCTCGGCAGGCCCACGATGACGGCACTCGGGATCGCCTGCTCGACCAGCCAGCCGGGGAAGTCGAGGTGCTGGAACGTCGTCGGGCCGCCGGAACCCGTTCCATCCAGGATGCGCAGGTTGAACGGCAGATAGGTGATGTCCTTCGACCACTCGGGCCAGGGCAGCTGCGACTGCATGGACCGGACGTTTTCGAGGAAGCGGAGGCTATCGCCACCGGAAAGCTGGAACCAGTCGTTCAGGAAAAAGGCGATCTTGCCCGAGTCCCAGAGGATGAGGAGCCAGGTGCCCACGAAGCCGATGACCCCCGCGATGACGGTGATCTTGACGGCGCCCTCGGTGCCGAACCAGACGCCCTGGCCATCGTTATCGCGGTCGAAGTACGGGAAGGCGCCGAGGAGGACGAGCCAGATGGTGGGGATGATGATGCCCGCCATGGCGGCGTTCATGTGGAGCAGGAGCTCCTGCAGGTTGAGCAGGTACCACGGCGCCTTCGAGGGGTTCGGCGTCACATCCGCGTTCGCCTGGTCGAGCAGCGGCGCGTTCATGACCACCGAAAGGAAGAAGAGGGTGATCGTGAAGAGCATCGCGGCGATGAACTCGATGAAGACCAGGTCGGGCCAGACGAGCACTTCCTCGTCGCGGGCGCGTGCCTGCGGGCGGGCGACTGGTCGGGCGACTACTGCGGTTGCCATGCTGCGTTCGTCCTGCGTGAAGTTCGTGGCCTAGAGCGGCCGGGCCAGGCCACCATCGCGGCGGATGCGCCAGAAGTGGACGGCCATGAAGATGGCGGCCAGCAGCGGCAGGCCGATGACGTGGAGCGTGTAGAAGCGGATGAGCGACTGTGGGCCGACTTCGAACCCGCCGAGCATCCAGAATCGCGTCTTCGGGCCGAGGACCGGCGCCGAACCGGCGATGTTCGAACCCACCGTGATGGCCCAGAACGCCAGCTGGTCCCACGGGAGCAGGTAGCCGGTGAAGCTGAGGAGGAAGGTGAGCACCAGGAGGATGACGCCAACCACCCAGTTGAATTCGCGCGGGGGCTTGTATGCGCCCGTATAGAACACACGCATCATGTGGAGGAACACGAGGATGACCATCGCGTGGGCCATCCAGCGGTGCATGTTGCGCATCAACTGCCCGAACTGGACGGTGGTCGTGATGTTCTGCATGTCGAGGTACGCACGCTCGACGCTGGGCACGTAGTAGAACATCAGGAGAATGCCCGTGACGGTGAGGCCCAGGAACATGAAGAACGACAGGCCGCCCAGGCAGTAGGTGTGCGTGATCTTGACGTGCGTGCGATGGATGCGCGTCGGGTGGAGGTGGAGGAACACGTTGGTCGCAACGATGAGCATCTGGTTGCGCGGCGTGTTCGGGTAGCCCGTGCGGAAGATCGACTTCCACACGTAATTGTGGAACATCTTGTCGTAAATCTTGTCCGCGAGTGACGGTTTCGCCGGTGCTTCAACGGCCATGGTTCACACTACCTCTGCCACCACTGGCCAAAGAGCACCAGCAGGGCCAGGGTCGCAACAATGGTGATTGAGACAAAGACGAGTTCCAGTGTCTCGGCAAAGTCGTGCGGAAGATTAGCGAATTCCAACCGACCGGCCTCCCCCTCGTTCATTCCCGTGGGCACGGTGCCCCGGGGCCAGCGGACTTTGTGAATCTCGTAGCAAGGCGTGTTATACCATCGGCCCTACCCGCGATCAAACCTCCGCGGGCCGGTTTACCGTTCGCGGCGCCGCGATTCTCGATCGGTTACCGGGCGATTCGGTCCGTCAATCGCCGCTAGCGGCGGCGGAAGCGCATCCGGGCGAGGCCCCGGATGTCCTCGATCGCCGTGCTGACGATCTTCACCTTCGTGTCCTTGTCCTCCACCCAGCGCACCGGGAGCTCGCAAATCTTGAGCTTCGCCTGGTGGGCGAGGATGAGCATCTCCGTATCGAAAAACCACATGCGGTTCTCGATGCGGGGCACGATGGCCTCGACCGCCTTGCGGTTGAGCGCCTTGAAGCCGCACTGCGCATCGGAGATGCGCAGCCGTGGGAAGGTGAGCCGGATGAGGGCAACGTAACCGCGGCTGGTGATTTCGCGCTTCAACTGCCGGTCCGTCTTCGCGCCCCTGGCCAGGCGGGAGCCGATGGCCACGTCGCATCCGCGTTCGGCCACCATCGCGATGAGCTCCGGAAGATGCCGGATATCGGTGCTCAGGTCCACATCCATATACGAGACCACGCCCGCATCGCTCGAAAGCCAGGCCTCGCGCAGCGCCAGGCCCCGCCCCTTCACTTCGAGGATCAGCGCCCTCACCCGCGGGTCGCGGGCCTCCAGGGAGCGGGCGAGCTCCGAGGTCCCGTCGTTCGAACCGTTGTCGGCGATGACAACACGCCAGTCGTACTGGGGATTCTGGTCGAAAAGCGCGAGGGTGGTGCTGACGCTCTGTTCGAGCACCTTCACTTCGTTGTAGACGGGGATGACTACGTCGACGCGGGGTCGCGGCCTGTCGCTCATCGCCGGCATTGTCGGCCCGGGAAGCAAAACGCGCCATCGCGGCGGCCGCGCGGGCCCACGCGAAAACGCCCACCTTCGCGGTGGGCGCCGGGCAATCACATTCCGGGCTGGAGGTTCAGGAGGCCGCCTGGCCGGCGTGCGCGGCGAGGCGGCGCTTCAGGCGGTCGGCCTTGCCGGTGTGGATGGCGCCCATCTTGGCGGCGCGGTCGAGTGCCGAGTAGGCGCCGCCGAGGGCAGCCTTGATGGCTTCGGCATCGCCGGAGGCGACGGCTTCGCGGACCTTGCGCACCGACGTACGCGCGAGGGATCGGCGGGCGCGGTTGCGGTCGCGCTCGCGAAGGGACTGGTGCCACCGCTTGATCGCGGACTTATGGTGAGCCATGTGTATCTCTAACCCGGACGCGGAATGTGAGTGTCGAAAGCACAGGGTATCGCGGGCGGGGTACACAGGCAATCTGGATGCGGGCAACGGGCGGCGCCACCGGGTGGCCCGTGGAGAGTTGGGCCCGGAACGCGTAGCCTAGGCCTCATCTCACGAGCGAGGACCACCATGCCCCTCCGAATCGGCCTCATCGGCGCGGGCGCCAATACGCGCCAGATGCACATCCCTGGTTTTCGCAAGCTGGCCGGAGTCGAGATCGCGGGCGTGGTGAACCGCAGCCGGGAGAGCTCCCGCCGTGTGGCCGATGAGTTCGGCATCCCCCGCGTGTTCGATTCTGCCGAGGCGCTCTGTGCCGACCCGGGGATCGACGCTGTCTGCATCGGCACGTGGCCGTACATGCACCGCGACTACACGATCATGGCCCTCGAAGCGGGCAAGCACGTGCTCTGCGAGGCGCGCATGGCGATGGACCTGGAAGAGGCCCGCGACATGCTCGCGGCGAGCGAGCGCCATCCTGGCCTGGTCGCCCAAATCGTGCCCGCGCCGTTCGACTTCCGCCTCGGGCCGACCATCGCGCGCCTCATCGAGGAGGGCTCCCTGGGCACCATCCGCGAGGTGGTGGTGAACGCGCTCAACGGCTCCGGGCTCGACCCGAAGACTCCGCTCCACTGGCGCCAGCGGGCCGAGTATTCCGGCAAGAACGTCATGATGTTTGGCATCTACGTGGAGATCATCCACCGCTGGCTGGGGGAGCACACGCTCATCCAGGCCGCGGGCGACATCGTCATCCCGGAGCGGCCGGACCCCGAAACGGGAGGGAGGGGCAAAGTCACCGTCCCGGATATCTACGTCGTCACCTCGGGGATGGTGAACGGCGCGCGCATCACGTACCACTTGAGCTCGATGGCCGCCTCGGCCGAAGGGAACGGCATCTCCATCTTCGGCTCGGCGGCGACGCTTCGCTGGAAGATGGGTGACACCGCCGAACTGATCGAGCATGGCAAGGCCCCGGTGACGATCGAGCCCGACCCGGGCACCGCCCGTGGCTGGCGCGTGGAGGAGGACTTCGTGAACTCCATCACCACCGGCGCGCCGGTGCGGCTGACGAGCTTCGAGGACGGGGTGCGCTACATGGCGGTAGTCGACCGGGCCCACCAGGCCTGGTTCACGAGCACGGAACAGTTTAGCTAGGAGCCTGCCAGAGTCATCGCGAAAAGCCCGGTTGCAAGACCGAACGGCGCTCTGGGGGGCGATCAGGGCGAAGGGCGGGGCAGGAGTGGGCGCGTGGAAGCTCCTGCAGGCGGGTGTAGTCTCACCACGCGGGATTCGGGGGCCCGTGGTGCCCGCTGCGGCCGCCTCAGGCTGCCAGGGCGCCGCTGCTGCCCGGCGAAGAGCTTGAGCAGGCTGTGGACGAAAAGGCCAGCAAGCTCCTTCGTGAGGCGCTGGCGGAACCCGCGGATCGAGTGGTGGCCGGGGTCGCGCGACGGGCAGGTAGCTGAAGGAGACGTCCCGGGCGCAGGCCTCGGCCAGTCGCCGGGGAGAGTAGACGCCCCGGGCAGCGCGGTAGAGGTAGAGCCCGGCCATGGGCTTCGGGGCGTGGGGCGGCTGCCCGCGCGGGCACCGGTCGGCGTCGTGGAAGGCGCTCAGGTCGAGCCGGGCGACCGTCTCCCGGATGAAGTAGGCCGGGTGTCGCCCGCGGGGATGAGGCCGGCGAAAGAGGGTGGCAGGAGGGCGGCCTGGCCGGGAGCGTGCTGGCGGCAGGGCCTCATGCCAAACTGATCGTCTGCCTATGCCTTACGCTCCACGAAACCGGCAGGCTCCTGGCGCCTACCGCCTCACGCCTAAATATCCAGGTTCTTCACCTGGCTCGCATTGGCCTGGATGAACCGCCGCCGGTGGCTCACCTCATCGCCCATCAACTCGTAGAACAGTTGGTCGGCCGCCGCCGCGTCCTTCACGCCGACCTGTAACAACATCCGGGAGTCCGGCTTCATTGTGGTTTCCCAGAGCTGCTCCGCGTTCATCTCGCCGAGACCCTTGAAGCGCTGCACATTCAGGTTCGCCCGCTTGCTTTGCTTGCGGTACTCGTCCAGCTCCGCGTCGTTGTAGAAGTAGCGCACATCCTTGCCCGAGGCTGCGCGGTACAGGGGCGGCTGCGCGATGTACAGGTACCCGCCATCGATGAGCTCCGGCATGTTCCGGAAGAAGAAGGTCAGCAGCAGTGTCCTGATATGGGCTCCGTCCACGTCGGCGTCGGTCATGATGATGACCTTGTGGTAGCGCAGCCGCGTGACGTCGAACGTTTCGCGGATGCCCGTCCCCAGCGCCGAGATGACCAGCCGGATGGCCTCGTGGCCCAGCATCTTATCGGGCCGCGCCTTCTCCACGTTCAGGATCTTGCCGAATAGCGGCAGGATCGCCTGGTATTTCCGGTCGCGCCCCTGCTTGGCCGAACCTCCCGCCGAGTCGCCCTCGACGATGAACAGTTCCGATTCCTCGGGGTCCCGGCTCGAACAGTCGGCCAGCTTGCCCGGCAGCGTCCCGCTCTCGAGCGCGCTCTTGCGCTGCACGAGGTCGCGCGCCTTCCGCGCCGCCTCGCGGGCACGGCTCGCCACGAGGCACTTCTCGATGATCCGCTTCGCGTCCGAGGGGTTCTCTTCCAGGTACTGCGCCAGCGCCTCGCCGACCACCGTCTGCACCTGGCCCGCCACCTCCGGGTTGCCCAGCCGCGTCTTCGTCTGGCCCTCGAACTGCGGCTCCGGCAGCTTCACCGAGACCACCGCCACCAGGCCCTCGCGCACGTCCTCCCCCGTCAGGTTCGGGTCAGCGTCCTTGAGGATCTTGTTCTTCCGCGCGTAATCGTTGAGCGCGCGGGTCAGCGATTGGCGGAAGCCCGTCATGTGCGAGCCGCCATCGATCGTGTTGATCGAGTTCGCGAACGTGTACACCGCTTCGTTGAAGCCGTCGTTGTACTGGATGGCGCACTCGATGACGTTCCCGTCCACCTCGCGCTCCACATAGACCGGCTCGAAGTTGATCGCCTCGCGCTCCCGGTTCATGTGCCGCACGAAGCTCTTGATGCCGCCCTCGAAGTAGTAGTTCACTTCCTCGCCGGTCCGCTCATCGAACAGGTGGAACCACACCTTCTTCGTCAGGAAGGCGTACATCCGCAGCCGCTCGGCCTCGATCTTGAAGTCGAAGTCCACGCTCTCGAAAATCGAGGCGTCCGGCTTGAAGCTGATGGTCGAACCCGTCTTCCGTGGTTCGGAGAGTTTTCGCGGCGTCAGTTCGCCGAGCGGCACGCCCCGCGCAAACTCCTGGCGGTACACCTTCCCCGCCTTGTCCGCACCCTGGACATCCGGGTCGGGCACCACCTCGACCCACATCTGCTCCGAAAGCGCGTTCACCACGCTCGCGCCGACGCCATGCAGACCGCCCGAGACCTTGTAGCCGCCGCCGCCGAACTTGCCGCCGGCGTGGAGCACCGTGAGGACCGTCTCGACAGCGCTCTTGCCCGTTTGCTTCTGGACGTCGACCGGGATGCCACGCCCGTTATCCACGACCGTGCACCAGCCGTTCGCATGGAAGATCACCTCCACACGGTCGCAGAACCCAGCCATCGCCTCGTCGACCGCGTTGTCGACGAGCTCCTTGACGAGATGGTGGAGCCCTGACTTATCGGTCGTGCCGATGTACATGCCCGGCCGGCGCCGGACGGCTTCGAGACCTTCCAGGACCTGGATGTTCTCGGCGGTGTAGGAAGACGACGTTGCCTGTGTGGTCATAGTCGAAAGAGCTATCCTGGCGCGCCTTGCCCCCACAAGGGGAGATGGAGGGCAATTCGTTCGCTTACCTTCACAGTTTATCAGAACAAGGGTTCCGAAGCCAGTTTTCCGAAGCGGAAACGCCGGGCGCGGAGGCCCTACAGCGCCTGCCACCACTGCCGCCGGCCTTCCCGCACAAATCGCCCCAGCCCCGGCGCCGGCAAGTGGCTCGCACCCACGATCGAACCGTCCGCAATCAGCCGCTCCACCGTCTTCCTCCGCGTTTCGCGGGCCACGCCGCTGTCCCAGTCGAACACCGAGTCCATCTCCGGGTCCTCCGCGTCGACCGCCGAGATCACCACGTCTCCGAGGATGAAGCCCCGCTCCTGGCCCGATGTGATGACGAGGCTCGTATGGCCCGGCGTGTGGCCCGGCGTCGGGATTGCCGTGAGCGCCGCGGAGAGTGCTCGCTCCCCCTCCACCAGCTCCATCACCCCCAGGGCCTCCAGCGGACGGACGTCGCGTTCGAACGATGCGTTCGGGTTCGCCAGGTAGTGGTCCCAGTCCAGCTTCGGCACCAGGAACCGCGCCCCCGGGAAGCGCACCTTCCCGGTCGCCCGGTCCAGGTTCCAGCCAGTGTGGTCGCCGTGCAGGTGCGTGAACAGGATGTGGGTCACCTGGGATGGCTTCACGCCGGCCTCCGCCAGCTCGGCCAGCAGCCGCCCGTTGTGCTCCGGCCCCCAGCCCGTATCCACGAGCAGCAACAGCGCCCCATCCCTCACCAGGAACGAGCCGAAGTTCAACGGCACCCGGCCTTCCGCATCCAGGTGCCTGGTGTATCGCGAAAGGTCCGCGTTCGGGTAGACGGTCGAGGCCGGATACGCCTCGATGGTGTCGACCAGGGCCGTGATCTCGACGTTTCCTACCGTGGTGCGCTTCATGCCGCGAAGTCTACTCGACGCTCGCACGCCCGCGGGCGCGGCCGCGAGAACACCCGGCGCGCTCGTGGTTAGTCCGGCATCCGTTTCGCCGCCCGGCGGATCGCGAAGCCCGCCGCCTCCACCCGCCGCGTCAGCCCGAGCTTGCTCAGAATGTCGCTCACATGGTGCTTCACGGTCTTCTCCGAGAGGTAGAGCTGCTCGCCGATCTCGCGGTTCGTCATCCCTTCGGCGATCAGCTCCAGGATCTTCAGCTCCCGCTCGCTCAATTGCTGCGCTATCCGGTCTTCCTCGCTCACCACGTTCCCCCGGCGGATCTGCTCGATGACCGCCGCCGAGCTCGTCGCGTCCAGGATCTTCCCGCCGCGTCCCACCACGCGCATCGCCTCGATGAGGTCGGCGGTCTGCACTTCCTTCAGAATGAACCCACTCGCGCCAGCCAAGATCGATGCCATCACCGCCTGCTCGTCCGCATACGAGGTCAACATCAACACGTTCGTCTTTGGCAGCGACGAACGGATATCCCGGCATGCCTCGATCCCGTTGAGCCGCGGCATCCGCACGTCCATCACCACCAGGTCCGGGTTGGTCCGCTTCGCCTCGCGCACCGCCTCCAGCCCGTCGCGCGCCTCCCCGATGACGCTGAACTCCTCATATGCCCGGAGCGCCGACTTCAGCCCCGAACGCACCAGGTCGTGATCGTCCGCCAGGAGGACATGGATCGTCTCAGTCGTCATCTTCTTCCTCTTCCTCGTATCGCCGGGGGACTGCGATCCGCACTGTCGTCCCCATGCCGGGGATGGGGATGATGGTCAGTTCCGCGCCAAGGCGTTCGCACCGCGTGCGCATCGTCACCGTGCCCAGCCCCCGCCGGGTCGATGCCTCATCGAATCCTACGCCGTTGTCCTGCACCGTGAGCACGGTCGCGCTCGCCGTCTGCCTGAGGTCCACGGCGATCTTCGTTGGCGCCCCGTGCCGCACCGAGTTGCTGAGCGCTTCCCGCGCGATGTACAGGAGGTCCTCCGACTCGCGGGCGGTGAGCTCCTGGAGTGCCGCCGCCGAAATATTCACCACCGATGCGATGCCTGGCGGCACGATCTGGCGGATCACGAATGCCAGGTCCTGCGTCAGGTTCGGCTGCTCGATGGGCGTGGCCGCCTCCAGCATCGTGATATACGTCCGGATATCCGCGATCAACTCGTTGATCCGCTCAACCCCGCGCCGCAGCGACCGGCGGACCTCATCCGGAAATTCCTGGCGCGCGGCAAGCCCGTCGAACTCCAAACCCAGCGCATACAGCGATTGGATTGTCCCGTCGTGCAGGTCATGGGCGATGCGTACCCGCTCTTCCAACAGGAAGAGCCGCCCCGTCCGCTCCCGCGCCATCGCGTACGACAGGCTCACCCCGGCCTGCAACGCGAGGACGGCCGCGGCGACCTCGTCGGCCGTCGTGAAGTCCGCCCGGCCCCGGTCTCGAGTCATGTAGAGCGACCCGATCGCGCGTCCGCCGGCGCGAATCGGCACGCCCAGGAATGCACCCATCTCGGGGTGGCCTTCGGGCCAGCCCGAATACTTCGGGTGCTTGATCACATCCGCAAGCCGCATCGGCCGCTCGTGGTGCCATAGCTCACCCAGTAACCCCCGACCCCGTGGCGGCTCGCCAAGGCGCCGCGCCTGCTCCTCGCTGATCCCCGTGTAGACGAACCGGGTCAGCACTCCGTGCTCGTCGAACGTCGAAATCGCCGCGTAGTCCGCGCTGGTGATATCCCTTGCCCGTTGCGCAAGCCTCTGGAGAATCTCCGCAAGGTCCTCGCTCCCCACGAGAATCTCGCTCGTAACGGCCATGTCGCCCAGCTGGCGAAGGACCTCCGGTTCGCCTCCGGAGGATGCTTCTTTTATCCCCATTACCACGCAATAGTAAACTGTTCACACAGTCCTCCGCATCTGTGGGCCCATGGTCCCCCGCTTTCTGGTCCCATTCGACCATCGTTCGGCCCTTCCCACGGCCCGACACTTACCCTGTGAACGCTCACACCATCCGCGTGATCACCGCGGATCCCGCACTCCGCAACGCGCTGGTCGGCCAGATTGAGCGGTCGGGCCGCTTTGCCCTCACCACGGTTGGCGAGCCCCTCCTCGATGGCGCCGGCATCGACGATGTGGTCGTGACGACGCCCGCTGATTGCCCCGCTCAGGAATGTGAGGCGATGGTCGCCCGGGGCGCGCGGGTGATCATCCTCACCCCCGTCCCGCGCGAACGGGAGCGCCTGCTGTACAGCGAATCGGGAGCCAGCGCCTATCTCCCCATGCTCATCGATGGCGGCGAACTGATGGACGCTGTCGATGCCGCCATCCGTGGAGAACGGCCCGTCCCATTTGGGAGTACCGACTTCCCCTACCCTGGCTGACCGCGGCTACTCCCCCGCCGCCTGGATCGCCGCCCTTGCCGCTTCGGTCCACCGCCAGTCGTTGAAGCGTTCCCCCTGGTACAGCCACCACTCCGCCCCCCACAGATACACTCTTTCCGCCCCGGTCTGCCGCGCGTACTTCACGTTCCGGCGCAGTTTCTCCGGTGTCAGGTTTGGCGATGGACTGTCTGGCGAGAGCAGCCGCGCGTCGTCGTCCGTCCACGGTTCCGCCTGGAGCTCGGTCACCCAGAACGCCTTCCCTGCTTCCCTCGCGGTCCGCGCCTGGTAGGCATAGTTCGGCATCAGCGGCCCGATCTCCATGATGTTCACCACGAACTTCCACCCGGGCACGCTGTAGTTGCGGAACGGATACAGGCTCTGGCCCAGCACGTCGCCATCGGCCAGCGCATCCTTCCACCGCCGGTCCATCACGAAGTGCTGCGCATGGTTGATCGCCACCGGCCGGTCCAGCGGGTCGTGCTCACGGATGGTCGCCACCACCTCGGCCACGTACTCGCGGCTCAGCGTCCAGTCGTTCGAACGCGGAGAGGCGATATATCCCTCGTTCTCCGCTCCCCACGAATCCACCACCGGCCGCTCGCCCACGTGCCGGACAACCTCCACCACCATCCGGAGCGCGCGCTGCCGCAGCACGCGGATATCGGAAAGTACCGCCCCACCCGGGAGTTCGAGGCCATCCATGGCCCACGCCGGGATGTAGAACTCCGGGTGCCGCTGCGCCTTCATGCCCACGGAGAGCGAGACCGTTGCCCCCGCTCGCTCAGCCGCCGCCAGCTGCGCGTCCAGCGTCGTGAAGTCAAAATTGCCCGGCCGGGGCTCCACCTCGTCCCACGGCGCGCTCAATCGCACGTGGCGGGCGCCCGTGAGTTCGATGAGCTCTCCCAGCGTGGCCGCGCACCATTCGGCCCGCCCGGCCCGCCCGTCGTCCACGAACCCATCCGCCCCGGCGGCGGGGTCCTCGAGCAGGAGATACTCGGCCTGGTCGCAGCTGAAGTTGAAGCCGATCGCCGGGTCCCCCGGGGGCTCGCGGTGCGTCCAGCTCAACGCAATGAACAGCCACACCTGCCCCAGCAGCAGCGCCCCGGCGCACACCGCCCCCCCCACGATCCCCACAATCCACCGCCGCCGGCGCCTGTCCATACCGCGAAGGCTCAGCCTTTGGGTCCAAGGACCCCGCCCGCCATTTCGCCGCCCCCGCGCCTAGACCACCATCCGCCGCACGATCTCGTACATCAGCTCACACCCCATCTGGAAGTTCTCGACCGTCATGAACTCGTCGTTGCCATGGAAGCCGCGACGCTCCTCCGGGCTGAGCAGGCAGGGGATGAACCCGTAGGCCGGGATGCCCTTCGCCCGCAAGAACCGGTTGTCCGTCCCGCCGGTCGTCATCCCCGGGACCACCACCGCATCCTCGATCGCCTCCTTCACGACATCGTTGATCGTCCGGAAGAGCTCCGTGTCCCAGGGGACGCGCTCCGGCTCGCCCTGGTCCGGCGAATACAGCTCGACCGTGATCCGCTCGTCCGCGATCTGTTCGCGCACCTGCCGTATCCAGTCTTCCTTCGACTGGCCGGGCAAGAGCCTGCAGTCAAGGATCGCCTCGCTCCTCGCGGGGATGACGTTCGCCTTGATGCCCGCGTTCAGCATCGTCAGGTTCAGCGTATTCATGAACATCGCCTGCATCTCGGGCGACTGGCGGATGCGTTCTTCCACGTCCGCGCGGTCACGTGGCATCAGCCCAGCATCCGCCAGCCGCTCCAGGTACGTCTCTGTGTCCGGGGTGAAGGTCAACGGGCGCTCCCACTCGACCAGCCGGTTGAGCGCCTGCACCAGGTACACCGCCGAGTTGTCGGGATGCGGAACGCTCCCGTGACCGGGCCTCCCGACCGCCGTGAGCTTCAGCCAGCAGAGGTCCTTCTCGTTCGTCGCGACGCTGAACAGCTTTGCCTCCTGCCGCCCGAACCGGGTGCTGCCTCCACCTCCCTCGCTCAGCTCGAACTCGACGTCCACCACGTCCGGGCGGTGTTCGCAGAGCCACAACATCCCCCAATCGCTCCCCGCCTCCTCGTCGGGCACGGCGCAGAACACGACATCGCGTTTCAGCGCCACGCTCTCCCGCTTCAAGAGCAGGGCCGCGATGAGCTGCATCACGCCGCACCCCTTCATGTCCACGGTGCCGCGCCCGTAGATCCGTCCGTCCTTGATGACGCCCTCGAACGCCGGGACGGTCCAGTACGGCGCCTCCACCGGCACCACGTCCGTATGATTGCAGAGCATGATCGGCCGCTTCGACCCATCGCCCCGCAGCCGGGCGACCATCACCTCGCGGTTCGGGGCGGTCTCGATGTACTCCACATCGATGCCCTCTGCCTCGCATAACGAGCCCAGGAACCGGGCCGCCGGCTTCTCGTTCCCCGGCGGGTTCGAGGTGTCGATCTGCAGGTAGCGCACCAGGATGTCGAGCGCTTCGCGGTGGATTGCTGGCCAGTCAATCATGCGGAACTCCTCCGGTGTTGCGGGGCCGGATCGTAGGCGTCTTGTGTCACGGCGCCAAATCAGGAAATCGCACGGTTCGCTGGTTAACGGAAAGAAAACCCAACGCGCCGGTCCTGGCGTATACTCGATGCAGCCGAATCCTTCCCACGGAAGGAGCGGGGGACCCAACTGCAGGGGTGTATCGCGCGAAAGCGCGCGTAGGCAACTCCCAATGCCGAACCCGTCAGCTAACCTCGCAGGCTCTTGGGAGAGACCGTCGCTTCACCGCCCTGGTCTCTCGGACGCATTCGCCAGGCCGCCTTCGCGGGCGGGCTGGATGTCGTTGTGGGGTAGCCGGGTGGCGGGCACGTCTTCGCAAGGCTTTGGAATCGAGCGGGGCATCTACTATGGCGCGAAGTTCCTCGCGCAGACCTCCCAGAACCTCTGGCTCGCCTCGCTGTTCCTCATCGCGGGCACCGGCAAGAGCCCGGCGCTCGGCCTGAGCAGCCTCTTCCTGGCCACCCTTCTCCCGTCCATCATCCTCGGCTTGCCGGGCGGCGCCATCGCCGACCGCCTGGGCCCGGCCCGGGGATTCGCGGCCGGCGCCATCCTCCGCTTCCTCCCCGTCGCCGGCGCCGTCTTCTTCCTCGACGGGAGTACCAGCGCGTGGATCTTCGCATTCGCCTACTCCACCGGTTCCCAGGTCTTCACCCCGGCCGAGATGGCCCTGGTCAAGCCGCTCCAGCACCAGCAGGCGGGCCGCGTCCACTCCTGGCTCGTCGCGCTCCAGTATGGCGGCCAGGGCCTCGGGATGCTGGTCCTCGCTCCCGCTCTCTACTTCCTCGGCGGCCCCCGGTTCATGCTCGCCGGCGCGATGCTTGGCTTCCTGCTCCTTACTGGTGTCACATCGCTCCTGGCCTGGCGGCTTTCCTCGCTCCGCGTCCAGGCCCCGGGTTCCTTCGCGAGCGCCATGCGCTTCGGCGAGGTGTTGCGTTTCTTCGGCTCCGAATACCGGGCCCGGTACGCCCTCATCGCCCTCGGCCTGAAGATGGTCGTCGCCAAGGGCATCGTGGTGGCGCTCCCCTTCTACCTCGAACGCGACCTCGGCCTCGGCCTGGGCGCCCTGGCGTGCCTCATGGTCCCTGGCATCGTGGGCGTGGTCGCCGGCCTCCTCTGGTGCGGGCGATCCCTCACGCTCGACCGCGCCGGCGAGGTCATGCGGCTCTCGATCGCCGGGCTCGCGGCCTCCGTTGGCGCCCTTGCCGCGCTCGACTACGGCATCACCGCAGTGGCCCAGCTCAGCCACGTGCCACCGGTCATTCGCCTCGAAGCGCAATTGAACACCACGTTCGCCGTCGCGGTACCGGTGGCCTTCCTCCTGGGGCTCTGCCTCAGCGGAGTGCTGATCGCCGCCCGCGTGGCCCTCACCGAGACGGCCCCGATGGGGCAGCAGGCGCGCGTGTTCGCCGTTCAGCTCACCCTCACCGAGGCGTTCATCGCCCTGCCGCTCCTCCTCATGGGCGTTGGTACCACCTTCGCGGGAGCGCGTCTGACGCTCGGCGTCCTCGCCATGGTCATCGTCGCCGCATTCCTCATCGCCGAGGCCGACCGCTGGCGTGTCGGCCGGCAGCCATCTCCCCGCCCCGTTACCGTGCCCGGGCCCGCCGTACCCTAACGCGAGGATTCGCCCGCCGCGGCCACGAACGCCGCGAACAGCCGCTCGGCGCTCGTGCCGATTTCCCCGTGGCCGGCCATGTCCTCCGGGTGCCACTGCACGCCAACCACGAAGCGCGCGCCCGGCACTTCCACCGCTTCGATGATCCCGTCAGGCGCGCGGCCGCTGACGGCCAGCCCGGCCCCAAGGCGGTCCAGCGCCTGGTGGTGCCGCGAGTTCACGAAGATCCGTCCGGCCCCGGCAATGCCTGCCAGGCGGCTCGCCTCGGCCACCTCCACGGCGTGCGCTGGCCCATGCCGCGGTTCCTGGACCGCGTGCGCCAGTGCGCCCTCCACCATCGACGGGATGTCCTGCACCAATGAACCGCCGAGCGCCACGTTGAGCACCTGCATCCCCCGGCAGATTGCCAGGATCGGCAGTCCGCCGGCATCGGCAGCCTCGATCGCCGCCAGCTCCATCGCGTCTCGCCCTTCCGAAACTCCCGTGATGGTTTCGTGCGGCTCCTGGCCGTAACGCGCTGGCGCCACGTCGCCGCCGCCCGTCAGCACGAGCCCGGCGCACCGGCGTACCGCTGCTCCAATGCCTTCGCGGCTCATTCCCGGCGCAATCACGAGCGGCAGCGCCCCGGCCGCCTCGATGGCCCGCAGGTAGCTCAGGCCCAGGCTTGCCCGCTCAAACCCGTGACGGTCAAGCGCCGTGCCGGCCGTCACCGCCACCCGTGGCGGGCTCATTTGCGTCGATCCTCGCGGCGGAAGACGAAGCGCAATCCCGACCAGTGCTCGTCGATCGCGCATACCTTGTTATCCACGAGCCCGGCCGCGAGACCCACTTCGCGGATCGCATTCTCTCCGATCCCCACCGGCATGCCCTTGCGCCGTTTCGGCCACGCTATCCAGAGCCCGCCGGCCGGTTGGAGTTGCCGCTTCAGTTCGAGGAACCGATCCGCCAGCCCTTCCTCCCCGGCCACGAAGCACACCACGACATCGAGCGCGCCATCTCCCGCCGGCACGAGCGCCACCCCATCCGGGAGCTCGCCCAGCACGTCCCGGGATCCTGGCGGTGGGTTCACCAGCGCGACTCGCGCGCCCGGCTTGATGCCGAGTTTCGCCGGTAGCGGGGTTCCCGAATACCCGGTCATGGCCGCGATCCTACCCCAGGGACCCGGTCGCTACCTCACCCATCGGCCCGATACCCGTGCGGAACACGGGCAGCCGAACGCGGCGACAATGTCCCGAGGGATCCCATGCAGCTCCCACCGCCGCCGGCCACGAACTGCGTGTCACCGGGGCAATCCACGATCTCTCCGCGGAGGGCGGAGCCGTCCGGCGAGCTTCCGTGCCGCCGGCGGCACGAAAAGGGGGACGCTCATGCGTCCCCCTTCACCGTTCCTCGTCCGCCGCGCGGCCGGTTAGCCCTGGGCAGCCTTCGAGGCGAGGTAGTCCTTCAGGGTCTGGCCGCTGCGCCACATCGGCTCGGCACCCTCGAGGCTCATGATCTTGTCCCAGTTCGCCTGGATCCACTCGGCGTCCTTGAGTTCCGCCATGCCGGGCTGCACGCCGGGGCCCTTCACGATCGACGCACGATTGAAGTTGCCGGCACCGGCTTCGATGATGATTCCGCTGTCCTGGCACTCCTTCGAGACCATCCAGGTCACCGCGGGCACCACGAATTCCGGCTTCAGGCGCTCCACCATCTCGGCCGGCATCACCGTCTGCGTCAGCCGCGTGCCGGCGACCGGCGCGACCGTGTTGACGTTCACGTTGTACTTCGCGCCTTCCTGCTTCAGCACGTTCATCAGGCCGATCATCGCCGTCTTCGCCGCGCCATAGTTCGCCTGGCCAAACTGGCCGTAGATGCCGGAGGACGACGTCGTCAGCACGACGCGCCCGTACGACTGCTGCCGGAACACCGGCCAGGCGGCGCGCAGCACCGTGAACGAGCCCTTGATGTGGACCGCGAAGACCGCGTCCCAGTCCTGCTCGCTCATGTTGTGGAAAGCGACATCGCGCAGAATGCCCGCATTACAGATCACGATGTCGAGCCGGCCGTACGTGTCGATGGCCGTCTTCACCATGTTGAAGCCACCGTCGTAGCTCGAAACGCTGTCGAAGTTCGGCGTTGCCTCGCCGCCAGCCGCCTTGATCTCGTCGCACACCTGGCGCGCGGGGGCCGCATCCGCGCCCTGGCCGTGCGGATCGCCGCCAAGGTCGTTCACCACCACCTTCGCGCCACGTTTCGCCAGGTCCAGCGCATATGCGCGCCCGAGTCCGGCGCCCGCGCCCGTGACGAGGGCGACCTGCCCTTCGAAAGAAATCGCCATCTTTTCAGTCCTCTTTTCGGTTGGTCTTGTGTGGCTGCGGCAGGCCGGCCCGCCAAAGCCGAACGGTCTTCATTTCCGTGCAATCTTGCAGGTTACCAGCTGATGCGGCTTCATTCCCGCCGCGCCGGTGCGCTCTATCCCGGATACGTCCCGCGCCCCCGGGCCGTATAGTGGAGTCGTGCCAGGGAACATGTGGGACGAGCCGGAAGAATCCCCCGGCGACCTCGACCTCCGCCTCCTCCGCGTCGCCGCCGCGCCGATCGATCCGGCGGGAACCGCGCTCCGCCTCCGGATGGAGACCACCCGCGGCGAGATTGAGGCCATCCTCCACCCGGTCGAAGGGGGCACCGGCGCCATCGTCTGCGTGGGTGGCGCCATGGGCGGTGTCGATGGCCCGGCCGACAGCCTCTATGCCCGCCTCCCCCGGCTCCTTGCCCCTTCGGCGGTCACGGTCCTGCGCGTCGAATATCGGCACCCGAACAACTTCGAAGAGTGTGTGCTTGATGTGCTCGCGGGCTGCTCCTTCCTCCGCGGTATCGGCGCATCCGACCTCGCGCTCGTCGGTCACAGTTTCGGTGGGGCGGTCGTCATCAAGGCGGGAGAGCTCCACGATTCGGTAACCGGTGTCGTCTCGATGTCGCCTCAGCTCTACGGCACGCGCCAGGTTGAAAACCTGGGCAAACCACTCCTCCTTATCCACGGCATGGCCGACACCATCCTCGACCACGAGGCGAGCGAGGATATCTACCGGCGCGCCCTCGAACCCAAGCGCATCGTCCTGTATGCCGAAGCCGGCCATTCCCTCATCCAGGCGAAGGACGCCATCGACGCGCTCCTCAGCGAGTGGATCCCCGCTCGCCTCGCACACATCCCCATGGATGGCGGCCGCGAGGAACACGAGACCCACTGACTCGGTGGCCGGGTCGCGGTACACTTCCGCCCTCGCAGAGGAGTGCGCCCGCACCAACGAAGGAGCCGTTTCCGCGCTGATCGCACGATGGCTTCGTCATCCCGGCCGGACGCACGCACGTGGGCGGGCTTGCCCTTGCTCATCTCTGGTCGTAACCTTACATAGGGTAAGGAGGTTGCCATGCCCGGCCCAAACATCACCCGTCTTAATCACGCCGTACTCTTCGTCCGCGATGCCGCCAGGGCTGCCGCCTTCTACCGGCAGGCCTTCGGCTTCGAGGAGATCACGAACATGAACGGCCAGGCCGTCTTCCTCCGGGCCGCCGGCTCCGACAACCACCACGACCTCGGCCTCTTCTCCGTGGGCGCCGGTGCGCCGAACGCCCCGCGCGGGAGCGTGGGCCTTTACCACCTCGCCTGGCAGGTTGACCGCATCGAGGACCTCGCCGCGATGCGCACGCGCCTCGCGGAGCTCGGCGCGCTCACCGGGGCGAGCGACCACGGCGCGACCAAGTCCCTCTACGGCGCCGACCCCGATGGCAACGAGTTCGAAGTCATGTGGCTGGTCCCCCGTGAAGAGTGGGGCGACTACGACCGCCACGCCGTCACGAAGCCGCTGAACCTCGAACGCGAGCTCGCTGTCCACGGCGCGCGCCCGTAGCAGGCCGCGGTTCAGATCGATACCGCTCAGGCCACCCGCCACACCAGGCGGGACCACCCGGCCGAACCGCGGAGCGCCGCCAAACCCTGGCGGCGCGGCGGGCGGGCCGAGCGATCCTTTTCGAAGCCACGGTGACCGTGCTGGCCTCAGGGCGCCGGCGCCGCACCGAAGTATCCAGGTTCCGTGTCGATATCCGGGTCGAGCCGGGCGATCTCCGCCGCGACGAGTGTGTAGGCCTCGATGAGCGCGTCGAGCGTGGCCGGCCCGTCCCCCTCGAGGTACGAGGCGTCGAGCGCCAGTTCGCATGCCCGCGTCCACGGGTTGTCCGGCGGCCCCTGGCGCGCGATCACCTGGGCGGAGCACGAAAGGCGGAGTTGCCCCTGGCGGCCCTGGATCGTCGCGACCGATCGGTCGCCCCGCATCCAGAGGCCCACGGCGGCGCGCGCGCCAAGGAGTTCGAGGGCGAACCGTTGCATCCGGGTGACGGTCGGGTCGGAGCTGCAGGCGAGCGCGCCAACGAGCGGGCTTGCGGCGCGGTCGCTGCCGGCGGCCGATGCCGCCTCCTTGCAGACTTCGGCCCACCCGCTGGCGCCCGCCCCGGCCACCGCGATGAGCTCCATGTGCTGCCAGGTCTCGCTCGCCGCGGCGTCCGGCGGAGGTTCTTCGGCGAACCATGCGGTGAAGTCCACCTCGGGCAGCGAGACCGGCGCCGGCGTGCCGATGGCCCGCAGGTAGGCCGGCGTTCCCGGTTGGGGGGCCACGATCCCGCCGACGAAGGGTACGCCGCCGAGCGCGGCGGCAAGGTCGGCGCTGGCGCACCGCGCGGTGCCGAGCAGTGAGAGCAGGATGAGGCCCCAGAGCGCCTTTTTCACACGGTGATCATCGGCAGGGAAGGGCCAGCGCGGAGCCTGCGCGTTCTCGATCGCCCGGTGGGCCGGGGAAGGGAGGGGGCCTACCCCCGCGGGAGGCCGAGGCCCCGCTGAGCGATGATGTTCTTCTGGATCTCGCTGGTGCCGCCGCCGATGGGGCCAGACACCGCCAGCAGGTAGGAAGTGAGCACGCGGCCATGCAGCCGGGCCCAGGGCGACCCCGGGCGCAGCTGGCCGAAGGCGCCCAGCAGGTTCACGCCGGTATTAGCGACCTTGATGCCGAGCATGGCCATCCAGACTTTGCCGATGCTCGCTTCGTGGTTCGGCACATTTCCTTTCGATTGCAGCCAGGCGGTGCGGTAGGCGAGGAGCCGCCCAACCTCCACCTCCACCACCAGGTCGGCGAGCTTGTGCCGCACCTCGGCCCTGTCCCATGGCCGGCCGCCGGGATGGCGTTCCTTCGCCCAGCGGACAAGGTCGTGCAGGGTGCGGCGCGCGCCGGAGATGGCCGCGATATTCGAGCGCTCGAAGTCCAGCGTCGTGGTCGCGACATACCAGCCGTTGTTCTCCCCGCCCATGAGGTCGCTGGCGGGCACGCGCACGTCCTCGAAGAACACCTGGTTGAAATCGCGCCGGTAGGCGATGTTGGGGATGCCCTGGACCGAGATCCCGGGCGCCTTCATATCGACGACGAAGGCGCTGATGCCCTTGTGTTTTGGCACGTCCGGGTTGGTCCTTGCGAGCAGGAGCATCCTGTCGGCGATGTGGCCGTTCGAGGTCCAGATCTTCTGGCCGTTGATGACGTAGTCATCGCCATCGCGGACGGCTCGCGTTTCCATGCTGGCCAGGTCGGAGCCGCTTCCCGGTTCGCTAAAGCCCTGGCAGTACCATGTCTCGCCCGAGGCCATGCCGGGCAGGTAGCGCTCTTTCTGCTCCTCGCTCGCGTGGGCGAGCATGGTGGGGCCCGTGATGCCAATGGTGAAGAGCCGCCCGCCGGAGGGGGCGCGGTGGTAGGCCAGTTCCTCGTTGAGGATCATCTGCTCGACCGGGGTCTTGCCCATGCCGCCGTAGCGCTCGGGCCAGGCGGGTGCGAACCAGCGTTTCGCGCCGAGCTTTTTGGTGAAGGCGCGGGCGAATGCCAGCTGCTCTTCGTTGTCGAAGAAGTCGTCGTCGCCTTCGAAACCGGGCGGGAGCTCGGCCTTGAGGAAGGCCCGCAGCTCGGCGCGCCACTGTTCGGTCTCGGGAGGAAAGCGGAATTCCATCGTCGGCTCCATGCGCGCCCGGGCGGGCGAAGGATGCGCTCGGGAGTGTACGTCACTCCCCTTCCACGGGTCAGCGGGCGCTGTCGCGCGCGGCGCGGTATGCCTGGTCGATGAGGGCGGTCGCCCCGGGGAGGAGACCGGGCGCGCAGGCGATGACGTAGCCATCGGCGAAGGAGTGGCCGCCGAACCCGGCGGTCACTCCTCCCGCTTCCCGTACGATGAGGCCGCCGGCGGCGATGTCCCATGGGTTGAGGCGGTACTCGAAGTAGCCATCGAGCTGGCCGGATGCCACATGGCAGAGGTCGAGCGCGGCGGATCCACCCCGGCGGATATCGCGAATGTGGGGAAGTATGCGGGCCACCATCGCCGCCTGTTCGGCGCGGGCCGCCGGGTCGTAGCCGAAGCCGGTGGCAAGGAGCGCGGTGCCCAGGTCGGTATTGCCGCTGATGGCGATGGCAGCCCCATTGCGGCGCGCGCCACGGCCTTTCGCGGCGGTGAACACCTCGCGGAGCGCCACGTCGTGGACGACCCCGGCCACCACTTCGCCCTCCACTTCAACGGCGATGGAGACGGCGTAGGCCGGGATACCGTAGATGAAGTTCGTGGTCCCATCGAGCGGATCGAACACCCAGCGGACGCCGGAGGTGCCCGCCCGCGCCGCGCCCTCCTCGCCGAGCAGGCCGTCGCCTGGCCGCGCGTCGAGGATGAGCCGTTCGATGAGCGACTGCGAGCCCCGGTCGGCATCGGTGACCATATCGGTCCGGGTCGACTTGGTCGCGACATCGAAGCCGGTGGCGGCGAAGCGCGCCAGGAGCCGGGCGGCCTCGGCGGCGATGCCGGTCGCCAGGTCGAGCAGCTCATCCGCCGGGGGGTTCGCGCTCACCGGAGCTGCCGTCCGCCATCGATGACCACGATGCTGCCGGTGACGTAGCTGGCGGCGTCGCTGGCGAGCCAGACCGCGGCGGCGGCGATGTCGCCGGGTTGCGCGAGCCGGCCCATGGGCACCTCGGCGCGCAGGCGTTCGCCGTGGCGGCTGGCAAAGAGGCCGGCGGTGAAGTCCGTTTCGACCCAGCCGGGGGCGATGGCGTTGACGCGGATGTTCCGGCCGGCCCACTCGAGCGCCATCACCTTTGTGAACTGGTGGATGCCGGCCTTGGTGGCGGAATAGACCCCAAGGCGCTCGCCGGGGACGATGCCGAGGACACTGCTCACGTTGATGATGCTGGCCGGGCGCCCGGCTTCGAAGGCGCGCCTGGCGAACTCCACGCTGGCGAAGTAGGTGCCGCGGAGGTTCACATCGACGACGGCGTCCCACTCGTCGACGGTCACGAGCTCGGCACGCTTGTAGTAGGGGCTGATGCCGGCGTTGTTGACCAGGATATCGACCGGGCCGAGCTCCCAGGTGCTTGCGATCATGGTGGCGATGCTGGCCGGGTCGGCGTTGTCGCAGGCGCGGGCGAGGCAGTTTGCCCCGAGCGAGACCGCCGCCTGGTGGAGCGGCCCTTCGCCGCGGGCGGTGATGATGACGCGGGCGCCGGCATCGATGAGGGCGCGGGCGATGCCGTAGCCGATGCCGCGGGACCCGCCGGTGACGATGGCGGTCTTGCCTTCGAGTGAGAAGGGGTTCATGCGGGGATTTTCGCGGTTCGCCGGGTGAGCCGCGACCGTGGGGTGGCGCGGAACACTTTTCCAGCATGGATCCGCATTCCACCGCATGCCCACCGCATCACGCCGCACGTGCGGTGCCATGCGGTGCCACGCGGTGACTCCGGGGATGCATGGGGCGTGGGGCGGCCGGCGTCGGGCCGGGTCGCCAGCACCGCGGGGTGGGTTGCAAGCCGCGAGCTTTGGGTCATGGCAGGATCGTTCATGGCCCGACGCTGCGCGAGGTCACGGGTCTTCACCAAGCCCGGCCTGGCAGCGGTGGTATGGTCCGGGACCATGGAGCGATACCACATCGGCCTCGCGCTCATTGGGATTTCGGCCGTCCTCGCGGTGGCGGCCATCGTGGTCCCACGCCTCGCGTTCAAGGACACCGCCAGCGCACCGCCGGAGGCGGTGCTCCGCCTGAAGGCGCAGGCCGCCCATGTCCGGACGATCCCGCCGTTGGTTTCCCAGGCCACCATGGCCGAACAGTACGGACCCACGCCCGACCACGTTCGCGGCCGGGTGGTCGCGCGGACGCTCTTCGGGGTCCGCACTGGCTGGTACGAACTCCCGGCGGAGGGCAGCGAGGATTGGGACTACGACCACGGCAAAGAGCTTGCCCTGTCGGGCGCGTTTCTCCTCGCCGAGGCGGGACTTCTCGGCGCAGCCGGCTGGCTCTTCGCCACCAGCCGCTGAGCAGGGCACATCGCTCACCGGGGGGTGAGCCGGGAACCGCAAGACGCCGCTTCTCCGGCGTAGTTCGCACTTCGTCCGTCGCCCCGTTACCCTCGAGCACGCCGAACGTTGAAACTAGCCGGTATGTCCGTTGCTCGCATGTTCGACCTCGACCACTCCCGCGCCTACCTCCAGGGCGCCGACCCGGTGCTGGCCGCGCTCATCGAGCAGGTGGGGCGGATCGAGGTGCGCCCGGCCGGCCCCAATGCCTTCCAGGCGCTCAGCCGCTCCATCATCTACCAGCAGCTCAGCGGCACCGCCGCCGGGGCGATCTACCGCAAGTTCCAGGCGCTCTTCGGGCTCGAAGGCGAGGCCTTCCCGGCGCCGGAGCAGGTGCTTCCACTGGACGACGAGACCCTCCGTTCGGCCGGCCTCTCGCGCCAGAAGATCGCTTCCATCCGCAGCCTTGCCGAGCACTTCGCCAGCGGCGAACTCGGCAGCGAACAGTTCGAACAGTGGGCGGATGAGGAGATCATCGCCCACCTTACGCGGGTGCGGGGCGTGGGCCGCTGGACCGCCGAGATGTTCCTGATGTTCCACCTCCGGCGGCCGGATGTGCTCCCGGTGAACGACCTTGGCATCAACCGGGCCATCATGCGGCGCTACGGGTTGGAGTCGATGCCGAAACCCGAGGCGGTGAAGGCGATCGGCGAGCCATGGCGGCCGCACGCGACCGTCGCGTGCCTCTACCTCTGGCGGAGCGAGGACGTGGGGTTGCCGTAGGGGAGGCGGGAGGTATGAGGCGTGAGGCGGCAGGCGCCGGTCCGGGTTTCGCGGTTACCGGCCCGGCGCCACGAAGTTCGCCCTTCGGACTGCCGCTCCCTCGCCAGCCCCGCCATCACCTCCAGGACGTGGGGGTCGCGGTTGCCGATGAGGAGCGTGCCCACGCCCACGCCGGCCCGGGCCCGGTAACGCTCGCGGGTGCCGTCCGCCGGTCCGGCGAGCGCCATCTCGACGGGCACGGTGGCCGGGGCCCGCAGCTGGAGAGGCTGGGGGTCCTGGATCGTGGCGGCGGCCTTTGTCTCCGACCCAACCAGCGAGATCACGGAGGCTAGCGCGCAACGACCCGGTACACCGCGCCCTCGCTATCGCGCACCGCGTAGAGTTCTCCCGCTTCGTCCTCGCCGAACGAGGAGATGCTGCCGGGCAGGCGGCCGATCTGTTCCGTCTCGAACTCGCCGTCCGCCTGGCGGGTTGCCCAGAGGTTGCCCGAGCAGTAATCGGTGAACAGGTAGGCTCCGGTTAGGGCGGGGTAGGCCTGGCCCCGGTACACGTAGCCGCCCGTGATCGAGCAGCCCTGGCCGTGGTCGTACTCGAAGACCGGCAGGGTCATGCCGGTAGTGTCGCAGCCCTCGGCCGGGCGGAAGCAGTGGCTCGCCTCCATCACGGCCCAGCCGTAGTTCTCGCCGCCCGTGCTGGCGGCGGGCTGGACGTTCACTTCCTCGTACTTGTTCTGCCCAACGTCGGCGATCCAGAGGTCGCCAGTCTCGCGGTCGAAGCTGAAGCGCCATGGGTTTCGGAGGCCCCAGGCCCAGACCTCAGCGCGTGCGGTCGACCGCGCGATGAACGGGTTCGACTCCGGGATGGCGTAGGGGTCGCCCGAATCGACATCGATGCGAAGGATCTTGCCGAGGAAGGCGAGCAAGTCCTGGCCGTTGTCGTCGGGGTCGCCGGCGCTGCCGCCGTCGCCGAGCGCGATGTAGAGGAGGCGATCCGGGCCGAAGGCGAGCATGCCGCCGTTGTGGTTCGGGTACTTGTCGGCCACCGCCAGGAGCTGCTTGCCGCTGCGCGGGTCGGCGCGGTTCGGATCGGAGGAGACGCGGAACTCGGCGACCGTGTTGTCGTTGTCCTGGGCGGTGTAGTAGACGAAGAGGCGGCCGTTTTGGGGGTAGCCGGGGTGGAAGGCGAGGCCGAGAAGGCCCTGCTCGTTACCGCTTGATTTGACCACGTTGGTGATATCCAGGAACGGCTGGGCGAGCAGCTCGCCGTCTTCGATGATGCGGATGCGGCCCTGCTTTTCGAGCACGAAGAGCCGCCCGCTCCCGTCGCCGGCGTGCGTGACGAAGGTGGGGCGGGCGAGCCCGCTGGCGACCTCTTCGAGCGCCACCACCGGGAGTGGCGCGGGCGTGCCGGGCGGGGCCGGGGTCGCCTCTCCGGTGGCCGGCGTGGTTGGCGCCGGGGACGCGGTGGTGGAAGGCGAGGGGCCGGGCTGCTGATCGTCACGGTCGTCGCAGGCGACCAGCAGCAACCAGGCGATGAAGGGGAGCGAGAGCAGCTGGACGATCACGGGTGGCCTGCGGGATGCGATCGGCATCCGGGCCATGGTGCCGCGACGCGAGTAAGCACCGGGGAAACGCAGCCTCACTGGTGGCCCACGTGGGCGCGGAGGAACTCGCTGACGGCCTGGTGGTAGGCGCCGGGGTCGTGGTTCCAGGCCCGCACGTGGCCGGCGCCGGGGATGCGCACGTAGCGGACGATATCGGGCCGGGCGCGCGCCAGGGCGTCGCTGGTCTCGACCGGGACGGTTGGGTCGCCATCGCCATGGAAGAGGAGGATGGGCACCTCCAGGCGGCGGGCTGTCTCGAAGTGGTCGAAGTCGCGCCAGTTGAACCCGTAGCGGCGGGCGGCCACGCGGTTCGAGACCGGCAGCACCCGGACTGGCACGCGCATCTGGCGGGCGCGGTGCTCGACGGTGCGCGCGAGGTCGATCATCGGTGCATCGAGTACGAGCGCGGCCACCCGGCTGGCGAGGCTTGAGCGGGCCATGAAGGCGAGCGAAATGGCGCCGCCCATGCTGTAGCCCACGAGCACCACGCGGCGCGCTCCCCGTTCGAGGGCGAAGCGGACCGCACCTTCGACTTCTTCCCATTCGTCGCGGCCGTAGGCGTATTGGCCGTGGGGCGCGGGCGGGCAGCCTTCGTCGTTCCGGTAGGTAATGGCCAGGCAGTCGATGCCGTGGCTGGCGAGGATGGGCATGATGCGCAGTCCCTCGCGGCGGTTCGCGCCCTTGCCGTGGACGAGGATCGCCCAGGTCTCGCTGGCGGCGGGCACGTGCCACGCGGGGAACGCGCCGAGCGGCGACTCGAACAGCGCCTCATCGAACGGCAGGCCGTGGGCGGTAAGGGGGTCGCCTTCGAAGGCGAACGCATCGAGGCGCACGTGGTCGCCCGCGCGAAGGTCGCCCGCGCCGGGGCGGAATTCGCGCAGGGCCACCACGCCGTTGGCCTCGAGCACGGGGCCGGCGTGCCCCCAGCCGCGCGCGCCGCGGAGCAGGTAGTGGCCGGTGGCGGTCGCGGGCGTGACGGGCTCCCTGGTGGCATGGCGCAGGGTGACCAGCCCGGGAGCGATGGCGGTTGCCTGGAGGTCGAGCGGGTCGGGGCGGCGGTCGCGCTCCGGGTTGAAGCCGGTCTGGTGCAGCACGCGGGCGAGCGCGAGGGAGGGCGCCAGCACGAGGCCGGTGCCCACCGCCGAAACCGCGACCAGCGGATTGACACGCATCGGGATCATCGTAGCCGGTAGCGGGTTGAACGCGGGTAAGCGGCCGCCCCGCAGCCCATCGGGGGCGGTGAACGCGGGAAGGGCGGAGTTCGAAGGGCGAAGGGCGAAGAGGCGGCATCGCGATGCGGTAGACTGGGTACATGACGGAGCCGGCGAGGTTCACTGTTTCGGAGCGGGACCGGGAGTACATGCGGCGCCTCGGCAGATACGTGGAGGAAGCCAACGAGGCTACCCGCAAGGAATGGCTCGCCTTGTCGGGGGCCGAACGCATCGCGAAGAGCGAACAACTCGCGCGCCCATACCGGACATCAGAACGGGTCGACGCGGCCGCCGCCGAAGACGATCCCGCGCCACTGTACGAAAGAGCACGTCGCCTTGGCCTCACGAATCGGTAGTCGGCGCGAACCCGATCAAGGTCTGCTGGAGTTGGTCGCGAGCGCTTTCCAGGAGGCGAAGCTGCGAGGTGCCATCATCGGCGGTGTTGCTCGCAACTATTGGGAAGTTCCCAGGCTCACGTTCGACATCGACTTCACGGTCGAGGCAAACCCGGCGGGCATCGAGACGGTCATCGCCGCGCTCGCCGACCACGGCTTCGAGGTGTTGAAGGCCCAGGGACGCGAACAGGCTTCCGGTCCGGACTTCGTCCAGCTCTACAACCGGGATATCGCCCAGGTGGTCGAATTGCAGGCCGCAAAGACCCCGTTTCAGGAGGAGCTTCTGCGCCGTGCCATTGCTCTGGACGACACCGGGCTCCGCGTGGCCAGTCGCGAAGACCTCATCGTCCTCAAACTCCTCGCGCTTCGGCCAAAGGATCGGGACGACCTCAGGGAACTCGCTTCCAACGCCAGCATCGACTGGGACTATGTGCGGCACTGGTGCGATGTCTGGCAGGTTACGGACCGGCTGGAGCACCTCCGCCGGGCGATCGCCGAGGACGCCGCAAACCGCTGAACGCGGCGGCGCGGCGCGGGCGGATTCCGATTGCGGGAGCGAAGGGCGTGCGCCTTGCCGGCGCGGGAAACGCCAATCGCCAATCGCCAATGGCAGGGCGAGGGGTGGCGGGGCTATACTTTCCCTGCCGGGCAACTGGCGAGTTCGCGGAGCACCGCGAGGGAGCCCGGCACGTTTCGCATGGTCGCTCGCCTGGGCCGAAGGTCTCGCTGCATATCCCGCGCGGGGCCTTTTTCGATCCCCCGGGGTGGGGTTCCAGGGCCCTCGTGCCTCATTCCTCATCCCTCATTCCTCCACCGGAGGTGGTACCCATGCGCGCATTGCTCGGTGTCTACGACAAGTCCGGGATCGAACCCTTCGCCCGCGGCCTCGCCGAACTCGGCTGGGAGCTCGTCTCCACCGGCGGCACCTTCGCCACCATCGAACAGGCCGGCATCCCCGTCCGCAAGGTGGAGGACATCACCGGCTTCCCCGAAATGCTCGATGGCCGCGTGAAGACGCTCCACCCCGCGGTCCACGGCGGCATCCTCGCGCGGCGCGACCTGCCCGCGCACATGGCCGCGCTCGAACAGCACCAGATCGGCGGCATCGACCTCGTCTGCTGCAACCTCTACCCGTTCGTCGCCACGGTGACGACGCCCGGCGTCAGCTTCGAGGAGGGCATCGAGAACATCGACATCGGCGGGCCCACCATGCTCCGCGCCGCGGCCAAGAACCACAACGACGTGATCGTCGTGGTGGACCCCGCCGACTACGACTCGGTCCTCGGCCACCTGCGCGACGGTGGGGTTTCGCCTGAGACGCGCCGCCAGCTGGCGTGGAAGGCCTTCGCCCACACCGCCAGCTACGACAGCGCCGTCTCCGAGTGGCTCTGGGGGCAGGCGCACCCCGGCGAGACGCCGCCCGGCCTGACCATCCCCATGCGCCTCGCCCAGCAGCTCCGCTACGGGGAGAACCCCCACCAGCGCGCCGCCTTCTACACCGATGGCACGCTTTCGGAGCACGGCCGGGGCGGCATCGCCACCGCCGTCCAGCACCACGGCAAGGAGATGTCGTACAACAACTACCTCGATGCAGACGCCGCCTGGAACTGCGTCAACGACTTCACCGGCCCCACCTGCGTCATCGTCAAGCACACGAACCCCTGTGGAGTGGCCACCCGCGACGACATGCTCGAGGCCTACCGCCTCGCGGTCCGCGCCGACGCGACGAGCGCCTTCGGTGGCATCGTCGCCTTCAACCGCGTGGTCGATGAGGCGCTGGCGCGCGAGCTGCGCGAGTTCCGCAACCCGAACGACGGCGAGACGCGCATGTTCTACGAGATCGTGGTGGCACCCGGCTACACGCCCGGGGGGCTGACCGTGCTCAAGGGGAAGTCGAAGGACCTCCGCATCCTCGAAGCGCGGCCCCACGCGGCCGGTGGGCGCTCGTTCCGGCAGGTTGGCGGCGGCTGGCTGGTGCAGGACAGCGACGACCGCACGCCCGAGGACATCGAGTTCAAGGTGGTGACGGAGCGCCAGCCCACGGAGACAGAGCTCGAGGACCTGCGTTTTGCCTGGCGCTGCGTGAAGCACGTGAAGAGCAACGCGATCACGGTGGCGAAGGACGGGCGGCTGCTGGGCATGGGCAGCGGCCAGCCCAACCGCGTGAAGAGCGTGGAGATTGCGATGGAGAAGGCGGGCGATGAGGTGAAGGGCGCGGTGCTGGCCAGCGATGCCTTCTTCCCGTTCGCCTGGGGCGACTCAATCGAGAAGGCGTGCCAGGCGGGGGTGGCGGCGATCATCCACCCGGGCGGCTCCCTCCGGGACCAGGACGGCATCGACTGCTGCAACCAGTACGGGGTGGCCATGGTGCTGACGGGGACGCGGCACTTCAGGCACTGAGGGGGAGATTCTCGGCGAGCCTGATTGACCGGCACAACGCGCCTGGGTAGGCTGACTCGAACACGCGTTCGGGTGGAGGCATGCCGTTCTACGACCGCCCGTTTTTCAAGCAGCTACCGAAGAACGATCTGGGAATTGCCACGCATCAGGGTGGGGTGGTCATCCCGAAGGGTCTTGTCGCCTACCTCCCTCCGCTACCCCCTCCCTCTGATGGGCCGACGGAAGAGTACCCGCTGGTGCTCGATCTGTTCGACGGCGGAACGCCGGTTGGAACGGTGACGGCTCGATGGCACTACCAGACATGGGGCAAGACTCGCCCGCCGGAACACCGGCTCACGAAGAACATCGAGAGCGCGCTCCTGGCGGGCGCTGCGGTCGGCGACATCCTGGTGTTCGAGCGGCAATTGGGCACAGTGGACCGTTTCCGTGTCACACTCGTACGCCAGGGTTCCTCCGTTCATTCAAAACTCCTGCAGGCGGCTGCGGGGAAACGCTGGGGTGTCGTGGGCGAGGAAGCGCCGGAGTCTCTGGCGCCCATCCTGGACGAGATGGAAGAGATACTGGAACAATCGTCAGGCCCCTTCAAGATGTTCGAGGAGCGCCGAATCGGAAATGAGCATCGGCGGCTCCTTCGAGACGCCGGGTTCTCAAGGTTGGTCAAACGCGCGTATGCACACTCTTGCTCAGCCTGCGGCGTAGGGTGGTTGGTGCCCATCGGGGAGCCCGGCCTGGATCCGGTTTCTGAGCCGGAGGCTGCCCACATCGTTCCGGTTGCGCTGCGTGGCCGCGACGACTTGCGGAATGCGCTGTGTCTGTGCCGCGCACACCATTGGGCATTCGACCGGAAGTTGCTGTTCGTCGACGAGAGCAGGACGTGGCGCGTAATCCCGGCATCCCAGGGGGAGAACCGGAATGCGTTGCTGAATGACATCGAGGGAAGCCCGCTGCGCCTCCCGCTTACAGGGTACGCCGCGCCCGCAGCAGAAGCCCTTGCCTGGCATCGGGAGAGGGTGCTGTCCGCATGAGCTTCACCTTCATCGACCTTTTTGCCGGCATCGGAGGGATGCGCCTGGCGTTCGAGCGTGCGGGGGGCGAATGCGTGTTCACTTCCGAGTGGGATGCGTACGCTCAAAAGACCTACAAAGCCAACTTCCAAGGTGAGATTTGGGGAGACATCACGCTGCTCACCAACATGGAGGACATCCCCGAGCACGACGTGCTGGTCGCCGGATTCCCATGCCAACCGTTCTCCATCGCGGGCGTCTCCAAGCACAACGCCCTGGGTAGGGAGCACGGCTTCCGCAACAAGACACAGGGGACGTTGTTCTTTGATGTCGCCCGCATCATCGATGCCAAGCGTCCTGCCGCGTTCCTGCTCGAGAACGTCAAGAACCTGAGAAGCCACGACCGGGGCAAGACGTTTCAGACAATCATGGATACCCTCGAAAACGACCTTGGCTATCACGTGTTCCATGCGGTCATCGATGGACAGGCGGCGCGGCCGCAGCACCGAGAACGAATCTATATCGTGGGCTTCCGGCTTCCCACGCCCTTCAAGTTTCCGGTGCTCCCCGTGACGCGGCCGACGTTGAAGAGCCTCCTGGAGCCAAACCCTGAGTTCAAGTACACACTGACGGTTAACCTCTGGGAGTACCTTCAGGACTACGCGGCCAAGCATCGGGCTGCGGGCAACGGTTTTGGCTTTGGTCTCGTCGACCCCGAGGACCCCGAGGCCGTGACGCGGACGCTGTCGGCGAGGTACTACAAGGACGGGTCTGAGATCCTTGTATACCAGGGTGATTCTCTCCCGCCCCGCCGGCTGACGCCGCGTGAATGTGCCCGTCTGATGGGTTTCCCGGATGACTTCAAAATCCCGGTCAGCGACACTCGCGCATACAAGCAATTCGGCAACTCCGTCGTGGTTCCCGTGGTGGAAGCGATTGCGAGGGAGATGGTTCAGTGGTTGACGCCTCGGCAGATGGAACTGGCACCGCCCCCGGCCAGGGAGCAGGCGAGACTTCTCGAAGAGTCCGCCGAATACGTCGCCGTCTCCTAGCCTGGGGCCGAGCCAACTTCGCGCGTTTCGCGTGGCGGGATGAGTCAGATCCATGGCTCACCCTCGCAGCGGAAATGCTTGTTCAGCGCACCCGCGCGCCGCAGGCGGATCGGGTCTTCCGAACGTTTCGCGTCAGGTTCCCGACAGCAACGGCGCTCGTCGAGGCCGGACCGGGTGCCGCCGCAGAGATCACCAGCCAGGCAGGCCTCCACTGGCGAGGGCCACTGCTTTATGAGGCGGCACGGCTGGTTTCTGCTCGTGGTGGTGCACCTCCTGAGTCGGAGCGGGAACTGCGTGCACTGCCTGGTGTTGGTCCCTACGCCGCAGCCGCATGGCTGTCCCTTCACCGGGGTAAGCGAGCCGTAATCGTCGACAACAACGTGGCTCGGTGGCTGGCCCGGCTGGAAGGCCAACCGTACGACGGGGAGACGCGCCGGAAACGCTGGGTGGCTGAGCTTGCCGAGCAACTCACGCCCGCACGGTCGTTCCGCGACTACAATTACGCGGTGCTTGATTTCACCATGCAGGTCTGCGTGCCGGGCAAGCCCCGGTGTGAGCTTTGCCCGATTCGGAAAGACTGTCACTTTGGCAACCCTTCGCTACGGTTGGCGTCACTTTGACACACTTCGAAACAGAAGTCAACACTTCCGATCTCATTTGTGTTGACGATGCCGTGGCCGAGTACGGGCTGTCGCGGAGCACCATCTTCCGGCTCTTCAAACAGGGGCTCTCTCGCTTCCGGAGGCCGGGCGATCGCAGGACCTATGTGTCTCGGTCGCAACTCGAGTCGATGACCTCGTTCCGCAAGGTCGATTGACCGCCTCACCCACTGAGCACCCCAGCACTCCGCGCTCCGGACGCGGTATAGTGCGGCTCACACC